>PLFY01000088.1 GCA_003138365.1 Acidobacteriaceae bacterium
TTCGTTGGAGTCGACGTCGTGATAACTGCCGTCGTAGACGGTGGCTTTGAAGTCCACCACCGGGAAGCCGGCGAGATAGCCGCGGGCGGCGGACTCGACAATACCTTTCTCGATAGCGGGGATGAAGTTCCGGGGGATGGCGCCACCGAAGACTTCGCTGGCGAATTCGAAGCCGGCACCGCGGGGCCGTGGCTCCATGCGGATCTTGCAGTCGCCGAACTGGCCGTGGCCGCCGGTCTGCTTTTTGTGGCGACCCGGCGCCTCGACCTTGGCGCGGATGGTCTCGCGGTAGGGAACCTTGGGGGCCTTGAGGGTGACCTCGGCATGGTAGCGCTTCTTGAGCCGGCTGACGATGGTTTCAATGTGCGGCTGACCTGCGCCGGCGATGAGGAACTCGTTGGTCATGGGGTCGCGGAAGAAGCGGATGAGGCGGTCCTCCTCCATGAGCTTATGAATGGCGGGAGCGAGTTTGTCCTCGTCGGCGCGGCTCTTGGGCTCGATGGCGTAGGTCATGGCAGGCTCGGGGAACGCGACCAGATCCACCTGGATCTCGGCGCCCTTCTGGCCCAGCGTGTCGCCGGTGAGGGTGTCGCGGAGCTTGGCCACCGCGCCCAGGTCGCCGGCGTGCAGTTCGGGCACCTCGACGGCCTTGCGGCCCTGCATGATGCTGAGGTGGGAGAGGCGTTCCTGAGAGCGGCGGGTGTAGTTCTCGACGGTGGCGTCGTTGCGAACGATGCCGCTGAGGACTTTGAAGAAAGTAATCCGTCCGGAGAAGGGGTCGGTCATGGTCTTGAAGACCACCAGCGCCGCCGGTTCGTTGTCGTCTACCTTGCGGAAGGAGATTTCTGCGCCAGCCTCAACGGCAGCGTCTCCGTTTGTGGCGACGGCCTCAAACGATGGCGCGTGGACGGCAATGGGAGCGCGCTCGACGGGCGAGGGGGCGTAGACCTTGATGAAGTCGAGCAGGTGGTCGGTAGCCATGTTGGCCAGGCCGCTGGAGAAGAGTACCGGGAAGATGCGGTCTTCGCGGATGGCTTCATGGAGCGCGGCGATCAGGTGCTGCTCGGGGATGGTGCCCTTTTCGAAATACTCCTCCATCAGCTCGTCTTTGCCCTCGGCGACCAGCTCGACCAGCGCCTCATGGCGGGCCTTTGCGTCGGCGGCAAGGCTGTTGGGGATCTCGCCGATTTTGCCGCGGCCGTCGCCGCCTGGGGTGTAGAAGAACGCCTCCATGGTCACCAGGTCCACCACGCCATGGAAACCTTGCGCATCGGAGATGGGCAACTGGACCGGGACGCAATTACGGCCCCAGCGGTCGACAAGATCCTCGACGAGGGCGCTCAAGCCGCCGCCACCGCCGGCTTTGGGGTGGTCCATCTGGTTGACGACGACGATGCGGGGGACGCTGGCCTCTTCGGCATACCTCCACACCCGCTCGGTCACGGCTTCTACGCCATTCTGGGCGTTGACTAAAACGACAGCAGCTTCGACGGGAAGGAGGGCCGCACGGGCTTCGTGGGAGAACATATGGAAGCCGGGAGTATCTACGAAATTGATTTTGACGCCCTGCCACTCGGCAAAAGCGACGGCATTCTGCATGGTTACGCCGCGGGCAATTTCTTCGTCGTCATAGGCGGTGGCGGCGGTGCCGTCGGCCACGCGGCCCTGGGTTGGGGTCATCTTGGCGGCATGCAGCAGCGCGGCAATCATGGTGGTTTTGCCGCAGTGCGCATGCCCCACTACAGCTACGTTGCGGATCTCACTTCCCTGGTAGGTTTTCATGGGTTTCTCCTTGATAATGCAGACTTTGGACGAGTGTCCGTGGGGAATGAGGTCGCTGACTCCCAGGTCTCAAAAGCGAGAACTGGAGCAGCCAGTGAGTTGGGTTGGGCCCGGCACAGGGAAAGATTGGGAACGTCCTGGGGGGCGTCCAGGTGGCCGGATTGGAGGGCCACGTGTCCCGGTCTGCCGTCTACCTCATTCATAAAGGTTTGGGCCGACGCCGTGCAGATGATTGGAGAATGAACCTGCAGGCGTGATTTGCTAAGAAGAGGGATGCTATCACAGGCGGAGTGTGAACGTCCTGTGACTGGGGACACGAAGAGGGGTCAGAGATCAGAGATCAGGGGTCAGAGATCAGGGGTCAGAGATCAGGCGCGGAGTCTGCGGGGCTTTTAGCCTGCCTGAGCACCGGCATCTTTACGGCTGCTCTGGCCGTCGCCACAAAGGCTGAAATACTGGGCCTCAAGAGTGAGATATGGAGCGCCTTCGGATCTAACGCGCGATGGTTCGTTCCATCGGATCAAGCGGGTGTGCCTGGTGGGGCGATCAGAGGTTTTGACTCGGTCGGGGGTATTATGCGGCGACACGGCGGTAGGGCTGACGCATTCCCAGGTCTCAGAGTCGAGGTCTGGGGCACCCGTAATGATACTAAAAGGTATCATACTGTTTGGTATGATACCTTTTAGTATGATACTATTTAGTGTGATTATAAATCCATTTCAGTTTGGGCGGGAGTTGGGGCTGGGATCTCTGATTGATCGCGCGGATGAACTCGCGACGGTCGAGCGAACCATTCGCGAGGGCGGCAAGTTGTTCCTGATTGGCCCGCGGCGGTTTGGCAAGACTTCAATCCTGAAGACCGCCGCAGACCGCCTGTCGGCGGAATCCGCCATTGTGCTGCGTCTGGACGCCGAGAGCTATCCCACTCTGGATTTGATGGTGGCCGGGATCGTGACCAGTGCGGCCCGGCATTTGAAGGGAGGAGTGAGACGGGCGGGCGAACAGGTGCGGCGCTTCTTCCACACTTTGCGGCCGGAGCTGGATTACAGTGTCCTGGACGACACCTGGAGCGCAAAGCTTGGCATCGATTCGTCGCGGCAAGACCACACGGTGCTTCTGACCGAAGCGCTGAACGGCCTTGAACAACTTGCGCGGGCGCAACCGAAGACCAGGCCGGTGGGCCTCATCATCGATGAGTTTCAACGCGTGGTTGAGCTGGGAGGAAGAGTTGCGGAGGGGCAGATTCGTGCCGCGATTCAGACCCATTCCCGGATTGGATACGTCTTTGCGGGTTCGAAGACCCGGATGCTGAACGACATGGTCACCGACGCGGCCAGGCCCTTTTATCGATTGGGGAGCAAGATGTTCCTTGGCCCCATCCCGCGTGAAGATTTCAGCAGATTCCTGGAGGAAAAGTTCCGCGAAGGCGGGTACTCGGTTGAGCCTCAGGCGATCGTCCGCTTGCTCGATCTAGCCGAGGACGTGCCCTATAACGTGCAAATGCTGGCGCATAGTTGCTGGTTTCGATTGAGAGAGGGCACGACTGCGAATCCCTCTGCTCTTACACAACCGTTTGTATACGAAACACTGGTCTACCTCGTTCGACAGCAGGATCCATTCTTCACCCAGCTATGGAGAGCGCTTACATCGATCCAGCAGCGAACGCTGCTGGCGGTCGTAGAACAAGGTGGGGTCAATCTCCAGTCGACCAAGACAGCACAGTCTGTCGGCCGAGGGCCTGGAACGATTCGAAAATCTCTTCATTCCATGATCGACAGCGGCATTCTTCGCGAGGATCACCTGATGAGTTCCACCCGTCTGCGGTTTGAGGACCCGTTTTTTGCTCAGTGGATTCGAGTGACCATCATGCCAGCCAACGGGCTCCGGCAAGCCTGATATTAGATGGCTGCGGCGGCGGGGAGGATGTCTTCTACATCGACCCACTCGGTGGGGTAGTTGCCGGTGTAGCAGGCGGTGCAGTAACCGGTGTGCTCTGCGCCGTCGCAGCTCTTCAGGAGGCCTTCGAGGGATAGGTAGGCTAGTGAGTCGGCTTCAATGTATTGGCGGATCTCTTCTACGGACTTATTCGCAGCTATCAAGTCGCGCTTGCTGGGGGTATCTACACCATAGAAGCAGGGGGAGATGGTGGGCGGGCAACTTATGCGGAGATGGACCTCTTTTGCGCCTGCGCCGCGGACCATGCGCACAATCTTCCGGCTCGTCGTGCCGCGGATGATGGAGTCGTCGATGAGGATGACGCGCTTGCCTTCCAGCAGGTTGTGGACGGGGTTGAGCTTGAGGCGGACACCGAAGTCGCGGACACGCTGCTCGGGCTCAATGAAGGTGCGGCCTACATAGTGGTTGCGGATGAGCCCGAAGCGGAAGGGGATGCGGGCTTCTTCAGCGTACCCCAAAGCTGCTGTCACTCCGGAGTCGGGGACGGGAACGACGACGTCGGCGGAAACTCCGGATTCGCGGGCTAGCTGGCGGCCCATCTGGTCGCGGCTTTCCTGAACCCAACGGCCGAAGATGCGGCTGTCAGGACGGGCGAAGTAGACGTGCTCGAAGATGCAACTTGATTGGGGAACGCCGGTGGAGTATTGGCGGCTGGTGACGCCGTCCTCGGTGACCATGACCAGTTCGCCGGGGAGGACGTCGCGCTCGTATTCGGCGCGGAGGAGGTCGAAGGCGCAGGTTTCAGAGGCGAAGACGATGGTGTCTGGGCCGTTGGAGTTGCGGATGCGGCCCATGGAGAGCGGGCGGAAACCGCGTGGATCGCGGGCGGCGAAGATGCGGTCGCGCGTCATCATGACGATGGAGAATGCGCCCTCGACCTGGGAAAGCGAGTCGGCGATGGCGTCTACGAGCGAGCAGGCGCGGGAGTGGGCGATGAGCTGGACGATGATCTCGGAGTCGGAAGTGGTTTGAAAGTAAGCGCCATCGCGTTCGAGGCGGGCACGGACGTTGCCGAGGTTGACGAGGTTGCCGTTGTGGGCGATGGCGATGAGGCCCTTGGTGGAGTCGACGCGGATGGGCTGGGCGTTGAGGAGAGCCGAGTCGCCGGTGGTGGAGTAGCGGGTGTGGCCGATGGCCATGGAGCCGGGGAGCTTGGCGAGGACGTCGTCGGTGAAGATTTCAGAGACGAGGCCCATGCCCTTGATGTTGGCCAGATGATAGCCGTCGGCGGTGGCGATGCCGGCTGACTCCTGGCCGCGATGCTGCAAGGCATAGAGGCCTAGATAGGCCTGGCGGGCAGCTTCAGGGTGGCCGTGGATGGCGACTACACCGCATTCTTCGCGGAGTTTGTCAAATGCAGGGAACAGGGAACAGGGAACAGGGATCAGGGCTGACGAAGCCGAGGCGACGGGAATTTCATTCGTCGGGCTCCGAATTCCATCAACTCCCTCGTAGAGGCGGCGGGTCATGCCGTTACCTCGCCGTGGAGGGTGGCTTCCAAGGCGGAGGCCCAGGGCTTGCGGAGGCTGGCTAGCGGGGCGGAGATGAAGGGATCGTGGTAGATGGAAACTTCAAGGCGGTGGCCGCCGGTAACGCCGATGCGGGCGGAGAAGAAGCTGTATTCGGCAGCGAGGGATTCAATTTGGGGGACCCGGCTGGGATGTGCGGTGACCAGCATGGTGGAAGCGGGCTCGGCGAACAGGCCGAAGAGAGGATGAACCATGAGGGACTGGTCCTGCTCGACGGCAGCGCCGATATCCTTTGGAAATCCGGCCTGGGCCAAGGCTACCGCGAGGCCGCCGTCAGAGAGGTCGCAGGCGGAACTGAGCAGTTGATGGTCGGCGAGGACGGCGAGCAGGGTGTGGAGATCGGCTTCGGCGTCAAGGTCAAGCGGCGGCGGCTGGCCCCACAGGCCGCCAAGAACTACCTTGGCGTATTCGGAAGAGCCAAAGGCGACCAACTCGGCGGTGGCGAAGGCTTCGGGGTCTTCCGCGTCCTCGGGAACGACCGCGGCCTCACCGCCGAGCACGCCCGGCAGTGGGCTGGCATTGTCTTCCGCTTGATCGGGATGAAAGGGCACATGGAGATCGGGGTCGGGCTCCTGGCCGGCGGGGATCGGCCAAAGAAGAAGGATGGCGTCGCCTTGGGCCTGGAAGTGAGAGGGAACGGCTTTGGTAACGTCGTCGAGGATGCCGACGATGCCGAGGACGGGGGTAGGATAGATGCCTTCGCCGCGGGTTTCATTGTAGAGAGAGACGTTGCCGCCGGTGATGGGGGTGGAGAGGGCGGTGCAGGCTTCGGCGATGCCGTCAATGGCGGCGGAGAGCTGGGCCATGATTTCAGGCTTCTCAGGGTTGCCGAAGTTGAGGCAGTTGGTGGCAGCCACTGGGGTTGCGCCGGTGCAGGCTACCTTGCGGGCGGCTTCGGCTACTGCGTGCATGGCGCCTAGCTTGGGGTTGAGATAGGCCCAACGGCCATTGCCGTCCAGAGCCATCGCCAGTCCACGCTCGCGGCCTGGACTTCCGGTGCCCTTGATGCGCATGACTCCGGCTTCGCCGCCGGGTCCGATCACGGTGTTGGTCTGGACCATGGTGTCGTACTGCTCGTGAACCCAGCGCTTGGAACAGACGTTTGAACTGGCGAGGAGTTTTTTCAGGTCGGCAGTGAAATCGCGGTCTTCGGCGAGCTGGGCGAGGACGGCTTCAGAGGGATTGAGCGGGACGGGTGAGTTCCAGACGCCGACGGGGCGGTTGTAGAGGGGAGCGTCGTCAGTGAGGGACCGATTGGGAATGTCTGCGACGAGAACGCCGTGGTGGCGGATGCGGAGGCGCGGCGCGGGCTCGACGGCGCCGACAATGACCGCATCCAATCCCCATTTTGAGAAGACGCGGAGGACTTCGTCTTCGCTGCCCTTGATGGCGACCAGCAACATGCGCTCCTGACTTTCGGAGAGCATGATTTCATAGGCGGACATTCCGGTTTCGCGCTGGGGAACGAGGTCGAGCTCGACGTCGAGGCCGACACCGCCGCGGGCGCCCATCTCGCAGGTGGAACAGGTGAGGCCGGCGGCGCCCATGTCCTGAATGCCGACGATGGCCCCAGTGCGCATGGCCTCAAGGCAGGCTTCGAGGAGCAGCTTTTCCATGAAGGGGTCGCCCACTTGAACATTGGGCCGCTTCTGTTCGGAGCCCTCTTTGAACTCTTCCGAGGCCATGGTTGCGCCGTGGATGCCGTCGCGGCCAGTCTTTGCGCCTACATAAATGACGGGGTTGCCGACGCCAGTGGCTTTGCCGTAAAAGATCTCGTCAATGCGAACGAGGCCGAGGGCGAAGGCGTTGACCAGGGGGTTGCCGCTGTAACAGGACTCGAATTTGGTTTCGCCGCCGAGATTGGGCACGCCGAAACAGTTGCCGTAACCGGCGATGCCGCTTACCACGCCTTCAACGATGGAGTGGTTGCGGGCGATGAGCTTGCGCTCTTCAGCGTCTTGACCGGCCTCCTCGGTAATTGGCCCGAAACGGAGCGAATCCATCACGGCGAGGGGCCGGGCGCCCATGGTGAAGATGTCGCGGAGAATGCCGCCGACGCCGGTAGCCGCGCCCTGGAAGGGCTCGATGTAGCTGGGGTGGTTGTGGGACTCGATTTTGAAGGCGCAGGCCCAGCCATCGCCCACGTCGATGATGCCGGCGTTCTCTCCGGGACCCTGGACAACGCGGTCGCTCTTGGTGGGCAGCCGCTTGAGGTACACTCGGCTGGACTTGTAGGAGCAGTGTTCGCTCCACATCACGCTGTAAATGCCAAGCTCAGTGAGGGATGGGACGCGGCCCAGCGCCGCCAGGATGCGAGTGTACTCATCCGCGGTGATGCTGTGTGAGGCGAGCAACTGCGGGGTCACCGCAACCGGTTCGGGAACAACTACAGAGGAGGCTGTGGTCATCACGATTGCCTTCATTGTCGCACGGCGCCTGCGGTGGGGCAGGCGCCTTCGGCCAGGACACGCGTGGAAAAATGCGGGCGGGTTCTTGAAGAAAGCAACTGTGGTGGCAGATCAGTTGATTCGGTCCGTGCGCGAACGCGGTGGCGGATGGGGCAAAGGCTGTGCGATACTTTTTATGGATATTCCCACCCCGAGCCGGGATGGTGGAACTGGCAGACGCAGCGGACTCAAAATCCGCCGACCGCAAGGTCATGGGGGTTCGACCCCCCCTCCCGGCACCATAAAATCAATAACTTAGCTTGCTATACCCGCTGGGGGTATAGGCCAGTTTTTAAGTCAGGTAGCCAATTTGGGAACCACTTGCTCCTTTAGGTGTACCGGGCTTGATTTGGTCCCAGAACGATTCCGATAGCCTCACCCCTGCCAACACGCCAGCGGCCCACCCTGTGGCCGCCTTAGCCCCGTCGTTGGTGCCACTTCTCCTACTTTTCTCATGCTTACAAAGTAACGGGACTGACGTAACCAAGTGCCCGGTGGGAGGATTAGGCATGGCTGATCTGGGCGGGGACTTGCAGAATATCTTTCAGTTCATTGGATGGCCTCCTGCGCATGAACGAGGTTGGTGTTGAGTTGCCGCGGAGCTTTGAGCGCAGCACGAATCACGCTTTCAGTGATTGCGTCGAAGGTGACGCGCACATATCGGCGAAGGTTCAAAACCTGCTGAAGGTGCCATGCAATCGCTTCTCCCTCGCGGTCGGGGTCCGTGGCTAGGTAAACCTGTTCGGAGCGGGCGGCGCGCTGCCGCAGTTGTAAAACGACAGATTCGCTCCGTTCGAGGATCTGGTATTCAAGCCGGTAAGTGTTCGGCTCGACACCCAAGCTCTTCACCGGGAGATCCCGAATATGCCCAACGCTTGCGGCAACATCCCAACCGCTGCCCAAAATTGCCTTGATCTTCTTTATCTTGTTTGGGCTCTCCACGATCATCAGGTTCATGCGGTTGCCTCTTGCGCAGCGATGTTCCGGCAGGATTATGCAACGGTGGGATGTGTTGGACTCTTCAACTTGTAGATGGAGGCAAAGTAGGCCACCATGACGCGAAATGTCTTGGAGCGATTCACTCCCCCAAGAATCTCGCCTCCGACTCTCTCCAGTTCATCCGCGATCTCGTAGGTCAACGGGAAGACGAAGGCGGTGTCGATAGCTTGAAACGGAATGTTCAGCCACGGGCCGTTGTAGAACCCAACAAGTTGCGCCTGGGCGGCCTTGGTTTTGAAGTTCATGATGATGTGCTCTGCGAGGGCGTTCTTTCTCCGGATTTTCAGCACAGCAAAAAGTTGGTTGAAATGGCTCAAAGTGAATCTGGAATCGACGGTGAGCCGGAGTTGGGTGCGCTTCTCTGCGGGAGCAACAACTCTACGCTTCGTTCGGGGTGCGGTCCTCTTGGGTGGGGTCATGCCGTTTCCTTTCTGTGATGTATTATAGAGCCTATCTGTACGAGTTTGGAAAGACAATAACGCTAAAATACAGCAATTAAAGCGGGTTTTGGATAGCGAATAGTTGGGGTGGCAGTGGGTTTATTGCACGGGGAGGCGTTTTGGACGCATCTCCGTGCGCACTCTTCACTGGAAACGGCCGTGCCTCATGTGGCGATTCTCATGAGGCAGAATCTCCATTCTTTGTTGGAAGAAAGGGCAAACAAATCCCTCTCAACACACTCGAAGGGGCTTTTCAACAACTGCGCCAGCACGCTGGCCTGCATCGAGAAGGAGGACCGCGCTGCCAACCGCGCCTCCATGACCTGCGCCATACCTCGGCAGTTCATCGACTGACAGCGTGGTACCGCGAAGGTAAAGATGTGCAACTGCTGTTGCCGCAACTGTCCGTGTACATGGGGCACGCACATTTGGCTGCGACCCAGGTGTATCTCACCATGACGCCGGAACTCCTGCACGAGGCAAGCCTGCGATTTGAACTCTATGCCAAGCGGGAGGACCATCATGACTGACGCAGCCCTTCTTGGACCGTGGGTCCGGCGCTTTCTTCTTGAGTATCTGGTGACTGAACGCAATCTGGCACGCAATACGCAACGGAGTTACCGAGATACGCTTTGTTTGCTACTTCCGTTCGCGGCCAGGAGTACGCGGAAAGAGATCGACCAGCTCACCGTGATTGATGTGTCTGCGGACTTGGTTCGATTGTTCTTGCAAAATCTGGAGCAAGTTCGCAGGTGCGGAACGGCAACGCGGAATCAGCGACTGGCCGCCATCCACTCGCTGTCTCGTTATATAGGGCTGCACAGCCCCGAACACGTCGCTTGGTGCGGACAAATCCGTGTTATCCCGCCCAAGCGAGCGCCCCGGTCGTGTATCACCTATCTTGAGAAATCTGAGATGGACGCTCTGTTGGATGCCCCGGACAAATTCACCGAGCAAGGCCGCCGGGACCATGCGTTGCTGCTGTTTCTCTACAACACGGGTGCACGGGCCGACGAAGCAGCACATACGACGGTCGGCGATCTGACTCTGACGAAAGCCAGCAGCAAGGAGCACTCCTTGGTTCAGATACATGGAAAGGGCGACAAGCTGAGACGCTGTCCACTCTGGCCGCAGACGGTGATGGAACTCGCGCCTCTGATACGCAGCCGAAACGATACCGGCCACGTGTTCCTCAATCGACGCGGCGAACCTATCACCCGGTTTGGAATCCACGCCATGGTCGAGAGATACGCTCAGAAGATCTCAGCTCACATGCTATCTCTCAAGAATAAGCGCGTGAGCCCACATACGATTCGGCATACAACGGCAACCCATCTACTCCGTGCCGGGGTTGACATCAATACGATCCGCGCATGGCTCGGCCACGTCTCTCTCAACACCACGAACGTCTATGCCGAGGTCGATCTGGAAATGAAGGCCAAAGCGCTTGCCACCTGTGAAATCAAGACCGAGAAGGAGCACAAACACTGGAGGGCGGACCCCGGATTGCTCCGGTTCCTTCAATCGCTGTAGTCTGGTTATGTGGCGTTCAAATACTGAAACGGAGCGAATATGGCTGCTTGTTTTGCTGAACGCCACATAACGGGCTGCGCCACAGAAGAACTCTTATGTGGCCGACCACATAAGAGGTCAATCAATACGAAGCATTTCAGCAGGTAGTTGTAAAACACCAGGTCGATGAAGTAAGGCTGCGACTCGGTCGTCACGCGATATTGGCGGCCAACGAAAGCAACGCCCTTGCCCAACTCCAATAGAAACGGTTGCAGGTTCTCGATGATCGCCGTTTCCAGATCCGATTCGCGAAGTTGCGCTCTATCTGGCAGGTCAAGAAAATCCAGGACGTAGGGCTGCTTGATGACGTCGATGGGCTGACTGACCACTTGCCCCTGCGCGGCCAGAGCCAGCACTCCGGCCTTATCGCGGCTCTTGAGCAGGCGGGCAAAGAGCAAGCTGTGAATCTGCCGTTCCAAGATGCGAATACTCCATCCACACTTTTCCGCCTCTATTTCATAGAACCGCCGCTCAACCGGATTCTCCACCCTGGAGAGAGTGAGGTAGTGGGACCAACTCAGGTTGGGAGAAAATCCATGCAGCTCATTCTTCGCAACCAGGGCCGTCTGCATTTCAGATACGACATCCGCCTGAGTGATCGAACTGAATTCAGCAGACAGTGTCTGCTGAATTGGAGACCTATCGCTAAATGACTGATAAAACAGGCGCATATGGCGCAAATTCACTATCGAAAACCCCTGACCGTAACGTTCGGTCAGTTGCTCCGAAAGCTCATCCAGAACGCCTTGGCCATACTCGGCCCGGCGCTCGCCGCTCTGCAACGCCTCAACGATCTCGCGTCCGATCAGCCAGTAGGCGATCACCATATTGCTGTTGACGGCGCGCACCACGTTGCCGCGAGCCTGCTCCAGAATCGAGACCACACGATCCATCAAGCTGCCCAGACCAACAGAGAAACCTTCGCTCGTCGCCGGGTTGGGCTGCTGAGTGATCTTCGCCTGCTTTTTCGTCGCCATGCATACTCCTGAATCTCAATCCAATTCGGCACGTAGCGTGTGCCGAATCTCATTTTCTTCTTCGGCAGTTGTTCGGAGTTTCCGAACAACTGGTAGGTCGCCCTCGATTTGAACTGTTTTCCATTTTGGAAGCAGTTGGCTCGGTCATCATGCACGGTCTACAGGTTCCTCCAAACGGCAACTACAGGCTATTCGGCTCTACCATGTGATCGACACAGTGGTGCAACTATATCCGCCGACAGCCGCATCAATCAGCCACATACACTCGACTCAGCTAACGGCTTGATTCGTGATTCGCGTCATGCCGCACGGTTCCCGAACTTGAAACCTGGGAGGGCAAGGAACCTTGCTGAACAAGTTTGCTGGCAAGGTCACCTTACGCCAACAGCCCTTACCAAACAGAGGAGTCCATGCCGGTTATCCAATGATCGGCATGGACCTGAATCGTCGGCAATCCGGATATCGATGCTGATCCCCAAGAGCCGGTTCGTACCGTCGTACTATTCAATGCCTTTACTTGGCAGCCTTCTTTTGCGCAGCCCAGCGCTTTCTGGCGGCTTCCGCAATGCGGGCGCGGCCCTCTGGTGACAGATTACGTTTCTTCTTGCGTTTTGGGGTCGCCGTAGTGCCAGGCTGCACCTTTGGCGGTCTGCCGGCCTTCCGTTTCGCTACGGTGACCGCTGATCCGGCCGCGAGGAGCGCGCGGGCTTGTTTGAGCGTCGCGATCTCCGCATCAATGAGTGCAATAGCCTCTTTCAGAGCCATGCCGGAATTATATCTCTGAGGAGCCATGCCGCCCACGGCCAGCGCTTTTTCCCCCGCTCCCCGCACGGTTACGCTAACCGGAGCTGTGGCGGCTGTGAACAACCCGATGGATTGCAACTTCTCAGATGCAAGGTGATAGCGCCGATGAGGATCTTGCAATGTTTTCTAGTCTTTTTGGGGAAATGGGGGTAAAGCCAATTGTCAAACCCAGTCGGAACATAACTCCCGACGACCTTCGGCAACATAACGTGATCTTGCTTGGCTTGCCATTTCAGAATGTTGCAGTTGCTGAGCTCATTGTCACGGGGATCTCAACTTCAAAAGTTGGGCAGACTGGTGCTCTTTCTTGGGTTCCGGTATGAGTCAGGGATTCCCCACCTCGGCGTGTCCCCTTTCGATTTCGCGCCTGTTTCTCTTTGCCTTGTACATGGCGGCGTCCGCGGCGCTTAAGAGGCCATCGTTGGTGGTGGCGTCTGCCGGATAGAGGGCCATGCCGACGCTGGCGGAACCATGCAGCAGGTGCCCACCGATGGCAAACGGATCGTCGAAGCAGCGCTCCAGGCGCCGCGCGATCTCCTCGACATCGGCGCGGCTTCGCGCCACCGGGACCAGTGCGACGAATTCGTCGCCGCCCAGGCGCGCCAGCTTGTCCTGAGGGCGAAGCTGCCGCTTCATTCTGAACGTGGCTTCCTGCAGATAAAGATCTCCGAGATGATGTCCATATAAGTCGTTCACCTGCTTGAATTCATCGAGGTCGATGTAGATGAGTCCAAAGATCCCGGCCGTTTCACGGGCTTCGCGAATCTGCCGATCCAGGTGCTTGTCCAGCGAGAAACGATTGTGAATGTCGGTGAGCAGGTCGAACTCCGAGCGGTGGACCAGGTCGGAGTAGAGGCGGCGGGTTTCGATGGCCAGAGCCGCTAGGCCAACCGCCATGGAGAGCGTCTTCGTCTCGTTGGCGGAGGGTTTGGTCAGCCGATCGAAGGCTGCGAAGACTGTGCCGGGAGGCGGCCCGGAGCGGGCGGGAATGTCAAGCTGGACGATGCGCAGTCCAGGCGCGGGCCCTCACCCGCTACAAGGAACGCATGGCTCGCATGGTTCTTGCACAGCTTCTCGAAACTGGTCTGCTTGTTTCTGCCGGTTCACGAGCACCTGTTCGCCTGGGCTTTCCGATCAGCGTTGTGGAGCGTTGGTTCCCGGCGCTCTACCCTGCAAATTCCCGTTGAGATGCGCGGTAACGCCCAAATTGAGCGATATAATCTGATTGTATCGCTCATGTTTATGGGGTATGATGAGCGATAGAAAGGTCCGTAATCGCTCATGGCATGGAACTGGCAAAACCCGGATTGGCCGAATTTCAAGTGGGACCGTTCTCGGATGGCTGCTGCCGAGGAGCAGTTTCTCGTTGGTGCGGGCGTTGTCATCGGCACGGCCAAGCACTTGGGCGAAAACGAGCGCAATCAACTTCTCGTAGAAGCGATGAGTGGAGAAGCGCTGACGACCTCCGAGATTGAAGGTGAAATTCTCAATCGGGCCAGTGTTCAGTCTTCCGTCCAGCGCCAGCTTGGGCTGGTTGCTGACAAGCGGCGCGCCACGCCAGCAGAACAGGGGATTGCCGAAATGATGGTCGATCTTTTCCGATCATCCGCTGAGCCTGTTTCAAACGAGCTGCTGTTTCGCTGGCACCGGATGGTGGTCGCTGGCCGAAATGACCTCGGCAATATCGGGAGTTATCGCACCGGCAAGGAGCCAATGCAGGTTATTTCTGGCCGGATTGGCGCACAGAAAGTGCATTTTGAAGCTCCTCCATCGAAGCGGGTTCCGTCAGAGATGAAGCGGTTCATCGCATGGTTCAATCAAACGATGCCGCAGGGTGCGGAACCCCTGTCCGCCATTACAAGGGCGGGCATTGCCCATCTGTATTTCGAGTCCATCCATCCGTTTGAAGATGGCAACGGTCGGATCGGCCGCGCCGTCGCAGAAAAGGCGATGGCGCAGAGCTTCGGTCAACCCCTGCTCGTCGCTTTAGCCACGACGATTCTTGCTCACCAGAAAAGCTATTACGAGGCCCTTGAACGGGCCAACAAGCGGGTTGATGTGAATGAGTGGCTCACATGGTTCGCTGACATCGCCTTGGAAGCGCAGCGCCGGACCATCACGCAGGTGGAGTTCCTGATTGCCAAAACAAAGCTACTGGACCGGCTGCGCGACCGCATCAATGACAGGCAGCAGAAGGCGCTCCTGCGGATCTTCCGGGAAGGTCCCGACGGGTTCAAGGGGGGACTGAGTGCGGGCAACTACAGCACGATCACCGGCGCTTCCCCAGCCACAACAACCCGCGATTTATCCGACCTCACAGAAAAGGGCGCGCTCGTCCGTACGGGTGAACGCAAGCACGCTCGCTATGCGCTGAATCTGGCCAGAGACTGAAACGCCAAGGCAGTACGGGCGTCGGGGTTTTGACGTCGCGCCCCGCGCGGGGCGCGTGGATTGAAACAAAGTCGTGCGCTTCGCGGTCTCTGGCCGGTTCTCTTTTCTCCATCCCCCCCACGGTTTGACTTGTTGTGGTTCATTCGGTTTTGAATCCCTCGACTTCCTGCAATGAATCCACTACTTCCCCGCCGCTTCCTTCATGCGAATTCCTTTGGTTACTATCGGTTAGCGCATAGTCTTCTACACTCATACACGAGTGCTGTAAGATACATCACAACAAGGAAACCATATGCCTGCCGCGAAGAAGGCCACATCCCGACCGAAGCGCAGGGTCATCTCTCCCGCAGAGAAGCGCACTCAACTCCGGTTGACCGTCGATTCCAAATTTACCAAGAGCCATTTCAACCAACTTTTTGCCGTGCTCAAAATCCGGCGAAAGAACGCCCTCGCTGAGCACATCATCATGAGTTTCAAGAGCAAGGCCGCTCAAGCGCAGCTTGTTGCATTTTACAACAACCAGTGGTTGAACATTCCATTTTAGAGTATCGACACCGCTTTCGTATTCCCTTTGACCTTCGAGATCGCCGATGAACTGGAGAGAGTTGGCGGAGAGGTTCTCGGCGGGGTGAATCGGTCCAAGGCATTTTGCCTGATGGTGGTCTATTTCTCCTTCGTCCATAAATTGAAGAAGTGGGGTGGCTGCCTTAGTACAGTTACCACAATAGGTTGTGGTACGAGAAGTATTAACCCCGTGAAACCGAGGATAGTCGCCGCACGCACTACGGTGCCAAGGAAAGAAGGGTGAAAGATGAGTGACGGATTAACTGATTCACGAGAACGGGTAAATCTAAATCCGCCAAAAGCACGAGTTGTGGAGCGTCGCGATTGGGGCGGCGGTATTTCGGGAACGCCTCAATCTTGCCCAATAGACACCACTTTAGTGCTCGGATCGGTGCTATAATTGGTGTATGGAGGAAATATGAGAGCAACCGTATCGCTCGACGACGATCTGCTACGAACGGCGGAAGAGTACAGCGGCTTGACTGAAAGAGCGGCGTTGATTCGTGCCGCGCTAAAGTCGTTGATTGCGCGGGAAGCCGGTCGCAGGCTTCTGGCGTTGGCTGGGACCGCTCCGAACATTGAAGACGTGCGGAGATTGCGAGTAGACGAACAGTGATTCTCGCGGACACTTCAATCTGGATCGCCATGTTTCGTACTGGCGCTTACAAGGCAGAGTTGGACACATTGATTGCCAATGACCAACTCTGCATTCACCCATTTTTGATTGCGGAGTTGGCGCTCGGCACGTTGCCGGAACGCCGAAAAACACTAGCGTATCTCGACCACCTGATTTCAATCCGCCCGGTGCGGTTGGAGGATGTTCGGCACATGATCGAAGCTCGGGGATTTGCCTCGAAGGGGATCGGCTTGACGGACGCACATTTGATTGCCTCCTGCCTGGCAACTCCGGGTACCCAAATATGGACTCTAGACGGAAAACTCGGCAAAGTCGCCGAATCCCTAAGCATCCGCACTACTCTCCCTTAACAACCCTCGCCCACACCATTGCGTGCATCTTTTGACGTGAGCAAGCCATTATGCTCTTCGGCAAGTGCATACAGCTCGTCCATTCGAGTGCGGGGCATAGATAGAGTATGCAGTCGCAACGCCGCCATCTCAATATAGTTCCATTATGGAATGATATGGACACTCTAAGATCTACTGATCGTGCCCATTTTCCGGGTTCATCCGGCATCCGGATGAACCGGCCGCACGAAAGCTGCGAGCAGCAGTGGAATGATTCCGACTAGACTGCCGTGACAGTGAGTCGATAACTCGTAACTCGTAGAAAGCAGGGGCAATGGATGGCCACTCTTAGCGCTCTGAGACCCTTGGTAATCGTTATTGTGACCTTAACGTGCCTGCGGTTTTTACCTGATTTGACTGCAACCTTTGCCCGTACGAGGCAGAGGTCAGCGATTTTTCCTACCTGTTCCGCAGGACAGCAGAGGTTTGGGACAGTTTTCCTCCCTCGACTTTTTCGCGACTTCTTCCGCAGAACAGCAGAGGTTTGTCAACTTTTGTGTAAATTGCCAAAAGTGTGCCCAGATTGCGTCTGGATTGTGCCCACGTCGGCTTCCCTGCTCCCAGAGTTCTATTGTGCGCACAAAAAGTTCCCTTTTAAGAAACAATCCGGCATCGAAGAATCATGCTATTCCATGTATGTTAGGTTCCCTGCAAAGGAACATCTCGCACATGACGAATTACACTGCCAAGACACTCGGTCCACAGACCTCCACCCTCTTCGTTGAACTCAACGAGAAAAACAAACGCTGCTGTCACGGCAACAGTTCATGAAACCAAGATCCGTTGGTGGCCTACTTTTGCCCCACCGTAACACCCCGCGATCACGGCGTACTATTGCCAATCCTTGCTCCGGCGCTCATGCCAATGTGGCGGCGGATACAGGTCATCGTGACAAGATGGCTGTATCTGCTGATTATAGTTTATTCTAAATCAGATGGATCAGCCATCAGGAGAGCGGCCATGGTAAAGACAGCGAAGGCATCCCGCGGTGTCTGGGAGAACCCGCCGGGGTCGGGAGTTTGGTGGATTTTGTATTATGTCAACGGTGTTCGTCATCGGGAAAAGGTTGGCCGCAAGTCAGATGCAATCGCACTGTATCAACGGCGCAAGTCTGATGCACGCGCCGGCCGCAAGTTGCCGGACCTGAGACGCGGTGATGTAGTCACTGTAGCTGAGCTGGCGGCGGATGCAGTCGAGTACGCGCGGACCCATCTCCGGACTTCACGTGATTATGTTAGCCGAGCAAAGATCATTCAGCCCGATCTTGGCTTCCGTCTTGCCTTTGAGGTTACCCCTCTGGAATTGGATCGCTGGATCGCCAAACACTGCCACACAGCAGCCACAGCGAACCGCTACAGGTCATTTTTCTCACTGTGCTTTCGTGAGGGCCAGCGGAACGGCAAGGTCGATGGGAACCCGGCGCGACTGGTCCGGCTCCGGCACGAGGAAAACGCCAGGCTTCGATTCTTGGGCAGGGACGAATATGCAAAGTTGGCCGCAATCATCCAGCGCGATCATCCTGAGCATTTCCCGTCATTTGTTATATCAGTCTTCACCGGAATGCGCTTGTCGGAACAGTTCAGTCTCACTTGGGGTCAGGTGGACTTCGAGCGGCGCATAATCCGCTTGACCAGGACGAAGAATGGCTCGGCCCGCAATGTGCCCCTCAATAGCGCCACGCTGAATGCTCTGCAGTCACAGCGCAACCATGTGCCTCACAAGCCGGGAGATATGGTCTTCCCCCGTCCTGGCCCGGCATCAGATTACAGGTGGTGGTTCAAGCCCGCGCTCAGAGAAGCGGGCATCGTGGGATACACATGGCATTCCAACCGACATACGTTTTGCTCTTGGCTTGCCATAGCGGGGGTCAGTATCAAAGAGATTCAGGTTTTGGCCGGCCACAAAACAATTGCAATGGCCGCTCGCTATGCGCATCTATCACCTGATGTCGCGGCTTCGGCATCAGAGCGTCTCGTCCTTCCCGCAACCCCAAGCACTGTCTGAGCCAACAGCCATCACAACAGCCACTAGATGAAAACTGTCTCTCGACAAGAAGAGGCAGTTTTGTCTATAAAGTATTTAGTTTCTAATATTTAGAATGGAGCCGAAGATCGGAGTCGAACCGACGACCTGCTGATTACGAATCAGCTGCTCTACCAACTGAGCTACTTCGGCTTGCTACTCATCAGATTGTATAGTCGCGGCCAGATTCGGTAAAGTTTGGGCGGCGAATAAAAACATGCTGGGACCGACGATTCAACTCGCGTTGAGGATTGCAATTGTGTGGGCGGCGGCCATTCCGATGGCTGTAGCGGTGGGTGCGCTCTTCCAGCCAAGCTCGCTGTAGCCTTTTGCTTTGTGCGTTTGATCATGCGTCCCACTGAGCGGAAAGGAGCTATACTCCGTCCCATGCAGGCAGACCCAATAGAAGAATGGCGAAAGCTCAGAGAGCTCTACAGCGAGATGAGCGACGAAGAGCTGCATGAACTGGCCATCGATTTCGTCGATCTGACCGAGAGTGCCCAGCAAGTTCTGCGCGATGAGATGAAGAATCGCGGTCTAGGCGAGCCGCGAGCCGCGGGCGATGCTTCAAAGGACTCAGCCCGCCTCACACCCCCGGGCTGGGATCCAGACGTTAGCCGAACGAACGCAGCAGGCGCGAATCGTGAAGGCGGTCTTCCCCACGAGTACACCTGGAAGACGCTGCTATGCGCATGTGACGAGTGGGAAGAGGCTTGGCAAATCTCCGAAGCGCTGCGGCGAGCGGGAATCGAGAGCTGGATGCAGGGGCCGGGATCGGGTGTTCGCACGGACTTGAGCACGACCGGGGTGCTGGTTGCTGCCGATCAGCTTGACGAGGCGCGCGAGATTGCCGCGAGGCCGATCTCGCAGGAAATCATCGATGAATCCAAAACGGACTCCTCAGAATTCGAACCGCCTGCATGCCCTCGATGTGGCGCCGGAGACCCGGTGCTTGAAGGTGTCGATCCGTTCAATGCATGGCGATGCGAAGCGTGCGGAAAGCAGTGGACCGAATCGACAGAAGACCCGAATAAGACGCCGGAAAAAACCGGGTAGTGAAAGCCCGCAAAAACGGAAAGAGCCGCCCGGCAACAGGGCAGCTCTTTCCTCAGGGAGAATAGTCCCAACGGAGGCAAAACCATCAGAACTTTCTGGCTGCATAGTAGGGGTGTGGGAAGAGAGTGTCAAGGGGAAATCTTGGAGGAAATAAATCCTTCCGATTCAATAGTTTATAAATCGTGCTGCGGCAAAGGTATGGGACGCATCTTCGATGTGTCTTCGCCTTTTTCCGCTCCAGAATCCCCGTCTTTTATGGGTGTTTCTTCGGTTTTATGTCCTGTTTTCCACAGCTTTAGAGGCGCCATTAACCCTTCTGATGCGGTCTGTCGCTCTCTGGCGGCGTTTCGATCCACTCTTCCCGCAAATCCAGGTGAATGAACTCCATGTCGTAGACCGAGGAGACCGGTTTGCCGCGCGCAATGCGGTACAGCGCCCGGCCGCCGCCCAGGAAAAACCCGAGCAGAATGGCGGCGCTGGCGCCAATGATCACCAGGGTCACAATGCCGATAAGCAGTCGGCCGGTCTTGGCTACCTCGGATTCCGTGGGCTGGGGGATCGAGGTAATGTCGGACTCGTAATGTACCGTAGCCAGCAGCTTGTGGCTCTCCTCGGGGATGGCGTCGCCGCTGACGATGGCCACCAGCGGCCCACTGCGGCGGACTTCCAGGGACGCCTGGTCGGAGTCCACCAGCGGCTTTGGCCACGCGGGCAGCGCCTGGCTGCCGGCTTTTATGTAGGCCCGAATCTTGCTCTCCTGGGCGGCAGCCATCTGCGGCGTAGGGTAGTCGATGAGGGTGAGCGTGGCCGGGTTTGAGCGCAGCGAGTAGTTCGCAGTCACAGCCTCCGCGCCGCGATCGAAGCCCACCAGCTCCGGCGGCAGCACTCCGCCAGCTCCCGTATAGCCCGCCGGCCCCAACGCATAGTGCGTGGTCTGCGGGTCCAGCGAGTCCTTGGGAAGTTCGCTCAGAATGGGAGGCGCCATCGCCCTGGTCCCGTCGGGGAGGGGCAACTGGCCGGCCAGTTCGCGAAGCTCCGCGCCGGACATGGGCCCGATGCGAGAGAAATTCGCGTCTACCACCGTGTTGCCCACCCAGAAAAGTACACGGTTGTGGTTGGACGTGGCGCCGGCGCCGATCTCTTCCTTGGGCCAGCCATTCTGGCGGTAGAACGAGTAGGCGCCGTAAGCGCCGCTGGCGTCGTGAAACCGCAGTGCGCGCAGGCTGAGCGTTTCGCCGCTGCGCTTGTAGTTGGCCAGCGATCCATCGGTGAAGTCGTATTCTTTCAATGCCTCCGCGTTGGCTTGGTCGGCCTGAGCGGCATCGGAGACGGTTTTGGGTGCATCGGCCGCAACCCATCCGGCAAAGGAGTCCGGCAGCAGCGCTTTAGGCACAGGCGGCAGCGTCAGGTGCGTGACGCCCTGCGGAGCCGTCGCTTTTGCCGGCGCAGCCTGCGCCTGGGCAGAGTGCGCGCTCCCGGTCAGCACCACCGAACAAGCCACAATGGAAATCCAACGCATCAAGAAATGCTCCGGTATTCAGGGTACACGTTTCCACACGCGCACGTTCCTAGCGCGTCCCCTCTCTACTTGGACACTGAAGAAGCCGGAAAGGTTCCTGAGCCAAGCCTTCGATTGGCCGGGGAAACTCGCGTTAGAGCCGGAAGCCTCACCAGGGGAAAGGGACCACCGGGGCTAACGTTGCCATCAAGGCTTGTCCCAAGGCGCTATTTCTGCTGGGACAGGTAGAGCGCTTTTGCCTCTTGGAGATCGATCTTGGCCCGATGACCGTGAGCGGCGAGTAGCGAGAGCAGTTCGCCGCCGCTCAATAGGGTGAGGGGCTTATCCTTTGCAAATTCGTACGCATCGGAGCCATAGGTAGAAGTGGTCACAAGGATGCCCTTGGTTGCGCCTTCATTATGGACAGTACCGTAGAGGTCGCGGACCGCTGATACGCCCACAACGTTTGTATACCGCTTGGCTTGGATGACGATTTTGCCGCCACGTATCGGATCGGGGTCAAATGCAACCGCATCAACCCCGCCGTCTCGACTGGCCTGTGTGATCTTAACCTCGCCGCCATTTTTGCTGAATTCCTTCTCGAATAGTTCACGAATGAGATTCTCGAAATCCAGCCAGTCCATCGCCGCGAGATTCGTCCGGTCATCCAGGCCGTCGGCCACCCCGTAGCCTTCCACAAACCGATGATCTTCTTTGTTGATTGTGAGGATTGGGCGCACAGGAGTGAGCTCCGCAAGGCTGCTGCTTGCGACTCCTTTGAGTTTCCGGAGACAAGCTCTTGGCTCGACATAGCCGAGGTTAATCTCATGGAATTCGCCACGACCTGCCTGAACGGAAAGAATACAACCGTGTGTTTCAACGCCTGTCGCCTTATCGATACTACGTACCCATCCGTTGAAGACTATGCTTTCGAGGACATTCGCCTCGTCCGCAATATAAAGTTCGTAAAGCGTCCTGAGGGCAATCTGGTATAAAACCTCATCGTATGTCTTTTTCAACCATGCATCTGAGACCGGTACGTCTTGAAACTGTTGGCGCGTTGCGATGTATTTAACTTCCTTGTTGGCCGGGAGGGCGGATAGGTTTGGAAGTTCGAAGTCAACGATCAACACTCCACTGCCCTGATTAAAGGCGAGGGTATTCCCCTGGGGAAAACCTTCGGGATACGCGGAATGATTTAGAATCTCCGCGAAGAAAAACTCCACAGCGGATGCGGTCCCAGCTCTATACTCCACGCGTAGCGCATCGATTTGCGCGTGCTGTGCCTCTCGCTCGGCCGTGTGCTGGGCTCGCGCAAGCTCCCATTCAGAGGCGTTATCCACATATTCCTTGAGGACTCTTTGATAGGTCGCATCAATTGCTGCACATTCCCCGCGCCATTGCGCCGTCGCTTCCCCAAGCGCCGCTGTTGCCTGATTCTCCTTCCTCATTCGACGACCGCTGAGAATACGGTCGAAGAAAGTCAATTGTGGGGCATATGCGAGCCGTTGCGGCTCATCCGGCTTTTTGGGCGAGGCTGGCTCTTTCGGGCGAGGTTGCGTAAACGCAGCGCCATCTTTCAGGTCCAACCATCGAAATGGCTGTTGCTGGAGTCCAACGGCTAGAATTGCTTCTAGCGCTGCGATCTGCACCCGCAATTCTGCAGTACGAACCGATGCCGTTGCCTTGTTAACTTTAAGATTCAAATGAGTTCGGGCCGACAGTTGCTTCTTCTCCCATCTCTCATTCCAAACCGCGACCTGAAGGCTGGCCTTCAACTCGGCCTCTTGCTGCGTGACTCCACGAACAACGCGGTAGGCATTGAGTCCGGGATGTTGTACTCTGACTTCCCACATTGCTAGCGTCCCCCCGCATGGAAGGATAAGAACACAGCCAGATCATTGTTGCCGCAGCCGAAAGGTTAGCATGATCTCGTAGGACCGGATCAATAACTCACAGGTGTTACGTGCCTAATCGCGCTCCACCACGCATCGAACGCCGCCAGCGCCCGTTCGCACACCAACCTGTGCCGCTCCTTCTTGTCGCGAACTTTCTTGCGCGTTTCTTCTTCGAGCGGCTCAAGCAAATCAAACGTGATGTTCGCCGGTTGAAAGTCTTTGGGATCGGCGTGAGTGATGTAATGCACCAGCGAGCCGAGCGCGCAACCGCGCGGCGCTGGCACTGGCTCTTCTCCGTGCGCCAAAGAAGCCGCGTAGATTCCTGCGAGCAGCCCTGTTGCAATGGATTCTGTATAGCCCTCGACTCCAGAAAGCTGCCCGGCGAACATCAGCCACGGAGCTTTCTTCAGCCGCAGGTTTTCGTCGAGCAGTACAGGCGCCTGAATATACGTGTTGCGATGAATCTGCCCGTAGCGCAGGAAGCGCGCATTCTCAAGGCCCGGAATCAGCCGCAGCACGCGGGCCTGCTCGCCAAACTTGAGATGGTTTTGAAAGCCGACAAGGTTGTAGCTGTCGGCGCGCAGGTTCTCTTTGCGCAGTTGCACAACGGCCCAGGGCGTTCTGCCGGTGCGCGGATCGCGCAGGCCCACAGGCTTCATCGGCCCAAATCTCAAGGTATCGCGGCCTCTGCGGGCCAGCACTTCGATGGGCAGGCAGCCTTCAAAGTAATCAAGCTTCTCCCACTCCTTGGCTTCGGCAGCCTCGGCGGCCAGCAGTGCGTCAAGAAAGCGATCGAACTCCTCGCGATCCATGGGGCAATTAATGTAATCAGCTGTCCCCTTGTCCCAGCGCGCCGCAAAGTAAACCCGCTCCATGTCGATGGAATCGGCATCGACGATGGGCGAGATGGAGTCGTAAAAGGCCAGGCGCCCCGAGCCTGTGATGCGCTCAATCTCCGCGCTCAACGCGTCGGAAGTGAGCGGTCCCGTGGCCAGAATCGTGAGGTGCTTCGCACTGTCCTCGGTTTGCGGGTCTTCGCCTTGAAGCAGCGGTGCGCCAAGCCGCGTCACCTCCTCGCGAACCACGCGAATCAGGGGCTCGGCCGCAATCGCCTCGGCAATGAGCCGCGAGAACTCGACGCGATCCACGGCCAGTGCGTGGCCGGCGGGGACGGCGGTCCGGTCCGCAATTCTCAAGAGTGCCGAGCCCGCCCTCCGCATCTCCTGCTTGAGCAGCCAGGGCGCGGTGTTGGGCGACTCGCTCTTGAGCGAGTTGGAGCAGACCAGTTCGCCGAACTCCGTCGTCTGGTGGGCAGGGGTGAGCCGCGGCTTTCCGTCCACCATGGCCCGCATCTCGTAGAGGTCCACCTGGCAGCCCAATCGGGCCGCGGTCAGTGCTGCCTCCGGCCCAGCCAGTCCGCCGCCAACCACGCGAATCCTCACTGCGCCACCTGCGGTGGGGCAGACGCCTTCGGCTCGGGGAATTCAGCGTGTCGCTTTCCCAATGCACGGTCGTCCACCGGTTCTACGCCTCCCGCCAACCGCGCCAGCGCCTCGCCCGTGATCCGCACATTGCGCCACGCATCCATGAACTCGGCTCCCATGGCGCGATAAAACTCAATCGCCGGCGTATTCCAGTCCAGCACCTCCCACTGCAGGCGCGGGCAGTTTTTTTCTTGAGCGATGGCCGCTACTTGTTGCAGCAGCGCCTTGCCGATCCCCAGTCCGCGGAACTCCGGCGCAACGAAGAGGTCCTCAAGGTAGAGCCCTGGCCGCCCCATCCAGGTTGAGTAGTTGAAAAAGTACAGGGCAAAGCCGGCAGGCTGGCCGCCCTGTTCGGCTATCAGGCAGAAATAGAAGGGGTTAGTGCCAAAGCCGTCGTGGAGCAGGCCCTCCTCGGTCGCCGTCACCGCGTCCGGTTCCCGCTCGTAGACGGCCAGTGCGCGAATGAATGCGAGAATCTGCGGTACATCCGCCGCAGTCGCGGTGCGAATCGTGGTTGCCATCCCTGTATTCTAGTGTGTGATCCAGGCCACAAGCGGCAGCCTTCCCGACACACTACGATGGTGAGGTGACCATTGCGGCGTCCTCCCATGCAGGTTCCCTGCCCGGAGGCTCCTGCAACTTGCTGCCGGGCTGAACCGTCCATTTGATTCGGCCTGAAGGCAGGGCTTCAAAGCCGTTCATAGCGCGGCGGCCATTGCACATGTTGCCATGCGCCCCTTGTGCTGAGTAGTCGATTGGATTTAACTTGGGTGCTGCTGGCAGCGCCGGTTCAAAGAACGGTCCCTGCGGCAACTTACTGGTATCGGATGCAACCGGCGGCCGAGGCCACAAGAGTTTCGGCAGTTTTAGTTCGGCCTCTGGCGCCTGTCTTCAAGGGCACACTCACTGGGTAAACGCCTCTGGCGGAGACCTGGGCTGGGCCTGGGAAATACGACTTTTTTGAGCTCGCGGGCAGCCTTGTTCCCGCCGCTCCCAAGGAGAAGATCATGAAACGCAACTTTTCACTTTGGCTTGGCCTGCTGGCTTTCGCCCTCTTGCCCGCGCTTGCGCAGACACCCGCGCCCATGGGTAAAATTCACGGCCACGTGACCAACCCGACGGGGGCGTCTACGGTCAACGGCACGGTGAGCCTGTCGACCGACGGCGGCAGAACCCCAAAGTACAGCTTCCCGGTCTCCGCAACCGGCGATTATGCCGGCGAGGCGGCTCCAGGCAACTACACCGTGGTCTACCGGGCGCCGGAAACACCAGCCGACCAGATGGTCGATTCCATCAGCGGCGTCAAAGTCCTGGCCGATCAGGATGTCATGGCGGATGTGGACATGTCCCGCAAGGAATTCATTGACAAGCTCAGCCCGGAACAGAAAAAAACTCTGGACGAACTCAAGAAGCATAACTCCGAAGCCATGAAGGCCAACGAGATCATCAAGAACCTCAACGCCGACATCAGGGTCGCCTCGCAGGATTTCAAAGACGCTGACGCCGCCCGTGCCGCGGCAGTTCAAGCTCTGGGCGCGACGGCCTCCAAGACCGATCTCGATGCCAAGGAAGCGGAGATCAAGGCCGCGAAGTACACCGAGGTTGAAACCCTTATGCTCAAGGACACAGCGGCCAAGCCGGACGCTTCTGTCTTGTGGGTCGATCTGGGCCAGGCGCAGGTTGGACTCAAAAAGTACGACGAAGGGGAAGTGACCTATAAGAAGACCCTCGAAGTGGAGGCCGCTTCCAAGAAGCCGAATATCGCCGTTTCGGGCTCGGCCGACGCTGGTTTGGGCGAGATCTACGCGCGCACCGGCAAGATTCCCGAGGCCAATGCGGCCTATGACGCAGCCGCCAAAGTCAATCCAACCGGGGCGGGTCTCTACCTGAAGAACGAAGCCGTGATCTTCTTCCAGATGAACAATTCAACTGCGCAGGTGGCCGCTGCGAACGAGGCCATTGCGGCCGATCCCACCCAGCCAATCCCCTACTATCTCAAGGGCGCGGGGCTAATCGTGAACGCTACCGTCGACCCCGCGGGCAAGTACGTTCTGCCTCCAGGTTGCGCCGAGGCTTACCAGAAGTATCTTGATCTGGCGCCCACTGGCCCCTATGCCGCTGAAGCAAAGGGCATTCTGGCTCAGTCCGCGCAGAAGGTCGACAACAACTACAAGGCTCCCACCAAGAAGAGGTAAGCTCTCAGCTTGTTTTCCCAAGGGCGTCTGCCGCGGCGGACGCCCTTGGTTTTTTGGGGCCCTTGAATCCCTTCTGTGCCACAGTCCTCGCCACCCTCTACAATCCAATCCATGAGCCCCGCTCTCCCCAGCTACGAGGAAGCCGCGGCACTGGTTGCCCATTACGCCGCCCGTCTCGCCGGGTTGCGGCCCTCGGCCCAGAGCGTGAGGCTTGGTCTGGCGGCAGGCCGGGTGCTGGCCCAGCCCCTCTATGCCGATCGCGATCAGCCGCCGTTTGCCCGCTCCACCCGTGACGGCTTTGCCTGCCGTGCCGCGGAAGCCTCCGCACATGGAGCGCTTACCCTGGTCGGCGCCACCCGTGCAGGCGAGGCTCCGTCCGGACCGCTGCCGCCGGCCGCTGCCTGGGAGATTATGACCGGTGCTCCGGTTCCAGCGGGCGCCGACGCCGTGATGATGATCGAACACGTCAGGATCGAACACGTCAAAGCCGGCGGGGAACAGGTCCGCCTGCTTTCGCCTCGCAAGCTGAAACAGGGTGAGAACATCGTGGCCCAGGGCGCCCAGGCTCGCCAGGGAGACGAACTGCTTGCCACTGGGACCGCAATCCAGTCCTCGCAGATTGCACTCGCCGCAGCCTGCGGCTACTCTGCACTTGAGGTCTTCGTCCGGCCCCGTGTGGCCATCCTCACTACCGGCGATGAACTCGTGCCTGTCGAGTCCGAGCCCGCTCCCGGTCAGATCCGCAATTCGAACGCCCCCATGCTAGCCGCGATGGTGGCCGCCGCGGGTGGTGAGCCCTGGGTCTTGCCCAGCGCCGAGGACAAGGCTGAAGCTCTCGACCACGCGCTTGCCCAGGCCGCGGAGGCTGACCTTCTGCTTCTCTCCGGCGGCGTCTCGGCGGGAAAATTCGATCTTGTCGAGCCCGCCCTGGCCCGTGCTGGCGCTCGCTTCCAATTTACCGGCGTTCGCATCCAGCCCGGCAAGCCCCTGGTTTATGGGGAGCTGCCAAGCGGGCGTCACGCGTCTTCTCAATCGCGTGGCGAGGAGCGCACTTTGCCGTTCTTTGGGCTTCCCGGCAATCCAGTCTCTTCCGCCGTCACCTTTCTGCTCTTTGCGGCGCCCATGCTGGCGGCGCTTGCAGGCAGTCTTGAATCTGGCCCACGCTTTGCCCTGGCGCGGCTCTCAAAAGATTCCGACAAGCACGGCAAGCCTGGACTCACCCGCTTTCTCCCCGCGTCCTGCACCTTCAGCGGGGCTGTCGGCCAGCTTCCAGAGGTTGCGCTCGTTCCCTCGCAGGGTTCGGGCGACTTAGCCGCACTGGCTCGCTGCAACTGCTTCCTGGTCGTACCCGAAGAGACTTCCAGCCTTGAAGCCGGCGCAATTGTCCGCATTCTGCTCTCCTGAGCATGTCCGGTGGTAGTGTAAGGACGAATAGGTGCCCCATCCATTCCGCGTGACCGGGTCCCCACAGACGGGTCTTTGTCTGTGGGGTGGTTGGCGGAATGGGTGGGAGGCCACGCATTCCCGGAACAATAACAGAGCCCCAGAGGATCCCATGCCCAAACCCTCGAAACCGCAGCTCTCGCATTTTGACTCCTCCGGAAAGGCCAGCATGGTCGATGTGAGCGCCAAGCAGCCCTCCCGGCGAACTGCCACCGCCTCGGCATTTGTCGAGCTCTCCGCGGCAGTCCTCGCCGCCTTGCCCGCCAATCCCAAAGGCAATCCCCTTGAGGTAGCTCGATTCGCAGGCATCCAGGCTGCCAAGCGCACCGCCGATCTGATTCCCATGTGCCACCCACTGCAGCTTAGTCACGTAGACGTCCAGGCGGAGATCGTTCCCGGCGGCGTCCGCATTACTGCGACGGCGGCCACCACGGGCCCCACCGGCGTTGAGATGGAAGCGCTCACCGCCGCTGCCGTAGCCGCCCTCACCGTCTACGACATGACCAAAGCTCTCGACAAGGCAATCGTCATCCGAAATATTCAGCTCGAAGAAAAGTCCGGCGGCAAGAGCGGAGATTTCCTGAGGGCCGGGGGTAGCGCATGATCTCGCCAAATGTCCTTCCCCAACCCCCAAAATGCACTACGATTCTCCTTCCGTGTGAAGGAGGCTTCATGCCGCGCTCCCCGATTTTTGCTACCTGCCTTGCCTTGGCTACCCTCGTCCCAGGCTGGGCGACCGCCCAGTCCATCTCTGTTTATCAGTCCACGCCTGATCTGCTTGAGACTCTCTCGCAGCGCGCTACACTGCATTTCTCCACCAAAGCCGCTCCGGGCGCGCAATCCCCGCTCATCACCGTGGACGACGCGCAGCGATTCCAGGAGATCGACGGTTTCGGCGCCTCGCTGACTGACGCGGCAGCCTGGCTCTTCGCCAAGAAGCTCACTCCGGCGCAGACCGACGCCGCCTTCAAGATGCTCTTTAGCCGACGGGACGGCATTGCGCTCAGTTTCCTGCGCCAGCCCATCGGGTCTTCAGACCTGGCTGTCACCTTCTACTCCTACGACGACCTCTGCCAGCAGACAGACAAGGCCTGCACCACCCCCGCCGGCGTAAGCGATCCCAATCTCGACCACTACTCCCTTCAGCACGACCAGGAATACATCCTGCCGCTGCTCAAGAAGGCCGTCGCCCTCAATCCGTCGCTCCACATCATGCTCACCCCCTGGAGCGCGCCCGGCTGGATGAAGACCTCCGGATCGATGCTCGGCTCCAATCCCGACACCAAGCAGCCCTCGTCCCTACGCCCCGAAGCCTATCAGCCGCTCGCCAATTACCTTGTGAAGACGATTCAGGGTTATCAGGCAGCCGGCGTGCCGGTGTACGCCCTGAGCGTGCAGAACGAACCGCTCTACGCCCCACCCACCTACAGCGGGATGCGGATGCTGGCCACCGAGCAGGCGGCCTTCCTGGGCAACGCGTTGGGGCCGACCCTTGTCGCGGCGCATCTCAACACCAAGGTCATGGTTTACGACCACAACTGGGACCGCCCCGACTACCCGGAAACTGTGCTGAAGGACCCCAAGGCCGGTCCACTAGCCGCCGGAACCGCCTGGCACCACTACGGGGGTGATCCCTCCGTCATGACCAAAAATCACGAGGAGTTTCCCCAAAAGGACCAGTGGGTGACCGAATCGAGCGGTGGGGCCTGGCAAAAGGACAATGTCCTTGCCGCCGAGGCAGCGGAATTGATCGCCGTCACCCGCAACTGGGCAAAAAGTTACGTGCTGTGGGCGCTGGCCACCGACCAGAACCACGGCCCCTTTGTGGGCGGTTGCGAAACGTGCCGAGGTCTGGTCACCATCGACCTCTCCAACCCCGAAAAGGCGACCGTGAAGCCCGAACCCGACTATTACGTGCTTGGCCAGGCCAGCAAGTTCCTGCTGCCCGGCGCGTTTCGCATCGCCTCGGATGAACCTGCCGGAACGAAACTGAAAGACGTAGCCTTCCGCAACCCCAACGGTACGGTCGTGCTCTACACCTTGAATGCCGGAACCGCCAGCCAGGACCTGCGCATAGGCTTCCACGGAAAAACTGTGGCCACCACCCTACCGGCAGGATCGGTGGCCACGTTCATCTGGAGCCCGTAAGCGGAGAAGGAACCGATCAAGTATTTCCTCTGCGATCTGCCGGCGAACTACACACTGCGCCGCCTGGTGCGCATCACCAAGTGCAGGTGGAAGATCGAACAAGACTACCACCAGTTGAAGGAAGGGCTTGGCCTGGATCATTACGAAGGAAGGAGTTGGAACGGCTGGCACCATCACGTGACCTTGGTGATGCTGGCGCACTCCTTCCTGACCCTGGAAACTTTGCGCAGTAAAAAAAACTTCTGGGTGGACCCTGCCAAGGACTCGGCGTGAAATCCAATACTTGCTCTTCACGTGGACAGGCAACTGCGCTTACTGCGGGGTCGCGGTGGACCACTCACACGGCCCGTAGCACTTAACGTTGTAATATTAGCGCGACAATCTTTACTTTTTTGAAACCTCGGTGTGGCTGTGAGGCTTTCGCTGTACCTTCTCCGGCCGCTTCACCTTGAGTACGTCCTTCATCACTTCCCCAAACGGCAGGGGGATGGGCGGAATCGGCCTTGAGTTCGTGGTTCTCCTCGATTGATTTTGCTGATTCTCCAGGGCATACTTGACATTCCATTTGCGGAAATGTAAAGTAGGCTTGTCTTTTAGGAAAGGAAACCAACCATGGCCTTCTGCAATCGACACTTTAGCCCACTTCAGCGCCGCTCTCTACAGCTGTTCTTTGCCAATCTACTCCTCACCGCCGTGATCGTCGTGATCGCCCATAAAACATACGACCAGGCGCGTGCGTCAATTCTGCTGACCTACGTGCTGGCCACCCTCGCCGCCATCCCTGTGATTGTGGTCATCGCCGTCGTCGGCCGCTATATGGCGCGGGAGACCGATGAGTTCGTCCGCATGATGGTCGTCCAGGCACTCCTCTGGGGACTGGGCGTGACGTTTGTTGCCGATACATTTCTCGGCTGCCTGTTCGCGTACCCCTCCATCTACACGCTGATCCCACCCCTCAACCTCGACCTCTTTGTCGTTTCCGCGGGAGTGGCGTTGCGGGTCCAGATGTGGAGGAACCGATGAAGAACCGGCTCCGTGTTCTGCGCGCCGAGCGTGGCTGGAGCCAGGCCGACCTGGCCGAGCGGCTTCAGGTCTCCCGTCAATCGGTCAACGCCATCGAGACAGGAAGGTTCGATCCGAGTTTGCCCCTTGCGTTCAAACTGGCGAAGCTTTTCGAGACGACGATCGAGGCGATCTTCGTTGAGGATTCGGCGGCTGCATCGGAAGGATCTCACTGACCAAGCGCCGGCCCAGAATCGCCAGAACCTTTTCCGCTCCTCCCATTGCCCATCGACAATATAAGCAAAATTGCTTATATTTTATAAGTGAAGAGCAGCGAGTTCAAGCGGTGGCTGGCGGCTCAGGGAGCGACGTTTCAGTCAGGCAAGGGCTCGCATCTGAAGGTGGAGCTGAACGGCAAGACTTCCGTCCTGCCGATGCACACCAAGGATCTCAAGAAGGGCCTGGTCGAGGACATTAAGAAACAACTCGGGCTTAAGTAGGAGGAGCGGTATGTTGAGCTATCCAGCAAATTTTGAACCAGCCGAGGAGGGCGGGTTCGTGGTAACCTTCCCCGATATCCCCGAGGCAATTACTCAAGGTGAGGATGAGCAGGACGCGCTGCTGCATGCCGCGGATGCGCTTGAAACGGCACTCGACTTTTATTTTGAAGCGGGGCGGACGGTTCCCACACCCTCCAGGCCAAAGCGTGGCCAATATCTGGTCGAGCTGCCTGCCAGCGTTTCCGCCAAGGTTCTGCTCTTGAACGAGATGAATGTGCAGAAGATTCGCCCGGCAGAACTGGCGCGACGTTTGCAGGTGACGCCGCAGGAGGTGACCAGGTTGATCGACCTGCGTCACACATCGCGGATCGATGGCATCGCCGTCGCACTGAAGGCACTCGGCAAAACCATGGAGATTCGGGCCGTATAAAGCTAAACTTATCGCCGAGGGAGCCACACGCGAGAGCCGGTGGAATCTTGCGATTGCATTTGTACCGGCTTTCTCCGCCGCCCATTAAGTTCTTCATGGATGAACAAAAGCCTTGAACCTCTCTTTGGCCTATTTCGTATGATCTTTGCGGGGACGGGTGCGGTTCAGCGTCAATCAAGCGTGTTACATTACGCTATCAAGGAACGTCAGCCCAGCGAATTCACTCAACCGAAGGAAATCTTCCCATGCGACATAGCCAACTTGTTCCCGTGATTTGCCTAACAGGCTGCCTGAGCGCAGCCGGTCTTCTGCATGCACAATTGGCAAAGCCTCCCGTAGCGCCTGTCCAAACCGTTGTCGACACCTACTTTGGCCAGAAGGTTGAAGACCCTTACCGGTACATGGAGAACCAGAAGGATCCCGCGGTGGTCGCCTGGATGAAAGCGCAGGCCGACTACACGCGCACGGTGCTGGACTCCATGCCCGGACGCAAGGCGTTTGCCGCCCAGATGCAGACCTATATGAACGCCGCCGAATACACCATCTCCGATGTGCAGCTTGCGGGAAAGTTTACCTTCTATCGCAAACGCAAACAGGGCCAGAATCTGGCCGCGCTGTATGTTCGCGAGGGGACGGACCCGCGGGAGCGGCTGCTCTTCGATCCCAACAAGTTTGACACCGGCGACCACCATATCTCGCTCGATCAATACTCCCCCTCCTGGGACGGCAAATATGTTCTGATCGGCAGCTCTCCCGGCGGGTCCGAGGACCAGACCGCGCACGTCTACGAAACCGCTACAGGCCGTGAACTGCCGGATAGCCTGGAACGGTACCTGGGTGGAGTCTTTTCCCTCGACGGAGAAACGGTCTACTACTTGCAGCGCCAGAAGCTCGCGCCGGGAGCTCCTCCCACCGACAAATACAAGAAAGGAAAAGTCTTCGAGCATAAGCTTGCAACCGATGTGAGCGCCGATCAGCCGGTGTTCGGCTACGATGTCTGCCCCGGTGTGAAGATTACCGAGGATGAGTTCTCCTTCGTTTTTCCAGCGCCGAACTCGTCCTACGCGATTGGGATTGTCAGTAACGGCGTGGCGCCTGCCCAGGAGGTTTATGTCGCTCCCTTAAGCGCCATTGGAACCAGGACAAGTTGGAAGAAGCTGGCCAGCTACAGCGACAACATTACAGATCTCGCTTTGGTCGGCAACGATCTCTACCTTGTGACGCTCAAGGACGCTCCGAACGGTAAGATTCTGCGAGTGAGCGCCGCGGACCCAGACCTGTCCAAAGCGGAGGTTGTGCTTCCCGGCAGCTCCGCGGTTCTGACCGGCTCGTATGTCGGGACAAATGTTCTTCGTCCGGCAAAGGACGCGCTTTACATTCAGCAGGCGGAGGCCGGTATTGGGAAAGTTCTTCGTCTTTCCTATCAGCCCGGATCGAAGCCGCAGGCGATTTCGCTTCCCTTTGACGGCAGCGTCGACGATGTGGTCACGAATCTGACGGAGCCGGGAGCGCTGATCGACATGGCCTCCTGGACAAGTCCTGGAGATTATTACCGCTACGATCCAGCCACTGCTGCCGCCGTTGCGATGCATCTGGTTCCGGAAAATGCCGTCGATCCCAAGGACTTTGTTTCAGAAGAGCGAATGGCTCCCGCGCCGGATGGAACGCTGATTCCGCTTTCCATCGTCTACAAGAAAGGCATGAAGCTGGACGGAAACAACCCCACCGCTCTCATTGGCTATGGGGCTTATGGCGATGTGTTTAAGCCGGGGTTCTCGCGCCGCAACTCCGAATGGATTGAGCGAGGCGGCATTCTGGCCGTGGCGCATGTGCGTGGCGGCGGCGAGTATGGAGTAGCGTGGCACCTGGCCGGCCAGAAGCTCACCAAGCCGAATACCTGGCGCGACTTTATCGCCTCGGCGCAGTATCTGATCGACCACAAGTACACGTCCACGCCGAAGCTTGGAATCTGGAGCCAGAGCGCCGGTGGAATTTTGATCGGGAGGGCTGTCACCGAACGTCCCGACCTCTTCGCTGCGGCAGTGGACGGTGTGCCGTGTTCAGACACCTTGCGAGAGGAAACCGGCGCAAATGGGCCGCCGAATATTCCCGAGTTCGGAACGGTAACCACGAAGGAGGGTTTCGAAGGGCTCTACGAAATGAGCTCGTATGCGCATGTGAAGGCGGGAACGAAATACCCTGGGATCCTGGTGACCGCAGGGGCAAACGACCCCAGAGTCGATCCGTGGCAAGGCGCAAAGATGGCTGCCCGGCTGGAGGCAGCGAACGCAAGCGACAAGCCGATCCTGCTGCGCGTCAACTATGACGCTGGCCATGGAATCACCGATACCGTATCGCAGCAGGTCTCCGACTGGACGGACATCTTCACCTTCTTCCTGTGGAACTTTGGCGAGAAGGACTTCCAGCCGTCTGCGCTCAAGCCATAGGAGTTGATCGTGCTGGATGCATCTTCGGGTTGCCGTTTGGGCCAGCGTGCGATTGCCGGCCGCTCTCTTGCGCCGTCTTCTGGCGCAAAGGTAGGAGGCTGACTTATTGACCTGCTAGGCCGCCGCCGCATGAATCGCCAGCAGCTTTTCCAGCAGCGGCTTGAGCAGCTTCAAATCCAGCGCATTCGCGCCGTCGGATTTGGCGTTCGCCGGGTCGTCATGGACTTCAAGGAACAGTCCGTCCACACCCGCCGCCACAGCCGCCCGCGCCAGCAGTGGAATGAATTCCGGCTGTCCGCCGCTTACCCCGCCTGCCGCTGAAGGCTGCTGAACCGCATGCGTCCCGTCAAAAACCACCGGCGCGAACCGGCGCATCAACGGCAGCGAGCGGTAGTCCACCACCAGCGTGTTGTAGCCGAAACTCGCTCCCCGCTCGGTCAGAAAGACCCGCTCATTTCCGGTCGAGCGCACCTTCTCCACCGGGTGCTCCATGTCCCACGGCGCCACAAACTGCCCCTTCTTGATGTTGACGGCGCGCCCGGTCTTGCCCGCAGCCACCAGCAGGTCCGTTTGGCGGCAGAGGAAAGCAGGAATCTGCAGCACGTCCACGGCTTCGGCGGCAATCTCGCAGTGGCCGGGCTCGTGCACGTCGGTCAGCACCGGCAGCCCCGTTTCCCGAGCCAGGCGCCCCAGAATCCGCGTGCCCTCGATGAGGCCGGGACCGCGGAAACTCTTCACGCTGGTGCGGTTCGCCTTGTCGTAGCTGGCCTTGAAGATGAAGGGAATGCCCAGGTCGCCCGTAATCCGCTGAATCGCGTCGGCCATGGTCCGCACATGCGCCTCGCCCTCAATGACGCACGGCCCGGCGATCAGGAAAAGCTGCCCCGCGCCCACATGCACGGGCCCGATTTCAAAGGAGTTGCTCACGAGGCGATTTTACCCTGCCGGGGCCGGCTGCGCGTCAATCCGCACGGTGCTTCGACCATTGCCAGAGCGCACGTTCCAGAGCATGGAGCGCCGTCGGGGCGGGGAGATCCTCTTTTGCCCGGACCATCCCGCACGCGGCCAACCGCTTGCAATAGGCATTGTATTCGGCATAAAACGCGACATCGTGCCGCGCATGTCCCAGAGCCTCCAAAGCGCGATAATCCAACACCGCGTAGCGCTCCGGGTAAATTGTTGCCAGAATCGCGGAGGCAATGGAAATGTCAACGCCGCGAAGCCCGATCAGAGCCTTGACGGCGTCTTCGGTCTTGGCCTCCGGTGAAGCGGCTATCGCTAGAGCGCTCTTGATGTTCTCACTGCTGTTGCCAATCAGGTAATGAACAACTCGTTCCGACTTCCAACGGACGATCGTCTCAAGATTGGGCAGCGTGTGTTCGCCGCCTCGGATTGCTTCCCCGGCTTCGAATGCGGCTGTCTCAAGCTGCTGTTCCCTTTCGCCGGCTTCCTGCCAATACTGCTCAGACAATTGCTGAAGATCCGCTTCAGCGGGTTGAAGTTCAAAGTAAGCCATGATGTCTCGTCCTCCGTTGACAAAAACTAGCAAACAATAGGCCCGGCAATTGCCTTTGTCAACAGCGGGGAACACATAAGAACGCACGGAAGTATGCAGGCTGCCGCATTTCCTCGCATGAAGGGCGAAAAGCGGCAAAAGGCTCCCTCGGAATCCGAAGGTCGCGAGCTCGAAGCGGAAGGTCTCTCCAGCCTCTGCACAAGGAAAAAATACAAAGCATAATGCCATTTACGATGGTAAAATACCATCATGTCTACCATTATCGAGATCGACAAGGCTGGCCGCATCGTCGTCCCCAAGAAGCTGCGCGACGCCCTGCATCTGACGCCGGGTACGCGGCTCAGAGTCGAGCGCTCCGGCGACTCGTTGAGGCTCATGCCGAGTTCCGATGAGGCTCAATTAGTGATTGAGAACGGTGTGCCGCTAATCTTTCCCGCAGATCGCTCAAATGCGGCCATCCTTACCAATGAAATGGTTACCGAGCTAATTGCCCAAGGCCGCCTGGAACGGGAGGGCCGGTTTCTTGGCTTGAATGGGAATTTGGACGACGAAATCGCATGATCTTCCTCGACACCTCCGTGCTGATCGCGACCGCCCAGGTTAGCCACCAGCATCACCGGCCCAGCCGCGACCTCTGGGATCGATGCACGGCCTCAGCAGCAGCTATCAGCACGCACACAATCGCCGAAGTCTATAACACGCTCACCGCAATGCCCACGGCGCTGCGGCTGTCCCCGCGCAATGCAGTCCTTGCCGTGGAAACATTTCTCCAGCGGCTTACTGCAGTAGCTCTTTCAGCGGATGACTACCTGGAGACTCTGCGCCGCACAGCCAACCTTGGCTACTCCGGCGGCATGATCTACGACGCCTTGCATCTAGCCTGCGCACGGAAGATCGACGCCGAACAAATATTCACCTGGAATGTGCGCCATTTCCGCGTGGTAGCGCCGGATCTGGCCGACCGGATCGTTACGCCGTAGTTGCAGATATCAAAGTGCGTCCTGACTGCAATCACCGGAAATCTGCGCCATAAAAACATAAATGTGCTATATTGAACGTATGCGCACCACCATCGACATCCCAGACGAGACCTACAAAAACATCAAGATGATGGCCGTTCAGGGAGACTCGACAGTAAAGCAGATGGTGCTCGACGGTCTGGATCTCCTCATGTTGCACAGGGCGTCACGACCTCAAGCCCGGCGGCTGCAGTTGCCCCTGATCCGGTCGACGCGCACCGACATGCTGGAAATCGACAACGAGCAAATCTATGAAATCATTGATTTTCCCTGATGTGAATGTATGGCTTGCGCTCAACTATGAGAAACACACGCACAACGCCTCAGCAGTAAGGTGGTATCAGGCGCTCGATCCTTCGACGGTTTTCGTCTTTTGCCGGCATACCCAGCTGGGGCTGTTCCGCTTGTTGAGCACTGAGTCCATCTTGAAGCAGGATGTTATGAATCAGCTTCTGTGCTGGCAGATTTTTGACAGGTGGATCGATTCGGACGAAGCGTTTTTGGCGCAGGAGCCTATTGGCCTGGAGGCCAGAATGCGGGCGCGAACGGTGGCCGAATCCCCCTCGCCGAAGACATGGGCGGATGCGTATTTGAGTGCATTTGCCGAGGCAGCGGGTCTCACGTTGGTCACCTTTGACCGGGCGCTGGCTGGGAAGGTGAGCGGAGCGGTGCTGCTGTGCTAATGTCAACAGCTACTCAGGTTCCAAGTTCCCCTTGCTGGCTGACCACTGCCAGAGAGCGCGATCAAGGGCACGAAGAGCTGTCGGCGCTGGATAGCCATCCTGCGGGTGAATGATTCCACGCTGGGCAAGATCTGCGGCAAGACCCGCGCAAAAGCTCAGATAACGGTCGTAAAAGTCCACGTGGTCCGGTTCATGCCCGAGAGCTTCCAGAGCGCGGAAGTCTATGATCGTGCAGCGGTCGGGGAAGATCGTAGTAAGAATCGCGGAGGCTACGGGAACGCCAACGCCGCGGAGTTCGGTGAGAGCAAGGATGGCTTCACGCGAGCTGGTGGCTGGGGCGATTGCCTTCTGGAGAGCCTCTCGAATCTTCTCTGGAAGGTTTTCGTCTATATGGTGAACCACCCTCGGAGACTTCCAGCAAACAATCTTCTTGAGGTTCGTAGCGGAAAAATCGCCCCCGAGTATTTCCCGACCGGCATCGAAGGCCGCGGCCTCAGAGTCCTTTGAATTCGCTTTCCAATACTCCTTCGCCCATTCGTCAAGTTCTGCCTCTGGCGGTTTCAATTCAAAAATGGCCATTTTGCCTCCCATAATCATTGTCTGCGTGAAATACCCCAATGCCGGTCCTTCGACTTCCTGCGCTTCGCTCCAGTCGCTCAGGATGACAGCAAGTTGGTTAGAGTTGACGTTTCGCTAACGTCGGACGAGAGCCTTCCTTGCCTGTTCTTGTAACTCGCCACAATAAACTCCCGAAACAGCGGATGCGGCTCGAGCGGCTTGGATTTGAACTCGGGATGGAATTGGCAGCCCAGAAAGTACGGATGGCCGGGTAGCTCGACGATCTCCACATAAGTCGAGTCGGGCGTGGTGCCGCTCAGCAGCAGCCCGCCGCCGGTCAGCAGAGCTTCGTACTCGCGGTTGAACTCGTAGCGATGGCGATGGCGCTCGCTGATCTCCGTGGCTCCGCCATAGGCTTTGGCCGCCAGTGAGTCTTCCTGCAGGATGCAGGTCCAGGCGCCCAGACGCATGGTTCCGCCCATCTCTTCCACGCCCAGCAACTCGCGCAATTTGTAAATGATGCGGTGCTGGCTGGAAGGGTCGAATTCGCTCGAGTTGGCGTCCTTCAGGCCGCAAACATTCCGGGCAAACTCGATGCAGGCGGTCTGCATTCCCAAACAAATTCCGAAGTAAGGAACCTGATGCTCGCGTGCGTAGCGGATCGCGTTCAACATGCCCTCAATGCCGCGCTTGCCAAAGCCGCCCGGAACGAGGATGCCGTCGAATCCGGCTAACTGCGACTCATAACTCCGGTCGTCGGGAGTCTTCGACTCCAGGCCCTCGGCCTCGATCCAGGTAACATTGAGTTTCAGGTTCTGCGAAATCGCTCCGTGGGTCAGAGCTTCCTTGAGCGACTTGTAACTGTCCTCATACTCCACATACTTGCCCACTATGGCAATGGAAACAACATCCTTGGGGTGGTAGCAGCGGTCGACCAGGTCCTTCCAGTTAGTAAGGTCAGCCTCCGGCGCTTCCTTGCGCAGATACTTGAGGATGAGCGAGTCAACACCTTCCGCCGCAAAGCAAAGAGGCACCTCGTAGATCGAGGGAACATCCTTGGCCCCCACCACGGCGCGCTCCTCCACGTTGCAGAAGGCGGCAATCTTCTGTTTCATCTCGCGGCCCAGGTTGCGGTCGCAGCGGCAGAGCAGGATGTCGGCCTGAATCCCGATGCCGAGCAGTTCCTTGACCGAATGCTGCGTCGGCTTGGTCTTCAGCTCCTGCGCGGCGGCAATCCAGGGCACCAGCGTCAGGTGGACAAAGACCGTATTTTCGCGGCCCAGTTCCTGGCGCATCTGGCGGATAGCCTCAAGAAACGGCAGCGACTCGATGTCGCCCACCGTGCCGCCGATCTCCACAATGGTCACGTCCGCGCCGTTCGACGAGACCTTGCGCATCGCGTTCTTGATCTCGTTCGTCACGTGGGGAATCACCTGGACCGTCTTGCCCAGGTAGTCGCCGCGCCGTTCCTTCATAATGATCTGTTCGTAGATGCGTCCCGTGGTCAGATTGTTGTCGCGGGAGAGCGGGGCGTGGGTAAAGCGCTCGTAGTGGCCCAGGTCGAGATCGGTCTCCGCGCCGTCGTCGGTGACAAAAACCTCGCCGTGCTGGAAGGGCGACATGGTGCCGGGATCGACGTTGAGGTAGGGGTCGAACTTCATCAGATTCACGCGCAGGCCGCGGCTTTCAAGCAGGCAGCCGATCGAGGCCGCCGCCAGGCCTTTACCTAAACTGGACACAACTCCGCCCGTCACAAAGACATACTTTGCCGACATGGATGCAACCTCTTGATTGGAATGTTGGGATTGGCCGTACGAGGTGGACACCATCAAGTATGGCAGAGATCGGGACGGGAAGGAAACAGAAATTTTCCGGATTTGCCTTGAAGCTGGAGACGCTTGTCACAATCGTTGTGGATTCATAAGTTTGCAGACGCGCCAGCCGGTGCAAAAGTCGATACGCCAGCCCGTTCGGTATTCGCCACGCCCTCGAATTTGAGCTCCCTCAAAGGCGAAGTTGCAGCGCGGCGATGGCGGAGCTAGCATTCGAGACAGCGAAAGGCGGAACGACAGGAGAACAGATGATCGAACAAATCGCGATTCTCAAGACGGACATCACAACCCTGACTGTGGATGCAATTGTCAACGCCGCAAACAGTTCATTGCTCGGCGGCGGAGGGGTCGATGGGGCCATTCATCGCGCTGCCGGCCCGGAGCTTCTCAATGAATGCCGCCTGCTTGGCGGTTGCAAGACCGGGCAGGCAAAACTCACCAAGGGCTATCGCCTTCCCGCAAGATATGTCATTCATACTGTTGGTCCGGTATGGAATGGAGGAGACAACGAAGAGCGCGAGTTACTTGCCAGTTGTTATCGATCTTGTTTTGCTATCGCGCGCGAGCGGGACCTGCGGACTCTCGCATTTCCGGCCATCAGTTGCGGCATTTACAGGTTCCCAGTCGATCTGGCCGTCGAAATTGCGGTGCGCGAGACGATGGCGGAACTGAATGGAAGCGACGCAATTGACAAGGTGATTTTCGCCTGCTTCGGTGAAGAGGTGTATGCATCGTATCGGCGGGCTCTTCCAGCAACTCGATAGGTGGAATCGTCCTTCGATGACCCTTGCCATAAACGGGGTGAGTCGAGCATGGTTAACTCGCCACACCCCGTATGCGGGTTAGAAGTTCAGCGTAATCTTCGCCGTCAGCGCCCGCGGAGTTACATAGTGCGTTCCGCTGAAGGTTGACAGGAAGTTATACAAGGCGTACTTGTCGGTGACATTGATGGCCGTCAGATCCAGGTCAACCTTGTAGTGCTCTTTGTGGAAGAGGTTTTCCTTGCCGACAGATGCGTCGAACAGGTCGCGAGGCTGAATGCGCGGGGGGTTGTGGTCGTTGTCGCCGGCGCCTGGAGCGGGAATCTTGAGCAACGCCGAGTTAAACTCCGATGCCAGACACGCTGCCGGCAACGGGTTGCCGGGTGTGGCCTTTAGTCCACCGCAGGTAAGTCCGGCCTGAAACTCCTCGTCCGCGGTCAGGCTGGTCAGATTCACCGCGGGCTGGCCGTTGAGCGTGGTGGACGTTGCGGCGCAGGCACTGTTGGGATCGTTCGATAACAGGTTGTAGCACGGCGCGGCCCCGGCCACTTCACCCGAGTCATAGCGCCAGTTGAAGCCGCCCCAAAGACCGCTCAGCACCTTTCCGCGTGAGAACGTGTACTGAAGGTGTGAGGTCTGGTTGAACCTTTCGTCGTGGTCGATGCGGAAGGGCAGGCCGGTTTGGCCAACGGTGGCTCCCGCCCCAGCCACCTGCGGCGGGTAAAAGCGCGCTGCCACTGAAGACATGACGACGTAGGCACTTACGTTGTGATATTGCGGTACTTCCACATGCAGCGCATAGCCGGGAATCTTCGAGCTATGCCAGTCAATGGGGAAGGTGATAGGCGTGTTGCCCAGCACGCTGAAGTCGAAGGCGTTGTGGGTGTACTTCCAGATGTACTCGCCGCTCACTACGACCCGCTTGCCGAAGGCCTGCTGCAAGCCGGCATGGAACTCGTTGCGGAAGCCGGGGTCCAGTATTCCCGATACACCTGAAGTGCAGCTAAGCAACGGCGCCAGCACTGCATTCGAGCATCCTATGCTGGACAGGACAAGATTCTCGTTGAACGGCGTTTCCAAAGTGCGTGCATAAGAGATGCGCAGCACGGTCGTAGTCGGCTTGATGTTATACGCGATGCCGATGCGGGGCTCTGCCTGGGTAGCCGCCGTCAAGCCGTTGTAAATGTCGCCCCTGATGCCGAGATTGAAAAGCCAGTTGCCGGCCTTGATCTGATCTTCGATGTAAAGAGCCATCTCCTTCACGTCCGTGTGGCCTACAAAGTTGTAATAACTGCCCCCGCGGGTAAAGTCGTATGGAGCAAGGATTCCGAGGTAGTCTGGATTCCGTCCTGATGCGCCGCCGGGACATTGAGACGGGTTGGAGTAACCCGGCAATGCATTGCCATTGGCGCCGACGCAGGGTGCGCTGAATATATAGGTCGAGTCGACCACGCCCAGCTTGTCATTCTCATTAAGGAAGGTCTGTCCGTACTGCGCGCCTGCCTTGAAGGTATGGATTCCCTGGGCGTAAGAGAAATCGGAGTGAACGCCAGTATTGGTGAGGGTGCGGTTCTGGGAGATCGAGGAGGTCTGCAAATTGGCAGGCCCCAGGTCGGATAGCGGGTTGCCGCTCGGGTAGTAGTTATAGTCGTCCCTGCGGACAAATGCGCCCAGATTGAACACCGAGTCATTGCCGATCACCCGTGTATAAGTTGGCGAGATATTGATGGTCCCGATCTTGGAGCGCTGGTCGGCATTGCCGACATTGGCGAACACGGGGCTGGCGCTGGCGCCGGCGCTGATCACGTTTTGAACGTTCAGGCTGTCGTAAGAGTTGGGCGTCTGGAACCAGGAGCGGCTGTAATTCAGGTCCAAGTGCATCGAATCGACCGCCGAAAAGCTGTAGTCCACACGGTCGAAGACATTTTGCTCGTTGCCTTCGTCGTGGAAGACCTGAAACTCCGGGGGATCGAGGAAGCGCCCGGAATTCAGCCCATCGGTCTCGACAAAGTTTCCCCAATTTTTGCCACCATAGGCAAGGTCGAAACTGGCCGTGGCCGACCCGAACGCTCCATAGGAGCTGCTGATGCTGCCGGTTGGCTTGGTCACGCCCTGGCCTGAACGTGTGGTGGCCACAATCACCAGGCTGGTCTTGTCGCCATACTCGGCCGGCGGCGCGCCGCTGATGACCTCAATGGACTGAATCGAGTTGGATGGAATCTGGTTGGAAAAGACCTTGCTCTGCTGGTCGGTAATCGATTGACCGTCCACGGAGAAGGAGTTCTCCGCGTGGTCGCCGAGGCCGTGGAAGAGGCCGTTCGAGTCGGCGGACACGCCGGGGGTGGTGGCTGTGACCAGGGAGCTAAGGGAAGAAGACTCACTCTCCAGCGGCACCTTGATAAATGCATCGCGATCCACATCGGTGTGGAAGGTGGGGTCGGTCTCAACCAAGTCGCCTGAGGTGGCCTCGACGGTCACGGTCTGGTCTGCGCCGGCAATCTGGAGCACCACTTTGAGGGTGATTCCCACGACAGACCGAATCTCAAAACTCCGGCTCGATGGCGCAAAGCCGTTAGCGGCGACGCTGATCCGGTAGGGGTTGAAGGGGACGTTGGAGAACGCGAACTGTCCTGTGTCATCGCTGATCGCTGTCCGATCCAGCCCACTGCTTGCATTTGTCAGATGAACCGTGGCGCCCGGAATTACCGCGCCGGTGGGATCGGCCACCGTGCCGCGCACAACGCCGGCGTTGCCGCTTTGCGCAGGCGCGGCAAGCACTCCTAGAAGCAAAGCTATAAGGGGAAGAATGCGAAGAATCGTGCCGCGAATGACCGGCATGGGAGGCCTCCTTGTATCGGCTGAAGAATGCTGAAAGTGAGCCGGGGCTCGAACGGCCTCGGCATCCTCTATGCACTAGGGGGGCTTTCTCCGCTCTGCCGAGTCAGCCTGTGGGGATGCGCCGGAGCCTTGCCGCCATGAGGGGCAAGGCCAAACGGGAATCAGACCGAGTTGGAGAATTGGAGAAAAGCCCTAGCAGCCAGCCGGAGGGGGACGGGTGAAGAGCTGCGGATGCCAGAAACGTACGACCGTCCGCGCTTTAAAAACCGGGGTCACTGTTTCGATCTGGACCAGCACGACCACGGCAGCCGTCACCGCAACGGGCGCGGCTGTGTGCATGACGATGCACAGCGGGCAATGGTCGGCGTCGCTCTCGACCGGGTGGAAGTGCGCCACCTGGACGACGGTCAGCAGCGCCAGCAGGACAAGACACACCACGGTGACCACCGGCAAAGCACTTGACTTTGCGCGGCGTTCGCTGCGGAAATGTGTCCTTAATCCTGTCAAAAACACCCTCAATACTAAGAATACACATAGTTGGATGCGTCCAAGCGTTTCGGGGTTACGCGGAATCCGATTTCCCGCAGAGCGAGGCGGCAAACGCAGCCTGACCCTGTTCGTCTAAACTGTGGGGCGATGGCTCATTTTCCGCATTTACGCAGTCTGCTGACCGGTTCGCTGGCGATACTGCTGGCGGCTGCGATTGCCGCGCCGGTGCACGCGCAAAAGACACTCCCCGTCAAGCCGGACCAGCCCGGCATGGCCACCAACCACAGGCTCATTCTCAAGGACGGTTCTTATCAACTGGTCCGCAAATACGAGATTGTGGGTGACCGTGTCCGCTACGTCTCCCTGGAGCGCGGCGGAGATTGGGAGGAATTGCCGGAAAATCTGGTGGACTGGGAGGCGACGCGCAAGTGGGAGCGGGACCACGCGGCCGAGACTGTGGAGGCGCCTTCTCCCGCGATGAAAGAAGCTGAGGACCTCGACCGGGAAGAAACCGCGGAGCGCGATGAGCAGAAAGCCCGCATGCCCGAGATAGCCAAGGGCCTCGAGCTGCCCAATGAGGACGGCGTGTTTGCGCTGGACACGTTTCAGAACACGCCGGAACTGGTCGAGCTGCTGCCCAACGAGCTCAGCGCAAATGCAAAGACCAAACACGGCCTGAGCACGCTGAACCCGCTGGCCGGGGCCAAGGCCAGCCTCGAACTCGACGGCGCGCACGCGAAAGTCCACCTGCACGTCAACGATCCGGCCATCTATCTCTCGCTCAACGCCCGCGACGCCGCCGAGCAGGTCGTCTCCCACGCCTTGACGGTGGACACCGGCGGCGCCAAAGACGTAGCCAACCGCAAGCATGGCGCGCATTCGGCTACCTCGGGATTCGCCATCGTCCGCGTGGACGAGCGCAGAGCCGTCCGCATTGTGGGCGCTATTCACATGAGCCCCACGGGCACAGTGACCCAGGACGAGGACGTGATGGCCGCCAAGGTGGAAGTGTTGCCCGGTAAACACTGGCTCAAGATCACGCCCGAAAAGCCGTTGCTCATCGGCGAGTATGCGCTGGTGGAGATCCTCTCCGCCTCCGACATCAACCAGTCCGTCTGGGACTTCCGTGTAGACCCGCAGCTCGGGGACAATGTTGGGTCGATCGGGCCGATTTTCAAGTAGGATGAGATGATGCAGATGCACAACCCCGCGCATCCCGGAAGAATCCTCGCCTATTACCTCGATGGCCGGTCCGTGACCGAGGTCGCCGCGCATATGGGCGTCACGCGGCCAGCCTTGTCGCGGGTGCTGAATGGCAAAGCTGGAATCTCGGCGGATATGGCCTTGCGAATTTCGGGAGCCTTCAACACCGATCCTGAACTCTGGCTCCGCTTGCAAGCTCAACGGGATCTTTGGGTCGCCTTACAAAAGAAGCGCGCAAAGGTGAAGCCGTTGCCCGTGAGGGCGGCGGCATAGCGCATTCATATTGCATGGTTTATATACAGGCTAAAGCCCGTGCCCTTCATCTGCCGGGCGGCAATTTATATGCGCCGGCGCTGGGAGTTTGCATGGGTTACAGCTGAAAAGGATTGAAAACGCATATAATGTTGTCACATTCCGGGATGTGGCGGCGCCGGGACTTCCGGCGCCGTGCCCGGTGATTTGTTTTTTCACGGACGTGCAGTTCAGATGCATCCAAACCTTCACGAAGAAAGCAGGAGATCGGCACATGGAAAACAAGCCGGCACAAAATATTCAGGACACCTTCCTGAACACAGTTCGCAAGGACAAGACCCCGATCACGATTTATCTGGTGAGCGGCGTCAAACTGACGGGAAAGATCCGGTCCTTCGACAAGTATTCCGTGCTTCTGGAAAACAACAGCCAGGAGCAGTTGATCTTCAAGCACGCGATCTCAACCGTGGTGAGCAACCGGAGCGTCATGCATACGGAGCATCGTCCGGTGGGCGTGCAGACGGGGATTGGCCCATCGCCGGTGGCTGTTCCGTCCGTTTCCCCCGTTGCCGCGGAGCAGCGATAGCACGCGGGATCGGTCTGGATTGGCGGTGAAGGAGGGCAGAACCGGCGGCTCGGGCGGAACCCCAGGGTCCTCGGCGACGGAACCTGGTCGCGCAGGTGCAACGCTGGAGCGAGCAGTGCTGGTTGGTGTGGACCTGACGCGGGCAGAGCCGGGGGGTCGCTCACGCGGCAACCGCGCAGGCGCGGCGGGTGCGCGGTTGGCGGCAGTGTGTTCGGTGCAGGCATTGCTCGGGGAGCGTTCGCCCGACGAGGCTGGGCCGGAACTTTCAGAATCTGAAGAATCCCTTTCATCGAGCGATGGTCCGGTCTTGGATCAGGAGCCGGAGGCGGTTCCTGCGCATGCATCCCCGGGTCTGGACGCAGAAGAATCGCTGGCCGAGTTTCGGGAGCTGGTATCGAGCGCGGGGGCCGTAGTGGTTGCCGAGTTGATGCAACGCCGTTCCCGGCCCGATCCGGCCACGCTGATTGGCTCAGGCAAGGTGGAGGAGATCGCGGGCGTGGCCGCGTCCACCGGGGCCGATCTGGTGTTGTTCGACCATGACCTGACCCCTACGCAACTGCGCAATCTCGAGGCCGCGTTGCCTTGCCGGGTGCTGGACCGAACTCAGTTGATCCTGGACATTTTTGCCCGCCACGCCCGGACCCGCGAGGGTCAGTTGCAGGTGGAGTTGGCGCAGCTTCAGTACATGCTTCCGCGGCTTGCGGGGCGGGGCAAATCGATGTCCCAGTTGGGCGGCGGCATCGGCACCCGAGGCCCAGGCGAAACCAAGCTGGAGACGGATCGGCGGCGGATTCAGAGCCGGCTCGACCACCTGAAGGGCGAACTGGAATCTGTTCGCAGCGTTCGCAAGCAGCAGCGTCAGCGGCGGGAGTCGGTTCCGGTGCCGACGGTGGCGCTGGTGGGCTATACCAACGCGGGGAAGAGCACGCTGTTCAACTGCCTGACCGGCGCCGAGGTGCTGGCCTCGTCGCGGATGTTCGCAACCCTTGACCCAAAGCTCAAAGCCATCGAACTTCCCAGCCGGCGCAAGGTGCTGCTTTCCGACACGGTCGGATTCATCCGCAACCTTCCCCATACGCTGGTGACCAGCTTCAGAGCCACGCTGGAAGAGGTGGCGCAGGCCGAAGTGCTGCTGCACGTAAGGGACGCAGCTTCGACCTATGGCGAGGAACAAAAAACTCAAGTTGAGAAGGTTCTGGGCGAGCTTGGCGCGCTGGACAAGCCGCGCATCGAGGTGCTGAACAAGATCGACCTGCTGGGAGAGCAGGAGCGAGGTGGATTGCTAGCCAGGTCTCTGGCCGGAGGCGACGTGGCTGTTTCGGCGCAGACGGGCGAAGGGATGGAGGCGCTCATCAAGGCCATCGACGAGGCTTTGCACTCCGATCCGGTGATCGAGGCGGAGCTGCGGGTTCCGCAGCACGAGGGCGCGGCGCTGGCGGCCATTGAGGCGGGGATGGTTGTGCATCGGAGGGAGTACGAGGGCAATCTGGTGCGGCTGGCCGTGAGCGGGCCGGCGTCGCTGCTGGGCCGTCTGCGCAAGTTCCGGCTGCGGGATGAATTGAACTCGAAGGAGACCCCATGAATCCCGGCGAAGGCGGCAACGGCCGCACCATCACCACGCTGGCCAGCCGCGAGGTATATCGCAACCCCTGGCTGCGTCTGCGCGAGGATGAGATTCTGCGCTCCAATGGGGAAAAGGGAATCTATGGCGTGGTGGACAAGGACGACTGCGCCATCATTCTGCCCATCGACCAGGGGCGCGTGTGGCTGGTGGAGCAGTTCCGCTACACCATCCAGGAGCGGGCGCTGGAGCTGCCGCAGGGCGGCTGGGAGATGGAAGTCGAGAATCCCGAGGAGCTGGCGCGCGGCGAGCTGAAAGAAGAAATGGGCCTGGAAGCCGCCGAGATGACCTACCTTGGAACGCTGTGGATTGCCTACGGATTTACCCGGCAGAAGCAGCACGTGTTTCTGGCCACCGGGTTGACGCACACAGAGAAAGAACCCGACCCGGAGGAGCACGATCTGGTCATGCGCTTGGTTGCGTTGGAAGAGTTCGAGGAGATGATGCTCAACGGGACGATCCGCGACGGCAGCACGCTGTCGGCGTGGGGGCTTTATCTGCTCTGGAAGGCGCGCAACGGGTGATGCGTGCTGGATCAGCGAGTTTGCGGGATGCCGGCGGCCCTTCCAGCGGCAAAGTATATCTGCTGAAAGGTGCTGGAATCGAATACGCTCCGTGCCCGGGTTTTGCGCTGGATGTCTTCGACCAGGCGCGAAACTTCCCGATAGGTTTTCAACATTTTCGCTACAGAGACTTGCTCATTTTGCGACTGGCGTACAAAAGCATTGCATAGTTCCCGCATCACGCCTTCGACCGTGCCGTGGTGAATATTGGGGTCGGTTCCACTCAGGTCGCTGAGAGATTTCGATGCCCTGCGATGTACGGACTCAAAAACGAACCAATCATGAGGAGTAGGGTCGAGTTTGGCTGAGGCAACGGCGAGGCCAAGCTCAAAGGGCATATTGAATCGTGGAGTTGTGGGTGGAGTCCGGTCCAACTCGACCCTAGAGAGGTCGTGGATCGAATAACGGCAACTGCGAATCAGTTCCAGGATCTTATCAAGCCGGTTGCGTCCACCGGGGATTTCGATGGTAGCGCGAGGCTTAAGCCCCAGATGAATCAGGCCAGTAATATAGGCAAGATAGAGACGGCGAAACCGGTCGTCGTAAGGGATGTTCAGAAAGACGGACTTCTCAGAAAACTCAAGCGCTTGCGGTGGCACGGTTTCTTGTCTTCCTCGCCGGACCGGCTTTCTTATTTGCCACAGTCTTCGTTGTCCTGGAAGATGCGGACCTTGATTTGGGGGCGTGAACCTCTCGCCGCCGGGAACCCTTTTCATCGACAAGACGAATAAGGAAATCCTGCTCGGCTCTCGTTAAACCGAGTTCTTTCCCAATCTCGTCCAGAGTCGGCATCGGGGTCGTGATGATTACGGAGTGGGCCATATCAATTCCATGATACCGCTTTTCGTGTTTGTCGGCTCAGGAATTCCGTCGGCGTGGGGGCTCTATCCGCTCTGTAACGCCGCAGGGGTATGGTTGCATCCGCGAGTGCTGAACTCAATATCCCAGGCTGGCAATTCTGGGCTGGTGGATCGCTGCTGCGTCTAAATATCTATCGCGTGATCGGAAATCATATCGTCGCCTCGCCACAGTTTCTGTGCAGACCAGGATGCGTCCTGGGCTGACCAGAAACGATCCTCAGGCGGAAGGCCTAGCGGAAGAAACGCCGTGGAGCAAAGATAGAGACTGCCTGTGGAGATATAGCCCTCGCCGAGGTTCGGCTGGTGGCCGGCCAAGCCAATCTGAAGCCATCCGGCTTTGTCGAATGTACCCGGGGGCTCAAGCGTTCGATGAAGAACGGCAGAGAGTGCGCAACGCACCTGTTCGGGCGCGATGTCTTCAGGAAGCGCATGGCGAAGCGCAACATCGGCGAGAAGTTGGAATGCGCCGCCGCGGTATGGGATGGATCGGCCAATCACCGGATAAGAGCCGTCGGGGGCGATCAGGCGCTCGAGTATGTGTGCATAGCGGCTGGCGCGTGCGTTGACCGCGGGGATCATTGCCTTCCAGGCTTCTTCTTGATTGCCTACTGATTCGAGAATGGCAAGCAAAAATGGCTGGATGACAAAGGAGTTGTAATAGTCCCAGTGGAAGTGGGGGCCATCGCCATAAGCTCCATCTCCGACGTACCACTGCATGTGTTCGCGCAGGGCGTAATCGACCCGCGTGCGCTCCCAGGGCTGACCGAGGGCGAAGAGAGCAGCCTCAATGCCTGCCGCGAAGAGAAGCCAGTTGTTGGCGTGCGCCTGCAACGGCCGGGTCGCGCGAAGTGCGTCGGCCAATTGTGCGCGCACTGTTGAATCCAGCTTGGCATTCAGTTGCTGTGGAGCGCGGAGCACGGCAAGCGAGAAGAAGCCGGCGTCTACGAGGGTTTGACTAGTGGCGCCGAATTGCAAGTAGTCAGGGGATTTGGGGTCCACGCCGGCGGCGATGGCTTGGCGGACTATTTCAAGATAGCCAGTCCGGAGTTCGCGCTCATTGGCAGTTGCAGGGCCATGCTCCAGGCCGCCATTCTCCAGCCACGGGGCTATCCCGGCCAGGGTTCGCGCGAAGGCCTCCAGGTGCGTGGTGAGGCCGCGATTGCCAGCTCCTTCGCGGGACTTCTCAACCGGCATTGTGGTGCGCAGACGCCGTTGGCTGAGAGCGCTGAGCACAGGATGCGCCACGCGATGCATCTGCTCCAGCCAGAAACTGCGATCGTTGGATATGTCTGAGGCTGAGGCGGGGCCAGGAGCGGTCATGCCGGAGGCTGCGGCCCGGCCCGGAAATGCAGTTGCGAGTCCGGTGGCGATTGTGGACTTGATCAGGTCGCGGCGCAGCATTGAGGTTTACCTTTGGAACCCGGACAGATTGACTCGGCGCGCGGGCGGCATTCCGGGGGACTCAAAAGGCCAATTTGTAGATGTTGCCCTTGTTGTCCGTTGCCACGCCTTGACGGATGAGAGTGGGATTTTTGTCGTCCCCTCCTGAGTACTGGTACGCCTGAACATTGAGGATGGTTCCCTGATCACAGGGAATCACACCTTGTATACGAATTCGTTGCCCAAGTACATGGGCAACATAAAATCCATTTCCGTAAACAGTGTCCCAAGCGGCAACCAGATTGGACTGCGGCTGATTGTTGGCCGGAACGCCGCCGTTCACTGTCGGGGCGGTGGACACACTGGTCCAGTTCCCTTTACATGCTTCGCCATTTGCAAGGGTCGCTGTAAAGCTGCCGGATTTAATGCCAGCCGAGGCTTTGGCGGCGAAGATAGGCGGGGGAGCCTGGGAGGCAAGTGGACCCTGGATGGGATAAAGCCGTCCGGCCGCGTAGCATCCGGATAGCATACAAACACACAACGCAGCAAGAGCAAGCGCGAGCTTCGTTTTCATGGTTTATCCCTTGTCCGTTAGAAACCGGAAACTTCCAGATAGTTTCTGTGTCGACGGAACCCTGACCGCGCTCCTCAATGGGGATGTAAGGCGAGGGGTAGGCGGGGCCGATGTACTCGGCGCAAAACAGTTCAGCGTCCTGGGAGTCATTACATCACGAGTTTGTAGATGTTGCCCTTGCTATCCTGGGCCACGCCTCTCGCACCGTATCCTGCCGCACCGTTGTTATTCTCGTTTCCCAGGTCGTACCACTCCACCTGGAGCATGGTCCCTTGATTTCCAGTCAGCTCTGTATGCACAAATAGGGGCTGACCTAGAACGTGGGCAACATAAAAGCCCTGTCCGTAGACTGTGTCCCATGCGGCAGCCATGCTGTTCGCTCCCGTCGCGCCGGCAGGAGCGCTGTCTGTTCCCGCCTTCTCGTATACCTGTTTCCACGTTCCTTGAAACTGCTCGCCATTTGCGAGAGTAATCGCCAGTTTTCCTTGCCTGTCATTCGAATGCGCGCCAACAGTGACGGGTTTGCTGAAGTTGGCGACGAGAGTGAATTTGGCAGCGTAGATGGGTGGCGGCGTCAGCGAGGCAAGCGGACCCTGGACCGGATAGAGATGGCCGAGGCTCTGGCATCCCGAAATAAAGATGGCGCTGAACAGGGTAAGTGTAAGAGAGAACTTGGCTTTCATAACGAATCCTTTTTTGCTGTAGACGCTGAGGGTGCGAAATAGTTCCGCTGGCAGGGTTCCTACCCGCGCTCCTCAATGGGGATGTAAGGCGAGGGGTAGGCGGGGCCGATGTACTCGGCGCGGGGGCGGATGAGGCGGTTGTCGTCGAGCTGCTCGATGACATGGGCGGCCCAGCCGGCGATGCGGCTGATGGCGAAGATGGGCGTGTAGAGATCGATGTCGATGCCCAGGGTGGCGTAGGTGGAGGCGGAGTAGAAGTCCACGTTGGCGTTGAGCTTCTTGTCGGCGTTGATGTGGAGCTCGATGGCGCGGGACATCTGAAACCACTTGGGCATGCCGGCGTCTTTGCCCAATTGCTCGCTCATCTTGCGCAGGTGGGTTGCGCGGGGGTCCTCGGTTTTGTAGACGCGATGGCCGAAGCCGGAGATCTTCTGCTTGGCGGCGAGCATGTTTTTGACGTATTCGACGGGATCGGCGCCGGCCTTGTCGATGGCGTAAAGCAGGCGCATGACGCCCTCATTGGCGCCGCCGTGCAACGGTCCCTTCAGAGCGCCGATGGCGCCTGTGACGGCGGAGTGGATGTCTGCCAGGGTGGCGGCGATGACGCGGGCGGCAAAGGTGGAGGCGTTCAGCTCGTGATCGGCGTGCAGGACCAGCGCCAGATCCAGCGTGCGGGTGGCCGTTTCAGAAGGCATTTCGCCGTTAAGCATCCACAGGAAGTTGGCGGCGTGGGAAAGCGAGCGGTCGGGCGGGACAATTTCCTTGCCTTTGCGGATCCGGTCGTAGATGGCCACGAGCATGGCAATTTGCGCGGTGAGGTTATAGCTCTTGCGTACGTTTGCGTCGTGGGAGTTGTCTTTCTCGTCGGCGTCGTAAAAGCTGAGCGCGGAGACGGCTGTGCGCAGCACCTCCATGGGCGTGGCCGAGGTGGGAAATGCGCGCAACATGTCGACGATGCGCTGGTCGATCGACCGCGCGAGCGCCAGTTGTGCCTGGAACTCGCGCAGTTCGAGCTGGTTGGGCAGGATGCCGTTCCAGAGCAGGTAAGTGGTCTCCTCGAAGGTCGAGTTCACGGCCAGCTCGTGAATGTCGATTCCGCGATAGGCCAGCACGCCCGCATCTCCATCGATCCAGCAAATGCCGGAGTTTGCGGCAACAATTCCTTCCAGGCCCTTCCCAGCGACAGCGGTCGACATAGCTTTCGAATCTCCCCTTGCGATGTATCTGCGGTGGTTACGGCGGATGTCCTGACCTTCTGCCGGCATCGACGAAGACCTGTCGCTGGCGGCCTTGAATCTTGATTGAGGGTCTGGCGCCTGAAAAATGCAGTAAAGATGTTTATAACGTAGCGATTCGGTGGTTGTCACGGAGTGCGGGACGAACAGGGAGGTAAAGGCGTCAAAAACGAGAGCATGAATAAGCCCGAGATGGGGCCTGTCGTGCGGGCGCGAGAGACAGACTGACGCCATTTTCCAGGCGATCTTGATTCATTCGATACACTATCTTCCAGGTATTTCGGTATATTGTGTAGGTTCCTCGGTATTTGTGCGGGGTGGAGTCTCCTGCGTTGGAATTGCGGGTTGGCATTCCGTGAGGCACAGCGAACGGTTTCAGCGCGAACAATTCAGAAAGAGTCAGCAAGAGATTGCTTATTACGGCGTCTAGCAGGACGGAACGGCGCCACCATCAGGCGTGAGCCACGCCGAGGGACCCGAAAGAGCGGGTCGCCGGACGGGCCGCCAGACAGAAGAAAGGGAAACAAATGAGTGAAGAAGTCGAAAATGTCCCGAGAAACTATTCCGGCGCACTGCTTGGGGCGATCGCCGCGGCCTTGTTGCTGGCGATCGGCGGACTGATCTGGAGCTACACGCTCAGCGGCAAGCTGACCAGCCAGCAAACTGAACTGGCCGATGCCAAGCAGCAGAATGTCAACATGAAAGCTGCATTGCGCGAAACCGATGCCCGGCTGGAAGTGGCCACCGATGAGCTGAAAATGTCGTTGGGATTGACGCAGAAACAGTTGGACAGTCGCGCCGAGGAGATCGCCAAGCGTGAACAGCGCGACGAGGCGGACGCCCAGCGGCTGGCGAGCGCCCAGAAGCAGACCGCGCAGCAGGTGACCGCAGTCTCCAGCGCCGTGACCGACGTCAAGACCGACGTGGGCGGAGTGAAGACCGACGTGGCCAAGACGCAAAGCGACCTGGCCGAAACGGTAAACCAGTTGACGTCGATGAAGGGGGATTTGAGCGGCCACAGCAGCCTGATCGCCCGCAATCACGATGAACTGGAACTCCTGAAGCACAAAGGCGACCGGAACTACTACGAGTTCACCCTGACCAAGGGGCAAAAGAAGCCCGTGGGCACGGTGAGCCTGGAGTTGAAGAGGGCCGACTCCAAGAGGAGCAAGTTCACCCTGGTGGTGTATTCCGACGACAAGGAGTACGAGAAGAAGGACCGGAACCTGAACGAGCCGTTGCAGTTTTATAGCGGCAAGGATCCGGGGCTCTTCGAGATCGTAGTGAACTCGGTCGGGACCAAGAATACGACGATCACAGGTTATCTATCGACGCCCAAGAGCGCGCCTGTACCGGCTGCTACTGGTCAATAACCGCAACGTGGGGTGCAAGCACCAGGCTGGGCTTGTACTGGAAGGCGAAGGTAAAGCTCAGGTCCTTGCGTGCATCCCACTGTTGTTTGGTCAGATGGAAGGCCGAAACGAAGGTTCCCTCTACAGTCTGGCCAGGGTCTATTGTCGTGCTCAGCGACAACCCCTTGCCGTGCGGCACGGGCATGGATGGATACGCGATAAAGACTCGATCGTAATCGGCCGCGGTTGCCGCATAGCTGGAGTGAATCCCGTCGTCCAGCGTGGCATTGGTCATGATGTTGTGCATGAAGAGCGGTTCCTTGCTCTGGTTGTGCAGCTTGACCAGGGTAAAGACGTACACCTGTTCCATTTCTTCCTTGGCCATGGCGTTGCCGTTGGCGTCGACCCCTGAAGATTCAGAGTGCTGCGCGTGAGCCCACACCTGCTCGACCTCTCCAGTGCAAGCCGGCGGCGTTTGCCCGGCCATGACATAGATGGCGACGGCGATGGTGACCACCACGGCCGCGATGATGCTGGCCAAGGCCACATGGCTTGAGCCTTTGGTAAATTCTTCGCCGCGGGCGGCATCGTCGAGTTCGGAAGATTCCTGCTGAAGAAGGCTCATACGCGAACTTATCTTATTCCCATCACCGCAAAGTTGCCCACGAAATTGTGCAGAGCAGAGGAATTGTGGATTCGTTTGCACTGAAAGCGGGGCATTTCCCCGGGTTTTCGAGTGAGATCGACGACAGAGACGACTGCCTGGCCTTGCCAGTCCACAGGTTTTGCAATGAGTTTCCCTTCTGGCCCAATCACCGGGTCCGGAAACTGACTTACTCCGAGGTACGGAGCCAGGTGGCGAACATCGGAAGCGAGCGTTCTTAAGGTGAGTGCAGGGTTGCTGGCGGGGGTAAGCAGCGTGACCGGCAGTCCAGCTTCATCAACGACTATGCGCATCGGCTCTTTCAGATCGGTATCGTTCGTGACGATAACAGCGTGCTCAAATGCGCCCGCGAATGCATCCCGCACCAGATGTGTGCCCAAATTGACGTCCGACCCCTTTTCTTCAGTTTTGACCACGCGAACCGAGTCAGGAACCGGATGGGGTGCTACGCCGGGAGGCCAGAACTGCAGCGGCTGGACTAAGGGCATCCACGTCTTTGTGACTTGGAAATTCCCGAAGTGTATGTGTAAGTTGGGCAGGGTCCCGAGCGCTTTCAGATAGGTATTCTGGTCCTTGGGAGAATTAGGATTGCGGCTGCCGGAAACACGAGCCGTGTAGTAGTTAATAGCGACGATGTCGCAGGTCTGAGGTAGCGCTGCTTCGCAAAGTGCGTGCAGGTTTAGCCATTTGTGCCGGGATTCTCGCAAGGCACGGTAGTACAAATTGAACCCGTCGATGTAGACCACTGTACGCATGACGGGAATTCTACATGCAAAAAGCCGCCGCACTTGCATGCGACGGCTTCTGGGCCTACGGCACGCCGTAGGTGAGTTGTTTCAAGTGTATGTCCAGTCGCACTGTATGTCAACATGTTTGTGCACTACGGCCTCGGGCGCAGGGCAGCCAGGAATTCATCCGCTCCCAGCGTGTTTAGCACATCTTCAGGGCCAAGCCACGCGCGGCGAAGTTGGCGAAGGCCGTAGTCCATTTTGCCGAGGTTGCGGGCGTCGTGGGAGTCGGAGTCGACGACGATGCGGCAGCCCAACTCCTTGGCCAGGCGAAGGTCGCGGTCGTTGAGGTCGAGGCGCTCCGGGGCGGCGTTGTGTTCGACGGCTACGCCCAGTTCGGCGGCGCGGCGCAAGACCGTCCCCAGGTCCAGCGCAAAGGGCTCACGGCGCAGCAGCAGGCGGCCGGTGGGATGGCCCAGAATCCGCACATAGGGGTTTTCGACGGCACGCAGCACACGGGCGGTCATCTCTTCGCGACTCTGCTCGAATCGGGTATGCACGCTGGCGATGACGACCTCCATCTGCGCCAGCACTTCGTCATCCAGATCCAGAGAGCCGTCGGCCAGAATGTCGACTTCGATGCCGGTAAAGACGCGGATGCGGCCCTCCATCTGGCGGTCCACTTCACGAATGCGCTGAACGTGTTCAAGTGCGCGCTTCTCGTCCAGCCCATTGGTCATGGCCAGGTTCTTGGAGTGGTCGGTGATGGCGATGTACTGGTAGCCGCCGGCCAGGGCGGCCTCGGCCATCTCGCGGATGGTGTTGTGGCCGTCGGTGGCGTTGGTGTGCATATGCAGGTCGCCGCGCAGGTCGGCTCGCTCAATGAGCCGGGGCAGCGCGTGGCGGGCGGCGGCTTCAATCTCGCCCAAGTTCTCGCGCAGTTCGGGAGGAATCCAGTCCATGCCCAGGGCGGTGTAGATATCCTGTTCGGTGGCGGAGGCAACTGTCGAGTTGTCGTCAAGACGGGCCAGCGCCCACTCGCTGAGCGTGTAGCCCATCTTGAGTGCGCGTTGGCGAAGGGACACGTTGTGCGCCTTGGAGCCGGTGAAGTATTGCAGGGCGGCCCCGTAGGAGGCCGAGGGCAGCAGGCGCACATCCACTTGAAGGCCGTTGGCGAGATGGAAGCTTATCTTGTTCTCGCCTTTGGCGATGATGTCGTGGATGCCGGGATAGGCGGCTACGTGCTCGACTGCTGCGGCGGTATGTTCCGGGGCGCAGGCCGGGCCGGTGACCAACAAGTCGAGGTCGCCCGCAGTTTCGCGGCCACGGCGCAGGGAGCCGGCGGGCGTCACCTTCTCAATTCCAGGGAAGGCCAGCAGGTAGGCTGAAATACGCTGGGCTTCTTCTTCGGCCACGTCGATGCGGTAACGGCCGGCGCTGCGGCGGTAATCTTCGATGCCCTTGCGCAGTTTTTCTATCTGTTTCTCGCCCATGCGGGGCAGGCCGGCGAGACGCCCTGCTTCAATGGCCTCGGCGAGCTGGTCGATGCTGGCGATCCTGGCGGCGTCCCACAGCAGGGCAACGGTTTTGGGGCCCATGCCGGGCAGCTTCAAGAGCTCCAGAAGGCCCGCGCCGTACTTGGCCAGCAGTTCGTCGCGCAGCGGCAGCGTGCCGGTGGCGGCAATGGCTTGCAGGTTGGCGGCCATGCCTTTGCCGATGCCGGGAATCTCCAGCAGGAGTGAGGTCGAGGGCGCGGCGGTCATGAGGTCCACAGTGGTTTGCTCCGCGGCCTCGGCGGCGCGGCGATAGCTGCGGATACGGAATCCATCGCCGCCGTCGATTTCCAAAAGATCGGCGGTCTCAGCCAGCAGGCGGGCCATGGTGGGGTTGTCCATTGCGTGAGTCTCCGCAAACAGTATCGGACAAAACAGGGGGCAGAGACCAGGGACCAGGGACCAGGGATCAGGGATCAGAAATGCCGGTTGTCGGTTGGCGTGGTGGTAGCCTCAAAGGTTATGGCAATGCTGTCTCGGGTGGATTTTCTGGTGATGGGAGCGGGCGTAGCCGGACTGCGCGCAGCCATTGAGCTGGCTCGCCACGGCGACGTTCTGGTGGTCACCAAGGAGTCGCTCTCGGAGTCGAACACGCACTACGCGCAGGGTGGAATCGCCGTCGCCATGGAAGGCGATCAGGACGTTGCTCTCCACCTTGAAGACACCGTAAACGCTGGCGATGGAATCGTTTATCGACCCGCCGCCGAGGCGTTGGTGGCCGAGGGGCCAATCCGCGTAGCGGAACTGATCGAGTGGGGCGCGCAGTTCGATACCGAGGGAGGCGAGCTGCTGCGCACCCGCGAGGGCGCCCACTCCTTGCCCCGCATTCTCCACGCCCACGGCGACGCCACGGGAGCCGAAATCAGCCGCTCTCTGGTTGCCTTTGCCCGCGCCCACAAGCGCATCCGCTTCGCTGAGTGGACCATGGTGACTGGCCTGGTTGGCGCCGACGGTCGCGTCATCGGAGCCGACCTCACCCGAGCCAATCTGTTCAGCGCCGATGCTCTCCATCCCGAACCGAAGACTCGTCGAATCAGTACCCGCTCCGTCCTTATCGCCGCCGGCGGCGCGGGTCAGGTTTACTCCGACACGACGAACCCCGGGGTAGCCACCGGAGACGGCATCGCCCTTGCCGCGAGCGCCGGGGCCCCCACGGACAGGTCTTCGTCCGTGGGGTGGAGGGCCGGCGTCGAGTTGGCCGACATGGAGTTCTACCAGTTCCATCCCACCGCCCTTTCGCTCCCCGGCGCGCCCCGATTCCTGATCTCAGAGGCCCTGCGCGGCGAGGGCGCGTACCTGCGCAACGACAAGGGCGAGCGCTTCATGGAGCGCTACCACACGCTGCTCGAACTCGCTCCCCGCGACGTTGTGGCCCGCGCCATTGCCCGCGAAGGAATTGGTGACGAGCCCGGCGAAACGCGGCTTGTTCATCTCGATATGCGCCATGTAACAGGCATCGATCTGCACAAACGCTTCCCCGGCGTCAGCGCCTTTCTCGCGCGCCACGGTTTGGACCTGGCTCGCGACCTGATTCCCGTTCGCCCCGCGGCACATTACCTTATGGGCGGCATTCGGACCGATCTGGCGGGACGCACAAGTTTGCCGGGCCTCTACGCAGCCGGCGAGGCGGCCTGCACCGGCGTTCACGGCGCCAATCGCCTGGCCTCGAACTCTCTGCTCGAAGGCTTGGTCTTCGGTGCGCGGGCCGCGCAGTCGATGCTGGCCGACGATTTGCAGATGATTTCCGGAGGAGACCCGGCAGCGAAATGCACTCCGTTATCGAGAGGCGAAGCAAAATTCGTCGAAGAGCAGATTGCCGGCCTGCAACAAGCAATGTGGTCCTACGCCGGCCTGCTGCGGGATGAATTCACGTTGCGCGAGGGCTTTTCCGTTCACATTGCCTGTGTAACCGGTTTGGCCGAGTTGGCAGAGAAGGGGAAGGGAAGCCGGCGCCTGAGCGAAGCGCAGGCTCTCACCCGCATATCCCACGCAATTCTCTATTCGGCCATCCACCGCACCGAGAGCCGTGGCGCCCACTTCCGCAACGATTATCCCAAGCGCGACGACGAGAACTTCCGCAAGCATTCCGTTCTGAAGAGCAATGGGCAGATCGTTTTCGAAAAGTGGTAAGACAGGTGTCAGAGATCAGGGATCAGGGGTCAGGCGGCGCGACACCAAGAAGCGACGGCCTCGCACACTTTTGCAGGGACCAGACACTTTCCGAAGGTGCCGAGAAAATGGCAAACTCTCATTGGCCGCGATCCAGCGCCATCTTCCAGTTCATTACTGATCTCCAAGCTCTGATCCCAGTTCCCTGCTTCCAACAAACCACGAAACCACGGCACACACTGTCAAGATTGCGCCCATTGTAGCCAGCGAAAGGAGAATCGGAATATCGATCCAGCGGGCGGAGAGCATCTTCAGCGCAACAAAGGCCAGCATAGCGCCCAGTCCATAGTGCAGATAGCGGAAGCGGTCGAGGAGAGCGGCCAGAGCGAAGTAAAGCGAGCGCAGCCCAAGAACCGCCGCAATGTTCGACGTGTAGACCACGAAGGGATTGTGGGAGAGGGCCAGCACCGCGGGGATGGAATCCACGGCAAAGAGGACATCGGTGACTTCGACGGCCAGAATCACAGGGAGCAGCGAGCCTTTAGCGGGCTGGAGTTTGCGAATCCATTCAGGAATGGCCGCGTTTGCCGAGCCGCCGCGCACCAGCCGCCAGGCCACATAGAGGAGGAAAATCCCGAAGATCCAGGTAATCCAGTTGAAGCGCTTAAGCAGCGCGATGCCGGCGAGAATGAAGAGGGCGCGCAGGACAACCGCTCCCAAAACGCCCCACAAAAGTGCATTGTGCTGTCGTTTCTGGCTGATGCGGAAGCCATGAAAGATGACCAGAAAGACGAAGAGATTGTCCACGCTGAGCGAGGTTTCAATGGCGTAGCCGCCTACCCATTCAAGAGCGGGCTGCCGGCCCTGGGTGAAGGCGATCCATGCGGCAAATCCCGCCGCGGCAAGCACGAATGCAAATGTGCCCAGCCACGCAAAGGCCTGCGGGTGGCGCGTTTCGCGCCGATGGCCGGGCAGCAACGAATCGACGACGAGCAGCGCCGCAACCACGGCGTGAAAGCCCAGCCACCACATCCAGGATGCGCCCGCAATCATTCCAGAATGCTACAGGAAAACAGAGATCGGAGATCGGGGTTCAGGGATCAGACCGTTCCGCGAAACGCTCTGCCAGCTTGCTGCTCACTGATCTCTGAACCCTGATCTCTGTCTTCACCGCAAATCAATGAGCCGGATCGTCTCCAGAAACACGTCGCCGTCGATGGTGAGGCTGCGGGCGGTGATCTTGTCCATGGTGTCCTGGGCGGTGTGGTGGTAGCTGTTATTGGGGCCGTAGTCCAAGTCGATCACGTCGATCGACGGCACGCCGCGCTGGACAAAGGCCATGTGATCGTCTTCGACAGGGCCTTCGGTCTGGAAAAAGAAGCGGTCGTAGCCGAACTTTTTCGCGGCCTGCGTCATCAGCGAGACCAGCCAGTCTGAGGAGCGGGTTTCGCGCTGAATGTCCAGGTCTTTGTCGCCGATCATGTCGGCGAGGATGAATGCCTTGATGCGGCCCAGGGTTCCGTCCCGTCCCCACTTGGCGGCCAGGTGGCGGCTGCCGTAGGTCGAGTCGGACGCGGACCAGCTCTGGATGGCTTCTTCGCCGTCGAAGAAGACAAGCCATATCGAGTAGCCTTCGAGCGCCTTGTTGCGGGCAATTTCCGTGCGCAACTGGTCGGCGATGGCCAGCAGCAGCCCGGTTGTCGAGCCGCCGTCGTTGGCGCCCACAAAGTTGATGTTGCGCAGCCAGTAGTTGGTCTCGTAGTGCGTGCCCAGCACGATCACGCCGTCCTTTTTGCCGGGGAAGCGCACGATGAAGTTGCGCATGGCGACAGGGCCGATGGGCGTGTTGGCGGTGAATGTGTCTTCTTCAAGCTGGTCGTGCTTGAACTGGCCGCGCAGGAAGGCTTCGGCCTGGGTGTGCCCCTGGCTGGTGGGCCAGCGTGGGCCGATGGCTACAAACTGGCGTGCGTACTCGAGGGCTTTGGCGCCGTTGAAGTGAGTCTGCGCGGGAAGATTCAGGGGGAAAAACAGCACGATTACGGCTGCAAATGCGGCAAAAAAGTGCGCATAAACGCGGAAAATCGATCCTTTTACAGCGCGTAGCGCCGCGGAATTCTGCGACTGGGGAATCGAGTCTTCTCCAGGGCAAGCTTCTATGTTGCTAAGAATAAAAGGGTTTCTTCCTTCCAACACAACTTCGCCGAGCGTCCTCATCGGCTCGGTCGCACATTGTGGGACGTAAAAGGGTAGGGGGGGGTGGGGGTGGGTGATTCGAACGATTCTGGTCATGATTCGCAATCCTGAGAGCGGCTCTCCGCTCATCTTCTATAAACCATTGTGTGCCAAGGGAAGGTAATCCTATGCAAGACTCTGGAAGAAAAGACGGCCGAGCGAAGGAAGGATCATTGCGCGGCCTTTTTGGCTTCCTTGGCCTTTCTCCGCGAAGGATGCACCCACCAGGCTACGCCAATGCCAATCAGATAAAGCGCCAGCATGGGTACGGCGTAGATGCACATCGTCCATGGGTCGGGGCTGGGCGTGATGATGGCCGCCACCAGAAAGATGGCCAGAATCGCGTAGCGCATGTTCTTCCACAGGAACTTCGGGCTCACGATGCCGAACATGGCCAGGAAAAAGATGAGGATCGGCATCTCAAAGCTGATGCCCAGGCCCAGAATGATCGAGAGGAAGAAACTGCTGTACTCCTCGATGGTGACCATGGGCGTGAAATTCTTGCCGAAATCGACGATCAGGATCTTCAGCGCGCCGGGCAGAACATAAAAATATCCGAATGCCGCGCCGCCCAGGAACAACCCCACCGTGGCTGCCATGAATGGGACTACGAAACGCCGCTCCTTCTGGTAGAGCCCCGGCGCAATGAAGAGCCACACCTGGAAGAGGATGAAGGGCGAGGCCAGGATTGCTCCACCGACCAAGGAAACCTGGAGCTGCAGGTTTAACGGGTCCATGGGGTGGGTAAAGACCAACGTCTTGCCGATGTGTGTGAGCGGCGCCTGGATGAAGTTGACGAGCGGGTTGCGAATAAACCAGCACACAAAGAATCCCACGGCCAGGTAGATGGAAGAGTGGACGATGCGCTTGCGCAACTCGTCCAAATGCTCCATCAGGCTCATGCCGGGCAGGTCCGCGCGCTGGCTCACTGCCGCTCTCGCTTTGCCGATTGCGTCCGCGGGATCAACCATGGTGGGCCGCCTGCTCCAAGTCTGGGCTGGGGTCTGGGTTGACTTCGTCCGAGGGGGCAGCGTCGCCGCCTGCGGGGGGCGCAACCTCGGCCACCAGATTGGAATCGAGACTTGTCTCGTCGCTGACTTCGGCGCCAGACTCGTCCGCCGCATGAAGCTGTACTGCCGGGCTTGTCGGCTTCGCAGCCGGAACCTGCTCACCGGTCGAAGGCGGCTGGATGCGGGGAACTGTCTCTTCGGGCGAGTTCTCGGCCGTGGTCTCGAGCGCGGTCAACTCGGGGTATTGGGTTTCATCCGGGTAGTGGCTTTCCATGACGGAGGTCGCTGCCGGAACAGTAGCTTCCAGGGCCAGCGCCGGTGGTGCGGGAGCTGCAAGCGCCAGCGCAGCCAGCCGGTCTTCTTCCTTCTTGCGGCGGTCGGCATCTTCGGCGCTGCGCAACTCCTCTTCCATCTGGAATTTGAAATCGTTGGAGGCCTTGCGGAACTCGTACATCAGCTTGCCGATTTGACGGCCAATCTGCGGCAGCCGCCGCGGTCCGAAGACCACGAGCGCAAGCACCATAAGGATCAGCGAGTCGGCCATGCCCAGGTTGGCAAGTTCAATTGGCGGCGGTGTTCCCATCGAGACCAATGATACCTGCCCGCACAAGGCGCTCACAAACCGAGTACCTGCGGCTTCAGGCGCGGAAGCCATCGCAGCCGCCTATTCATCGCTTGGTCCAGCTACTACCGCTGAATTACAATACTAGCAATGGAGCAGTTCTTGTCAGGTGGATTCTGCGGAACCCACCGTAGCCAGAGCGCATCCAATTGAGAAAGGGCTGCAACAACCCCGTGGATGGGGGCTACCTGAAGAGTTCGGCGGCAGCGCCGAGGAATTCAGGAGTGTCCGCGCATCCGCTGCAGCCGTGTTTGCTTTCAACATCCCCGTCCGCCCCCCGCCAAAGAATTGAAGGGTGAGTTGGACTGAAGGCGGAATCGAGTGAACCTGGTTCTTGACGACATAACGGCGGCCTCGCCGGCGGCTGGCAACAGTTGCAGCCTTGAAAACTACCTTGCGCTTCCCGACCACTCGATGGACGCGCGCATTCGAGAGGCGCGAGTCAAGCTCGGCGCCACCACTATCCTGCTCGGCCACCACTACCAGCGCGACGAGGTGATTCGCTTCGCCGACTTTACTGGCGACAGTTACAAGCTCTCCAAAATTGCCTCCGAAACCGATGCCAAATACATCGTCTTCTGTGGCGTTCACTTCATGGCCGAAAGCGCTGACGTGCTCGCCCGTGAAGGCCAACAGGTCATTCTGCCCGACCTCAACGCCGGCTGCTCCATGGCCGACATGGCCGAAATCTCCCAGGTCGAAGCCTCCTGGGAAGCGATCGAGCGCCTCGGCTTAGCCGCCGACACAATACCCCTCACCTACATGAACTCCACTGCCGCCATCAAGGCCTTCTGCGGCGAGCGCGGCGGGCTCGTCTGCACCTCGTCCAATGCTCGCGCCGCCTTCGAGTGGGCTTACGCTCGCGGCAAGCCGGGGTCCCCAACGACAGGTCCTCGTCGTTGGGGTGGTAAGCGCATCCTCTTCCTGCCCGACCAGCACCTGGGCCGCAACACCGGCTATGCCATGGGCATTCCGACGGAGGAGATGGTGGTTTGGGACCCCTGGGCGCTTCAGATTGGCCAAAGCCAGGGAGGCCAGACGAAGGAAAAGCTCACCGCCAGCCGCGTCCTCTTGTGGAAGGGACACTGTGCGGTGCATCAGCGCTTTTTGCCCGGCCATGTGGATCACGTGCGCGCCAAGTATCCCGGCATTCAGGTGATCGTGCACCCCGAATGCCGCTGGGAGGTCTGCCAGAAGGCTGACGCTCTGGGTTCCACTGAGCGACTCATCAAGATTGTTGAAGAGGCCCCCGCCGGGGCAATGTTCGCCGTCGGCACGGAGATTCACCTCGTAAACCGCATGGCCAGCCTTTTCGCGGAACAGGGCAAGCGCGTCATCACCCTCGACGATACCGGCTGCCTGTGCACCACCATGTACCGCATCAGCCCGCACCACCTGGCCTGGGCGCTTGAAAACCTGGTACAGGGCCGCGTCGTCAACCGGATCCAGGTCCGCAAGAGCGTCAAGCACTGGGCCAAAGTGGCGCTGGACCGGATGCTGGAAGTGGGATAAGAGCAGGGAACAGGGAACAGGAAACAAGGCGGCTAGCATTTCAGACGCGCTTCTTCGGCCAACCTTCGGCCAACCTTCGGTATGGACGCCATGAATCACCATTCCATTTTCATGCTTGGAAGTTTCCCTTGGCTTAGCTCCGCATTTCGGACATGGAGGGTCGAACGGCATGTTTTTCCATGTGGAGATTCTAAGCCGACATTCGCCGGTCGAGCGCAGACAGATCGGCCTGTTCCCCAGGGCAATCGCATTTGGATTGTTTTGAAAGGGCACGGCTTTAGCCGTGCCGCAAAACAGCCAGAGGACTTATGGGCTTCAGCCGCTGAGGGATGATTTGAGAATNNCCTCGGCGGCTAAAGCCGGCAATATTGGCTCTGAAATCGGCACGGCTAAAGCCGTGCCCTTTCAAAACAACGATGATCCGCCTGATATCGAAAGCCCGTACCCTTCATTCCTCGCTCAAGTTTCAAATGCAATTGCCCTGGCCTGTTCCCTGTTCCCTACTCCCTGCTCCTTGCTTTTGTCGTATCCTATGAACAAGGGCGTTTCCCCATGAAAACCTTCACTCTCGAAGAAGCGCAGTCTCTGCTCCCGGTGCTCGAATCGCTGCTCAAGCGCGCGATGGAAGGCAGGCAGTCCGCGGAGGAGGTCGAGTCCAGTCTGAACGATCTGTCCCGGCGCATCTACCTCTCCGGCGGCATGAGGGTGGACGTGGGCAGCGTGGCCAAGCAGCGCGCGGAGGTCATGGCCCACCTGGCGCGCGTCCGCGAGAGCATCGCCGAGATCGACGCCATCGGCGTGCAGGTCAAAGACCTTGAAGGCGGCCTGCTCGATTTCCCCTGCCGCCTCGATGATGAGGTGGTGCTGCTCTGCTGGCGCATGGGCGAGTCCGCCATCGAGCATTGGCATACCTTCGACTCCGGGTTTCAGGGCCGGCAGCCCGTGGACGAGCGTTTCCGCCGCCGCTCCGCCTCCGGCGGCCGTCCCAACTGAGGCGCTCGGAGCCCAACGTTCCCATGCAACACTGACGTGCAGCCAACGCAAAACCTATGTGCCAGACGCACCGGCCAACGCCACAGTGAGCGAATGCCGGCCAGGGCGCGTCTCTAGCTTAGAGACGCAGGCAGCCGCCTGCATCCCATTCCGTGATGAGACACGACGCATGTGAAAGCGATACTCTTTGATCTGGACGCTTGGAGCCACGGACTCCTCAAAAGCCATGAACCTCCGAAAATGACAACAAAGGAGCGGCAATGAACTTCGGCATGAGGGCGCGACTGCTGCTGGCGGCGCCGGTCCTGGTTGGTTTTTCGGTTTGTTTTCTGGCTGGTTGCGGAGATTTCTGGCAGGCGCCAAGCGGCACTACCACCACAACAACCTCAGGATTATCCAGCGGCGTCTTCTATGTTCTGAACCAGGGAACAGCCCAGATTGCCGGCTACTCCATCGTCTCTGGAACGCTGACCCCGGTCACCGGCAGCCCCTACACTCTGCCCGGCTCCGCTGAGCCCCTGGCCATCGCCGTAGCGCCGAACGGGGCTTTTCTTTATGTGAGCACGGCCCTCGACGGCATCTACCTTTACACCATTGGCTCGGGGGGTGCGCTGACCCTTGGAAACAGCTCCGCGGCTATCTCCTCCGATCTGGCCTCCACAATGCAAGTGGACTCGACCAACTCCTGGCTCGTGGAGGCCGGTCCCAACCAGTCGGAACTCTTCGCCGTTGCCATCAGTCCCAGCACCGGCCTGGCCACATCCAAGATCGAGCAGCCAGTCGCGCTGCCTGCGGCGACCGTTCATCAGCTCGCCATCTCGCCTGACAATACCCACATCTTTGTGGCGCTTGGCTCCAGCGGTACTGAGGAAGTGATCCTTGTCGCGGGTAGCTCCACTCCATTCTCAAGCAGCGTCAACATTCCCGTGGCGAACTCCGCCGGCGCCGCCGTTTCCGTGGCCGTTGACCCCGAAAACCGGTTGTTCTACGTGGGGGAAACCGCCGCAACCTCCGGTACCAACTCCGGTGGCCTGCGCGCCTTCAACTACAACACGCTGGTCGAGGTCACGGGCTCGCCCTACTCGACCGCCGGACTGGCGCCCTATGCCATTCAGCCCGAAGCCAAGGGCAATTATGTCTACGTCGCCAACCGCACCGTCAGCAGCAGCTCCACCGGAAACATTGCCGGCTTCTCTTTCACGTCTACCGGCGCCGTTTATTCGCTGACCGCTCTCACGACTACGGTGTCCACAGGCGCCACTCCGGTCGGCCTGGCTGAGGACAGCCTGGACAACTATCTGCTGGTGGTGGATTCAGGCGGCAGCCCCGACCTGGAGGCCTACACCATGAGTTCTGGCGCGCTTACCTCCGCGGTCACTTCGGCCACCGGGACCGACCCGGTCCAGGCAGGCGCGATCACCGCCGCACCCTAAAAGCAGGGATCAGGGAACAGGGATCAGCGGCCGCCTTGCTGGCGGGATGGAACTCTGCACCGGTGGCCGAAAACTGACCCCTGATCTCTGACTCCTGGCTCTGCTATCCTCAAGAGGACCGCCACGGGCTGTGCTCACGCCATCGCAAATCTTTTTCGTCTCTTCTTCACGGCGCCTCGGAGCCTCCATATCTTCGTGGATCGTCCTTTTTTCGCTTGTCGCTGCCTGCGGATGCAGCCGGTTTCGCCATGAGCAGCACGAGACGGTCTACGTCTCCGCCCGCCAGATGTACCTTCACGACCGGGTAGCCGCCGTCTCCAATCGCGTGGCCGAGGTGGTCAACGGCCAGCCGCTTGAAGTCCTCGAGATCGGCCGACGCTTCCTCAAGGTGAAAACCCAAAAGAACGAGATCGGCTGGATTGAAGACCGCGCTGTCATTGACAGCAAGACCTACGACGCGTTTGCCCAGCTTGGCAGCCAGCACAAACAGGACCCTGTGGTTGCCACAGCCACCCTCCGCGACGACCTTTATCTGCACATCATGCCCGGCCGCGATACGGAGCACTTTTATCTGCTCGCCGGCAATGCCAAAGTCCAGCTCCTTGCCCGGGCCTCGGTTCCCAAAACGCCGACGCCGGGCTTCGGACCGCTTCGGAAGCCGACAGCGCCAAACCCGGGCCTGAAGCCTCCTCCAGTCGCAAAGAGCCCATCCGCAACTCCCACTCACAGCTCGCCCAATACCTCCAAGATTGTCACGCCCTCCGTCGTGATGCCCGCGGTTGTGATGCCGCCTGTCGCGATTGAAGATTGGTGGCTGGTTCGCGACACCTCGGGCCACGCCGGCTGGATGCTCGCGGGCCGCATGGACGTGGATGTGCCGGACGAAGTTGGCGTCTACGCCGAAGGCCAGCGCATGGTTGGCGCCTACGTCCTGACCAAAGTTACCGATCCGGAGTCCACCGCTCCCGACCACCAGGTTCCCGAGTACGTAACCGTCCTCAGCCCACCAGGGTCCGGCCTGCCCTTCGACTTCGACCAGGTGCGCGTCTTTACCTGGAGCATCAAGAAGCATCGCTATGAGACGGCCTTCCGGGTGCATCCCATCCAGGGCTTTCTACCCGTCCGCACGGGAGTCCAGCCCGGCCCCGGCGGCAGCACCATGCCCACATTCAGCTTTCAAATTGCCAACAGCCAGAATCTCAACATCGATCCTGCCACCGGCATTGCCCACCCGGCTTCTTTGCGTACCATTAGCTACCTGATGAACGACACCCGGGTCATACGCACCGGGCCGGATATGGGGCCGATCCCCGTGGGGCATTTGGAGGGCGAGAAGCCAAAGGCGGCGAAGACGGGAAAGAAGAAAGCTCGGTAGGCGCGATTGGTGGTTTAATCCTGCGCTTCAGCGGTTCGACAATCGTTGGGCCGCCTGACCGTCTCTCTTCTCTAGAAGCCATGACCTGAGCGCTTCGTCCGCGCGGCGCTGCCAGCCATTACCGGTTGCGCGCAGGCCCTCTGCCACGTCGGGCGAAAGCCGAATCGAGATGGGAACCTTTCGGGGAGTTCTCTGCGGCCCCCGTTTGCGGAGGTTCTTGAGCATTTTCCGCTCCGCCTCAGGCAGCGAGGAGAATGGCTTAAAGAGGGCAACGTCTTCAGCTGTTATCTCTCTAACTTCTCCGTCCTCATCAAGCAATGGTTCAGGCAATGGTTTGCGGTTTGCCATAGAGTTTAGCCTCCCTCTTGTTCGTCTTACGGAAACTGATGACGCGAATTCCGTCCGGTTTGGGGATATAGCAAAGCAGATGCAACCGCTTGTCCAGATACCCGACGGCAATGCGTCGCATCTCGCCGTGACGGAAATAATCCGCGATCAAGGCATTCTCGAAATCGAAATCCGCCGCCCGCTCGAATGAAAGTCCGCGCTCATTGATGTTGCGCACATTCTTTGCGGGATCGTACGTGATTCCCATGTGTTTATTGTATATACTATTTGGTTGAAGTCAAGAGTGACAAATACGAAAGACAAATGGAAAAAGGGAAATCGCAAGTCTCAATATCTCGACATAATGCGTTTGGGCTCCGCCAAAATCTATCTTTAGCCCTTGTCTGGAGAACACATTATTGCCCAAGCTTCATCCACATGCGTTGTGAGCCCAGCTCGAAGCTGGTTCGCTACTTGCTTCGCCTCCGCGGCAAATCCAGGAAGACTCGTGCTTTTCACAACGCGGATACAGGTGCCAAAGTTCCTTGGCGGGTCTGCGTGAAATAGGAATTCGCCCTGTTCGGCCTCCTTAAGCACAATTTGACCGGCTTCGGACATAGAGCAGAGGATGAGGGGGCTATCGACGACGATAACTGGAAAGACAAAGCAGAATTTTGGCACGTGCCCTGCAATCTTGTTCACCTGAAAGTCTGCGGCTTTTGCGACGCTCATGGCTGCGGCATAGGCAGCATCGTTGTCGGAGAAGGCCTGCCGCAGTGAGTAGCCAATCAACCCCTCTTTACGAAGCCAAGGCAAATTGCCAACGAGGTCCTCGAATCGGTCACCGAGCGCACCCCTCGCATCTGTCGAAGCTACGGAGAACGATAAGAGCCGGTTGTACCCACTAAGTGTGTGCGGAGAACATAACAGGACCCATGGTTTGACCGCTGCCTTGCATTCAACGACGAATGAGATTCCAAGAATCCCGCGATAATCAGGATCGATGGCATATACATCAACTTCGCGTGACTTTTCCGTTTCTGGATCGCGATAGAGCGTAGACTGACGAACCTCAAAACCGGCTTCTCGAAAAGCAGAAGCTGTTCGCATTTCTAGAGAGAAGCCTTGTTCGATTAGCCACTTTTCGACTTTTTCTAGCATTTGAGTCTCCCACCGGCAATAACGATAATGCCCTGTCGCCTTTAGTCTTGACATCGGGGATCAGCCGCCTTCATCCCCGCCGGCGCAGCTCCAGCTCCACCACGCGCAGCATTTCGGCTTCGGGAGCGGGCTTGCCGGTCCAGATCTCGAACTGGCGCGCGCCTTGCTGCACAAACATCTCCAGGCCGCTCACGACCGGAATCCCGCGCGCCTTCGCCAGCTTGATGAGCGGCGTCTCCAGCGGGTTGTAGACCATGTCGAAAACCAGACCGGCATTCAGCTCGTTCTCCTCAATGGGCAGCGCGTCTTTGTTGCCGGCCATGCCGCAGGGGGTGGTATTGATCAGCACGTCAAAGCGGCTCTTGGCAAACAGCTCATGCTTCAGCGACTTGGCCTTGGCTGACCGGGCCAGCGCAACCGCTTTGTCGTGCGTGCGGTTGACAACAAAGACCTCGGCCCCCTGCTCGACCAACCCAAACACCGCAGCCCGCGCCGCGCCTCCCGCGCCCAATACGGCGATGCGCGCGCCTTTCAGCCTAATCCGTTTTTCCAGCGGCCTCACCACCCCGGCCACATCCGTATTGAAGCCGTAGAGCTTGCCGTCCGCCCCGGTTCGCAGCGTGTTGCAGGCGCCGATGCGGCTCGTCAGCGGGTCCATATTTGTGAGGTGGGGCAGGACTTCCTGCTTCAGCGGCATGGTCACGGCCACCCCACTCAGCGGCAGCTCGCGCACCAGGGTCAACAGGTCGGCAAGAGCGCGAGTCTTGAGCGGCAGCAGCACCGCGTTCACGTTTTCGCGGCGGAAGGCTGCATTCTGCATCAGCGGAGAAAGCGAGTGCGCGATGGGGTTGCCGGCCACGCCAAAAATCCGTGTAGCCTGATCGAGATGCTCCAGGCGGTAGAGGTCGCGCAGTGTCCCCGCTGTCACCTGGCCCTTCGCCGTCGCGGCGCCCTCGGAAAACGAAGCAAACGTGAACGCCGCCCCGGCCCGCGGGCCCAGCACGCGGCTCACAAGTCCCTCCTCGCCCATGGCGATGCCCACCACCTGCGCCGTCAGAGACCGGTCTTCGATCAGGCGCAGCACGGCTAGGTTGTCGGCAAGCGTTCGCGCCGTTGAAACCATTTTCACAAAATCCGGCTGAAAGGCCTGGATCCGGTCGGCCGCCTGTTCCAGGCCTTTGGTGCGGGTAAAGTCGTGAAAGCTCACCAGCAGCGCCGCGCCCACCGCGCGAAGGCCAGCCCGGAAATGGTCCAACTGCTTCGGCGCTGCCTCTTCGGCCGACTCCACTTCGAGATCGACAATCTGACAGCCGGCTTCGGCGGCCTTGGTCAGCACGTCCAGTTCCGCCTTGAGCGCTCCCTCGAAGTTGCCGCCAAACTGCTTGCGCCGGCAGGTGGCGATGGCGGTTACCCCGCGATGCGCCGCCATAAACTCCTTCACCCTGAGCAGTGCCGCTGCCGGCTTGGGGAGCGAATCCAGCCGGAATTCAAGGAACTTCGAGGCGGAAATGGAGTCTTGGAGCGCCGCTTCGGCACGTTCCACCATCTCCGCCGGCGAGCTGGCCTGAATGGCCACGCACAGCTTGCCCAGCCGAGGCCGCAGGTTGGGCGGCGCGGGGGGCCGCGCGGAGACGGGAACAGCCGGGATGGAAGCAGTACGCACCATAGCGATCAATTGACGCATCTTAGATGGGTTCAGTTGCAGATGCAACAGCGGATTGCGGGCAGTGGCGAATTTCTAACGGTGTTGCTGAAAACCGGCCAGCCCCCAAACCCGCTCCGTTGTGGCACCCTAGAAGTTTGGAGGAGTTTGCCCCTATGCCAGATGAGAACCGCGCCGTCCTTGCCACAACCGAAGAACTTCACGCCTGGGATGCGGGCGGAGCCGCGTCCGCTGAAGCGCTGACTGCCTGGGTTAGCGGCTGCCTGGCTGCGCACCAGGCGGCCCGGGCCACGCTGCTGGCTGTCGAGGGCACGCGCTCGCCGGAAAATTCTTTGCGCCTCTTTGACGCGGCCATTGAGCATCTCACCCTGGCCGGCGCGCAAGCCGGCGTGCTCAACTCCGTGGCTGCCGACAAGTCGGTTCGCGACCAGGCCCAGCTTGAAGCCCAGCGGGTAGCCATGGCGGGCAGCGCCCTGAGCCTGAATCGTCCGGTCTACGACGCACTTTCAGCCATCGATCTCACCGGCGCCAGCCCAGCGACCCAACACTTCGTCGAACGCACACTCCTCGGCTACCGCCTGGCCGGCGTGGACAAAGATCAGGCCACCCGCGACCACTTGCAATCCCTGCACGAGAAGGCAACCCACCTCTCGCTCGACTTCAGCCGCAACATCCAGGAGGGCGGCAAGACCATCGCGGCCACGGCTGCCGAGCTCGACGGTCTGCCTACAGACTATCTCGCCCGTCACCAGCCCAACTCTGAGGGCCAGATCACCCTCTCGACCGACCAGCCCGACATGCAGCCGGTAATGACTTTTGCCACCAGCGCCGCGCTGCGCGAGCGCATGTTTCTGGCCTACAACACCCGCGCCTACCCGGCCAACCGGCAAATTCTTCTCGACCTGCTGGCCACGCGGCAGGAGATCGCCACGGTCCTCGGCTTCCGCAGTTGGGCCGACCTGGCCACCGCCGACCAGATGATGGGCTCAGCCGCCAACGTGCGTACGTTCCTGGCCAAACTTGACGATGCCAGCTTGGAAGGCGCACGCCGCGAGCACGAGCTGATTCTCGAATTCGCCCGCCAGCGCCAGCCCGAGCTGACGGCCATCGACATCACCAGCCGCGCCTATTGGTATGAGCAGTTCCGCCGCTCGGCCTTCGACTTCGACTCGCAGTCGGTTCGCCCCTACTTTCCATACGCGCAGGTTGAGGCCGGCGTGCTGCAGACGGCGGCCAGGCTCTTCAAGATTGAGTTTCGCCGCTCTACCGCGCCTGGATGGCACACTGACGTCTCCGTTTTCGATGTGATTGAAGACGGGCAGGCCGTGGGCCGCTTCTACCTCGACATGCACCCCCGCGAGGGCAAGGACAAGTGGTTCTCCGCCGCGCCCATCGTCACCGGCGTCCGCGGCCGCGCACTGCCTGAAGCCGCGCTCATCTGCAACTTTCCCAAGGGTGACGACAAAGATCCGGGCCTTCTGCAATACAACGACGTGGTTACCTACTTCCACGAATTCGGCCACCTGATGCACGCCATCCTCGGCGGACGGACCGAGTGGGCCGGCATCTCCGGCTTTGCCACCGAAGGCGACTTCATCGAGGTTCCCTCGCAGATGCTCGAAGAGTTCTTCCGTGACGAAAAGCTGCTCCAGGCATTCGCGAAGCACTACCAAACCGGCGAAGTGCTTTCCTCCGAAACGATCAAAAAGATGAAGCTGGCCGGCGCCTTTGGCCGAGCCGACTGGGTTCGCTCGCAGCTCTACTACACAACCCTTTCGCTCGACCTCCACGACCAGGACCCCGCCGCGCTCGACCTCGACAGCACCACAAAGCGCCTCTATGAAAGCCTGCAACCCTGGACCTGGTTTGAGGGAAACCGCATGTACGCCAGCTTCGGCCATCTCACCGGCTATTCGTCGAACTACTACACCTATGCCTTCGACAAGGTCATCGCTCTGGACTTCTTCGCGCAGTTCGATCCCGCGGACCTGTTAGGCTGCGATGCCGGCAGCCGCTATCGCAAGACAGTCATCGAGCAGGGCGGTTCCAAACCGGGACGGCAGATGGTCCGCGACTTCCTCGGGCGCGACGAGGAGTTTTCTGCTTTTTCTGAGTGGCTGAATGAGGAGTTTGAAGGGCAGCTTCTAGCTGCTAGCTCCTAGCTCTATAGTCCGAAGGGACGCCCGGCAGTTTAAGGCCAAAGGAGAATTGCAAGATGAATGCAGCCGACTTTCGCCGCATCGCACTGAGCTTTGAAGGAGCTGAGGCGAGCTCGCACATGGGCGCTCCCGATTTTCGGGTCGGCGGCCGGATTTTTGCCACGCTTGCTTCTGAGAGCCAGGGCTACGGCAACCTGATGCTGACACCTGAGCACCAGGCAGCCTTTGTCGGCGAGCAGCCGGAGATATTTCTCCCTATCCATGGCGGCTGGGGCGAAAGCGGCGCGACCCATATCCGGCTGGCAGCGGCAAGTGAAGACCAGCTTACAGGCGCATTGCGCACGGCCTGGAAGCTGCGAGTTGAGGCGAACGAAAAGACCGGCAAGAAGACGCGTGGAAAGACGAAGCAGCCGACAGGGTCAAAGCCCTGATCTGGGAAGCTCACCGCCCGCCAAAGCGAGATTCGCTATACTTGTATAGCACCATCAAGAAAGAGACCCGCCATGCTTGCAATTCGCTTGCCCAAAGAGATCGAAAAGCGCCTCGATGCCCTGTCAAAGGAAACTGGCCGGACCAAGAGCTTTTACGTCCGCGAGGCGATTCTTGAGCATTTGGATGACCTTGAGGACATCTATCTGGCCGAGCAACGGCTGGCTGATATACAAGCGGGCCGCGTCAAGACGATTCCTCTTGAAGAAGTGATGAAGGAATATGGCATGGTCGATTGAACTTGATCCAAGAGCTAAACGCGAATTGGACCGACTCGATCCGCAGGTAGCACGCAGAATCAATCGCGTTCTTTTCGAGCGCATTGCTTTCCTTGAAAATCCGCGCAGCATTGGCGAAGCGCTGAAGGGCTCGGAGTTGGGTGAACTCTGGAAGTACCGGGTCGGCGATTATCGAATCATCGCCAGTATCGAAGACAAGCTGGTCCGTATTCTGGTCGTCCGCATCGGGAACCGGCGCGAAGTCTACCGGTCCTAGCTCGCCTTTTGCCCCTCCTCTGTAATGTGCTCCAGCAGGACCCGGTTGATGCCCTTTTCATATTCCTCGCCGGCGGGTGAGTGGGAGCGAAACCACGCCACGACGTCCGCCTCAACCCCAATCGCCACTTTGTCGCTGGGACCTGTATAGAAGAGCCCGCGCTTGGCGCCGGTCCAATCACGGACTTCGGGGATATCGGAGGTATCAATCGCCTCGTCCGGCAGGGCTGTCAGCCGTTCCAGCCGTGTGTGCTGCTCGGGACTGAGCTTGTTAGAAATCTCTGTCTTCATAGGCTCGCCTCTCAAAGGAGGTTGTGATGCGCGCGCTGATGATTCTGCCAATTGCGGCGGCGTCCGATTCCCATTTTACCGGTAAGGTGTGAATTACAAAGACCAGAAATGGCCCGACGCGTCCAATCGTTTGCCAGCGATCTCCATCCGGATGCGGATCGGGCTTGGATAAATGAAGTGGGTCTTCGAAGACCAGAGCCGCCTCTGAGAACGCAACCTGGTGCTTGAGAAGATTGGTTCTGGCCTTCTCGTCGTTCCAAATCCATTTGATTTGTTCCATATCGATCGCCAGAATTATAGTCCCGCCCGCAACGCGATGCCCCGATTCGCTATGATGGTCCCGCGATGGCAAACACACAGGAATTCAACGGCAAATGGGCACTGGTCACCGGGGCCAGTGCGGGGATCGGCGTGGCACTGGCGCGGGAGTTGGCAAAGCATGGCGCCAAACTCATCCTCACAGCGCGCCGCAAAGACCGGCTCGAATCTCTGGCCGCGGAACTCACGGCCGAAGGAACAGAGGTGCGCATCGTCGTCGCGGACCTGAACGATCCCGCCGCACCTCAGCAGATTCATGACGCGAGCGAAGGCTCCGGCCTTATCGTGGACATTCTGGTCAACAACGCCGGCCTGGGCCAGTTCGGCGCCTTCTACGAGAGTCCGGTCGAACAGGAGTTGAGCCAGGTCCGCGTCAACTGCGAGGCCATGGTGCGCCTGACGCGGCTGTTCGTCCCGCGCATGGTCGAGCGCAGGCGAGGTTGGGTGCTGGTGCTGGCTTCCACGGCCAGTTTTCAGCCGGTGCCCTACCTTTCAACCTATGCCGCCACCAAGGCCTTCGACCGCTTCTTCGCGTTGGGACTGGCAGCCGAAGTAGCCCGATTCGGGGTAAAGGTCACGGCGCTTTGCCCAGGGCCCACAGACAGCGAATTCTTTGACGTAGCTCACGCCGGGGCATTCAAGAACCGCGGTTCGCAGTCCGCTCCGGATGTGGCGCGGCTCGCCGTCGCCGCTCTGGCGCGTGGTCAGCGGACGATTGTCCCCTACTTCGGCGGCAAGTTCACCGCTCTCCTTGTCCGGTTCCTGCCCGTTGGCCTGATTACCTACTTTGTCGAAAAGGCCGCGCGGACTGAAGCGCATTCCGCCTGAGAAGACTTGCGGACGAACGCCGTCAAAGACCAGAATGGCGGGCGGACAGGAGGGAATTCCATGGAGTGGCGCAACATGAAGATAGGGCAGGTGTCGTGTTGCTGACAGCGTTGCCAGGCTCAGTCCACGCCAGCGCACAGGACCCCGAAATCCCCAAACACAAGGCGCCAATCGTCTAATTAAGCTCTCTAACCCAGATATTCCTGAAGCTGAGTGGCTCGCTCTTGTCGCCGTGTGCCTGCAATTTGATCGGCGCACTTTCATACTTTTTATAGAATGGCTGGCCGATATAAAGGGTTTGCCCCTTCAATTCGAAGTGATTCTGCACCAGCACGCCGTTGAAAAAGACCGTAACGCAGGCAGGTGTTTTCAGCGAATCGTCCGCGTTGAATGTCGGCGCTGTCCACACGATGTCGTAAGTCTGCCACTCTCCCGGCTTGCGATCCGGATTCACGAGCGGAGCGCTCTGCTTGTAAATGCTGGCGGCTTGCCCGTTGACATAGGTCGTGTTGTTGTACGAATCGAGAACCTGGAGCTCGTACCCGTCGTCGCCGGGCCCGGTGGAAGCGAGAAAAACGCCGCTGTTGCCGCGCGCCTGACCGCTGCCGGTGATGTTCTCAGGGACCCTCCACTCGACATGGAGCTGGTAATTCCTGAACTTTCGCCTGGTTTCGATGTTTCCCACACCCGGCGCCTTGCTCACTGTGAGGATGCCGTTGGACACGACCCATTTGGCCGGAGAATGGTCCTGGGCCGACACCCACTCATCCTGGTTCTTGCCATCGAACAACACGATTGCATCGGACGGAGGCGCCGCGTCTGTGGCGCCTGGAGTGACTATTTTGGGTACAGGCTGCCATACTTCAGTATCTTCGGGTTTAGCCTTGGCGGGTTGTTGCGCAGCAAGGGCAGCGGCCATGGAAACAAGGGCTGCCAACGCGAGGAACTGCGAAAGTCGAATGCTCATAGTTGGTCTTGAGAATACACCTCCTGAACCGTTCGCGTCCGTCAGCACTAGCGGGCGGCGGGCGCCAGAGGCAGCGTCTCGGGGATTCTTTCCGACGAAACGATCGCAAAGGAGTCGAAGAATCGCGCAACATCCTGCTCGCGGCGAGCGCTCTCCGAGGGAAATGCCGCGATCAGCATGTAGAGCCTCGGGTTGATATAAATGAGGCGCGAATTCATGACCCCGCCGGCTGAGTTCCGGGCTGAGAAATCCCGCGCCGGAAAGCCACCGATGGTGCTCCGGGATTCTTTGGTCAGCGAGGTTTGCGTTCGGGCCATCGCATCGTCTCGCGCCATGTCCAGGATTCTGCCCGCGTTGCGGTCGTTCGCTCGCGCTACGGGTGGATCGTCCGCCCAGGCCACGGCAAACGTTGTCTCGGCGTTGGCGTTGCAAAGGATCATGTTCACCCGATCCGATCCTCCGCGTTCATTGTTGGCGGGAACCTGCAGTTCCTTGACCTCGGCCGGCATCTCCACCTTGAACCCGTCGGTGCTCCGGTCCACATTTTCCCAACTGATGCGAGCAGGGCGGGGAAGCGGGGAACCCGGCTCGCCGCTCGAATCGCCTTCGCCCTCGAAACTGGCGGGGCGCACCAGACCCAGCTCCACCCGATGCAGATAGATGTAGCCGATTCCCAGTATCCCGATTGCAATCAGGATGATGAACTGCCACCACTTCACACTCTAGAGAGTGCCAATTCCGCTCATTCGATGCAAGCTGATTCGTGTGCTTTTGTCTGCGGGGGTGCCAGAGAGGTAAGGGGAGGCGCGGCAAAAACGAAGGCATAAAAACTTTTTCAACAGAAACGAACTCCCGAAACGCAACTTTTTCCCCAGTCTTGCATCTCATTAAATAATTAGCAGAGGCTTCCCCGATGTTCAACCCTTCAACGAAGGTATCCCATTCCTTTTGAGGATCCTTTACGGATCTCTTCTCTTCATCCCCCCTGGACCCCCTCCCTCAAATGCCTCTCGAGCGGGCCTGCCGGAAGGCAGGCCCATTTGCTCACTCAAGGTCTGCTGAAATTGCCGCCAGTTAGAATCAGCAACAGATGGCAAACTCTTCCACCCCAAACGCTCATTCGGTTTCGGACGACGGCCTGGACGTGCAAAGCATCGACGCTCTGCTGCGGAAGGCAGGCCTTGTGCGCAACCTGCGCGGGAACGCCGCCGGTGTTACGCGCCGTGTCCGCCTTGAGGGAGCTGCGCAAACGAGGCTGTCAAAGGCGGAGCTGTTTCATGCCGCTCCCATTCCGCGCGTGGCCCCCAACGGCGTCCAGTGGCTGCCGGTTCCCGGTTGGGACAGGTCCGGCCGGGAAAAGACCTCCTGGCTCTGGCACGGATTCAGCACGCGCAAAGGCGGCGTCAGCCGGGCATACTGTGCTGAAGGCGCGGCCGGCGAGCTGAATCTTGGTTTCACGGCCGCCGATGACCGCGACGCAGTTGCCCAAAACCGCAGGCTTTTGGCTGAAGCGGTCACCGGAAACGCAGCCACGCCGCTGGTCACCATCCGCCAGTTCCATTCAAACGTTCTCATCATCGCCTCCGCCGGCGACGCTGAACAAGAACGCCCGTGGAAAGCGGACGGGCTTATGACGGATGAGCCCGGCCTGCTCCTGGCAGTCCACACAGCCGATTGCATCCCCGTCCTGGTGGCCGACCGCAAGCGCCGCGCGGTTGCTGCCTTCCACGCCGGCTGGAGGGGCACGGTGAAGCGAATCGTCGAAACCGGCATTGGCCGGATGAGGCTTGAGTTCGGCTCCCGGCCTGAAGATTTGATTGCCGCCATCGGCCCTGGCATCGGCGCCTGTTGCTACGCCGTCCAAGAAGAATTGCTCTCCAGCTTCGAGTCCCAGTTCGATTATGCCCGCGATCTTTTCCGCGAGGTCTACGATAGCGACCCGGTACGAACCAAGTACCCCATGCTGTTTCTCACCCAGCGCGCTCCCGGCCATTCACCCATCGGTCCTAGCCTGCACCTGGACCTCATGGAAGCGAACCGCCGCCAGTTGCTTGCCGCAGGCCTCAAATCCAGCGCCATTCAATCCATTGGCGGTTGCACAAGCTGCCAAGCGGATTTGTTCTTCTCTCATCGCGCGTCCCAGGGCCACGCGGGACGCATGTTAAGCGTGATCGGCATCCGGCCGAGTTAGGGCATTCCGAGGGGCCGGCTTTGGCCCCGGCGCAATAGCCGCAGCGGCGGCCACAATCAGGATGGGGAAGCATTCCAGCGTGTAGCGCGGCTCGGGGTTCTCCATCGTAGCCAGCAACAGGCAGCGCAGCAACAGATAGCCGCCCAGCATCCAGGCTAACGGGACGCGCCCGCGCAGGAATGCCCAGGCTGCCGCGCCCACGTAACCCAGATTGATCAGGCCCAGAAGGACGGCAAGGATCGTCTGGCCGGGATGTTCGCTCCAGCGCCACCAATCGACATCCAGATAAAAGGCTTCGGTCCGTGGGCGCAGGACCATATCCGCCACGCGCAGCATAGGAACCACGAGGTAGTAGCGCAGCGGATGGGTGCGGATGCGCTCGGTAGCCAGCGCGGCAAAGCTGTCGTCGAGCTGGGGCGAAATGCCGTTCCAGCGGTTGTACTCATTGAGAAGCAGGCGGGTTTGCTCTCGCTGTTGGGGCGAGTCGAAGGCGCGCGCCGGCAGGTCGCCGAGTTCGATGTTCTCGGAGCCCACGTTCCAGAAGACGTTGCCGGTGGAGGCGTACTCCACCGACCAGGTCCGCATCCAACGGTAAAAACCGAGGTTAACGCGTTCGCCGGGGTCGTTGACGTGGCGTGGAGCCAGAGGTTCAAAGACATGGAAATCCGTCCAGTTGCGCACCGTCCACGGCGCGAGCGGCGCGAGAGCCACAACGCAGAACAGTGCCGTGGAGGCCATCCCGGAGCGCAGTCGCAGCCGCAGTCCATGACTGGCGGAACGGGTGCGCACGGTGTACCCAAACAGTCCCGCTGCCAGCACCGCAAACAGCAGCGCGCCGTCTGGCCTGAGCAACATGGCCAGACCCGCAGCGCACCCGGCCAGCGCCAGCGCCCAGACATCGCGGCTACCCGCTTGTGCGGCGGCCAGCGCCCGGCCCGCCGCATAGACGCCCAATGAGATCGCAAAGACTGAGAGGCACTCGGTCATGGCGATGCCTGTGTAGGCTGCGGTGAAGGGGCAAAGCATGGCCAGCGCCAACGCCACCTCTGTAGCGCGGCGGGATAGAAACCGGCGCGCGAAGGCTGCCAGCAGCAGTCCTCCGGCCAGGTCAGCGGCCGCCTGAACAACAAAGACGGCATTGAGCCAGACTCCCGAAAAGAGCTGCTCAATCATCGCCAGGAAAAGAGGATATCCAGGCAGACGAAAGAGACTCGGAGTGAGATCGTCTCCATCGCCCATGCCATAGACGCCGTGGTGCAGCAGGTTGTGTCCCAGCTCCAGGTAGACCCCGGTGTCGTCGTCGGACGGACGTGGAAACGCGATCAGGATCAGCCGCAGCAGCACGCCTGCGGCAATCCAAAGAATCCAGCGCTTCCGCGACGGAGAAAGACTCATGCACTGAAACTATAAACTGCGTAGTTAAGTTTTCGGTGTAAGGGCCAGTTTTTCAGTGCCGTTTGAAATGGGCCTGCTCAGGAGGCTTTGGCTGCTTCATGCGGATTCACCAGGTCGCGAAGCTCCTTGGAAGGCTTGAAGTAGGGCACCCTTTTCGCAGGGACCTCCACGCGTTCTCCAGTCTTCGGGTTCCGTCCAATACGGGGATTGCGTTGGCGGATGCGAAAGGACCCGAAGCCACGAATCTCAATCTTGTCTCCACTCTGCAAAGCCCCGATCACGGACCCAAAGATGGTTTCAACAATCACCTCACCGTCGCGGCGAGTCAGATCGCCGAGTCCGGTGACTTTCTCCACCAGGTCTGCTTTTGTCATAAGCTTTAGGCCTCCGCTCACAGCATAACCGGATTTTGCCCCTAAGAGCGTGAAAAAGAAGCCTTTCTTGTGGGAATTGAGCCCTTGCCGGTCGGTAGATGGACTGAAAATGCCGTGTGCCGGAGATTCAATGGGGCAACACTGCCTCGGGGGCGCTATCATATCCAGAGCCTATCCCCGAAATCAGGTCGGTGGAAGCCGGAACCCAGGCTGGCGGTGGCCCTTGACGTGACGCAGTATCCAAATTACAGCATCGTCATTCCGGCCTTCAATGAGAGCGCACGCATTCTCGGCGCGCTCCGGTCGGTCGTGGACTGCATCCGCGAGCGTGGTTGGCAGGCGGAGGTCATTGTCGTCAACGATGGCTCTCAAGACGCGACAGCGGAGCTGGTGCGTGCCTTTGCCGCCGATGCGTCCGAAGTCCGCATGATCGAGAATCCTGGGAACCGCGGCAAGGGCTACAGCGTTCGCTCCGGCCTGCTGCAAGCCCTTGGCGATGTGGTCCTGTTCACAGACGCCGATCTCTCAGCGCCCATCGAAGAGGCTGAACTCCTTTTTACCGCCATCGCGCAGGGAGCGGATGTCGCCATCGGTTCCCGCTGGCTTGAGCGTGGCCGCCAGACACACCGCCAGCCCCTCTACCGCCAGGTCTTCGGCCGCTGCTTCAACGGCGTTACCCGCGCCGTCATGGGATTGCGCTTTGCCGATACACAGTGCGGCTTCAAAGCTTTTACCCGCTCCGCCGCCCAGACCGTCTTCCAACTCCAGACCATCGAAGGCTGGGGCTTCGACCCTGAGATTCTCTTCATTGCCCTCAAGCGCGGCTACCGCGTCGTCGAGGTGCCGGTGAGCTGGGCTCACGACGAGCGCACCCGCATGAGCTACCTGAAAGACGGCATCAAGATGCTCCAGGAGATTGTCATCATCCGCTGGAACGCCTTGCTCGGTCGCTACGGCAAGCAAGTCGAGCACATTCATCGGACCAGGCTGGAAAGATAGCCATGTTGAAAATGTAGTGGGGCCTGCCATGCAGCATACGGACCTGGTTCGCATCACTGCCGGAGTTGTCTTTGCTTTGTTGGTCACGCTGCTGCTGTGGCGGCGCAGGTCAAGACGATAGAGCACCTTGCTGAAGAATCCCGGCAACTCCTCAACGAATGGATGCAGAGGCAATCTCCCGGCAATCGGCCTGGGTTTGTCGTTTCTGGCGTACCACCTCTTGAGACTAATGCGATTGGCTCCTCGTCAATGATTGCAGGTGGCGGGTGCAGAATTCCCTCGCCAAGAGATTGCTGAATTGAAGGGGACTACCAAATGATGCGCAAAACGTTACTCGCTGTTCTGTTCCTCGCACTGGGTTCCATGACCGCTCTGGCCGCTGACTTCAACGGCAAATGGACCGCCGACTTCACCACGCCAAGAGGCGCGCAAACGCTCACTTTCGACTTTCACGTCGATGGCACAGCACTGACGGGCAAAGTCACCAGCGCGCGGGGAGACGCCGATATTCAAGAGGGCAAGATCGATGGGGATAACATCTCCTTTGTCCAGGTTCTGAACTTCAACGGCAATGAGATGAAGATCGTCTATAAGGGCAAGATCGACGGGGATCAGATCAAGCTGACCCGCCAGTCAGGCGACCGCCCCGCGATGGATATTGTCGCAAAGCGGGTGAAATAGAAAGTCTTTGATCCGGCATGTCAGCAGGCAGTGGCGAGAATGTGTCCCTGCGCCGCGTAGCCCAGGAGCCTGCTGTCGCGGGTGATGACGCGATAACCGTAGAGTCTGGCCGTGGCGGCTATGATGCGATCCGCGGGATCGGCGGGCGGGGTTCCGGGTAATGCCGTTGAGCCGATGAGCAACTGCGGAGTGAGCGCCGCCAGCCGCACTCCCGGCAACGCCAGCACGCTATCGAACCAGACCTCGGGCGAGAGCGTGAGGTGCAGGCGGCCTTTCGCAACCAAAGTTCCGATCTCCCAGGCAGTGAACGGAGAGAGATAGACCCCGAGATTGGTGGTTTGTGCGGCGCGAATCGCGGCACGACTTGCGGGTGACATCGGTGCCCGGCCCATCAGCCAGATTGCGGCGCACGTATCCAGCAAAACTGGTTCGGCCACTCTAGTTTTCCGCATCCCAGATTTCGCCCGATGGGTCGGTGAGATCGACCCCGGGTGCGACGGTTACCGTTCCGCGCATGGCGCCCCACAGATCGACGCGGTCTTCATCATTTTCCGAGAGCGGGACGATGGCGGCAATGGGCCGCTTGTGCTTGAGCAGAACGACGCGTCCCGTCTTGCCCTGTGCCACATCATCGATCAAGCCGAGGCACTGGGATTTGAAGGCGGTGACGCCAATCGTCTCTTCGGCTTTTGCTGGTGCAGCCATTCGCGCTCCAATATGGTCCATTATAAACGGTCCATATTGGAATTGCAAGGGCTTCGGACGATTGCCATTACGCTCGCAGGTCTCGAACGCTTAAAGGCCGCGCGTTCCGTAGATGGAGTCCCGGCTGATGGCTTCATCCGACAGTACAGGCGTGGTTGTAGAGTGGCTGTGAATCCAGTCGTGGAGCTCGCGGGACCATTCTTCCGCGCTGAGCATCGCAGGTACTGCGTCCCGTGCTTCCAGGCGTTGCCGTATGGTCTCAATGCCCACCCCGACAACATCGTCGGGGATGCGGATCAGCCCGGCATGAATCGCCTGCCCGACCACCTGCTCCTGTTCCGGACTGAGTTGAATGGCCATCGGAAGCCTCCGCATCTATTCTTCCAGTCTATGCGGTAGTTTGCAATCATGCCGTGGCCGCGTTCGCCACCTGCTGCAATCCCCGCGCCTCAATCTCGAATTCGCGAATCTTGTACTTCTGGATCTTGCCCGAGAGCGTGGCCGGAAAATCGTCCACAAATCGGATGTGATCGGGAATCTTGTAGTAAGCGATCTGGCCTTGGCAGAAACCGCGAATCTCCGCCTCAGTGGCTTCCACGCCCGGCCGCAGACGCACCCACGCCGCCACAATCTCGCCCAGCCTTGCATTTGGGATGCCGACCACCTGCACCTCGTCCACCTTGGGGTGCGTATAGAGGAACTCCTCCACTTCACGCGGATAAATATTCTCCCCGCCGCGAATGATCACGTCCCGCGAGCGCCCGGTCAGGTGGATGCACCCATCGTCATGCATGATGCCCAGGTCGCCGGTGTGCAGCCAGCCGTCGGCATGAATCACTTGCGCCGTGCCATCCGGGTCGCCGTCGTAGCCCTTCATCACCGCATAGCCGCGCGCGCACACTTCGCCCTGCTCGCCCGTCGGCAGCGTCTCGCCGGTCACCATGGAGACAATCTGAATCTCCGTCTGCGGCATGGCCCGTCCCACCGTCTTGACGCGAATCTCCATCGAGTCCTCGGCGTCGCTCATGGTCACCACCGGCGAGGTCTCCGTCTGTCCGTAGGCAATCACCAGCTCGCGGCAGTGCATCTCCTCCAGCACGCGCTTCATCAGCTCCACCGGACACGGCGCGCCTGACATCATTCCCGTGCGCAAACTGCTCAGGTCGTAGCTGGCAAAATCCTTGAGCGCCATCTCCGCCACATACATTGCGGGAACCCCATACAGCGATGTCGCCCGCTCGTCATGCACCGCCTTCAACGTAGCCCGCGCATCGAAGGTCCAGTTCGGCAGAATGATGGCCGCTCCGGTATTGAGCGCGGACATGGTCCCGATGACGCAACCATAGCAGTGGAACAGAGGCACCGGCAGGACGATGCTGTCCTGCTCGGTGTAATGGAATCCTGCGGCGAGAAACTGCCCATTGTTCACAATGTTGTGGTGCGTCAGCATCACGCCCTTGGGCAGACCGGTGGTCCCGCTGGTGTACTGGATATTGGCCACGTCGGCCGCGGCCACGTGCGCAGGCAACTCGCCACTCGCATCTTTCAGTTCCGTCCACTCCGGCGAATCGAAGTAGATGGTATGCTCCAGCTCCAGCGTCAGCCCGTGACGCGCCCGGCCGAGAATCTCCTCGTAGTCGGCGCGTTTGTCCTGGCGCCAGAGAAAAAGCGCCTTCATCTGAGACTTCTTGAGCGTGTACTGCAACTCGTGCGAGCGGTAAGCCGGGTTCACATTCACCAGCGCCGCGCCAGCCCGCGCGCAGCCCATGTGCATCACGATCCACTCGATGCAATTGGTTGACCACAACCCCACCCGGTTGCCCCTGCGGATCCCGAGCGACCAAAGTCCTCGCGCGACCCTGTCCGCCTCATCGCTCAGTTCAGCCCACGTGAGCCGCTGCCCCTGGTGACACGAGGCCACCGCCAGCCGGTCGCCAAATCGCTCCGCGGTGCGATGCAGCAAGTCGCCGATAGTCAGATCGAGAAGGGGTCGGCTCGGTCCCCGAGAGTAGCTCAAGGTACAAAGGTTCTCTTCAACAGGCATGTTTTCAAGCCTTGTAACAACTCAGGGAGTGTACACCCGTCTGCCCGGCCTCAAAGTGTGATCCAGCACACAATGCACGGCCATCAGCGTGCTCCGAAGGTTGGATCGGAAAGCGTCTTGCGGTCAATCAGAAAGACGTTATCCGCGCCCAGCTTACCGTTCGCATTCACGCGCACGACGAACCGGATTCGAGCTGCGGGCGGTTGGGTCGGGATAGTTGTCGCAAGGATCAAAGCATTCGATTGGGGTGCGGTGCCAGCGGCATTGGTTTTGGACTGCAGGTGCTGAATCCTGGCGGAGCGGTTGAGAATTTTGCCCTTCTTATCGAAGCTCTCCACAAGCAGCGTGAGCTCGGAAGTAACCTGCTGCGGGCCTGCGCTCTGCCAGGGAATATCCGAAGCCTGGATGTGGATGCGGAAGTTGTCCGGCGCTGCGGGGTCGCGCTCAATCGTCATGGGCAGCGAATCGTAGACCATCATGCTGCTGCCGGCTATGGAAAGGTCGAATACAAGGCGGCTGGACAGGTTGCCTTTTGCGTCCTCGGCCGGCTCCAAAGCAGCCTTTTGGGTGAAGTAGCCTTCACGCGTGGTGGCGTGCAGAGCGGGATTTTTCATCACGACTCGAATATTGCGGAATGGCTTTGCGGCATCGTTGACCTGTGCAGGAACGTAGGACAGTGTGTAGAAGTCGATACCGGCCTGGACGCTGCCGTCGATGAGATGGTCGACGTCGTTGCGGCCATGGTAGGATTTGCCGCCGGTGGCCTGCGCCATGGCTTCGAAATCGACATTGCCGCCGAAGGGATCGTCCGCAAGAAAGCCGTTTTCATCCGTGGGGATGGGTGCGGGGTTGATTCCTGCCGGGTCGATTGTGTACATGGTGACGCGCGCGTCGCGGAGAGCATTGGTGCAGAGGTCAATCGAAGAGTGGATGGCATCCTGAGTTTCGACCGGCAAACTCTGCATGACCGTCTCGTTGATTGCCGGAAATCCTCTGCCGACCCAGATCATGTTCTTGTGACCTGGATGGCCGGCGGTCGCCTGAGCTACTTCCATCAGGGAAGCAAATGCGGCGGCATACTGGGGCAGCTTCCAACTGGCTGCCTTGGCGTGCCAGGGAAATTCGACAAGATGGTGATCGAGGGCGGAAAGGATCTCCTTTTTCGATGTGGTGTAGTCGCGCAGAACCATAAATCGTTCCAGGTTGACGGCCACAAGCATGGTGGGCTGCAGCAGCGTGTCGCTCTGGGTATTGAGGTATTTCTTCAGCGAGTAACGGGCAAAGGCCTCATCCTCAAAGAGCGTATTGATCTCGTCGAGCACGATGATGCTGACGGGCGCATTGGGTTCCTGCCTGTCGAGTTCGGCCGTGGAACTGATGGGGAGATTGGCCTGCGAAGACAGGGATTGCTGGTGCTCGAACGACTGAATGGTTTGCTGAGACTTGTTTTCGTAGACCAGGAAGTCGTCCTTGCTCAGGTTGTTGACGATTGCGCCTTTGTCGTCGGTGACCACAACATCCAGCAGCACCAACGGCGCGGTGATATGCAGGGTTTCAGCCGGGGATTGGAGATCCTGCGCCGAAGCCAGTGTTGCTGTGAAGAATGCGGCAATAAGAAAACAGGAAAGAATGCGCGCGATCAATCAGGCCTCCAGGCTGTGAATTCAATGCAAGGCTTCCCGTTCGAAGGGTATCACTTGCGCAGACGGGTGAAAGGTGATCCGGACGAGTGCCGCATTGCTTTAGACGGCCGATTTCCCTGGTGTGGGGCTGCATATGGCCGCAGCGCAAACCCCTCTGCCGGCTTCGCCGGTATAATCTCATCTGTCATGGATATTACCGGTTGCGGTACAGCTATCGTTACGCCTTTTCGGGCGGATGGGTCGATCGATGAGGCAGCGCTGCGGGCGCTGGTGAATTGGCAGATCGATTCAGGCATCGATTTTCTGGTTGCCTGCGGTTCGACAGGCGAGGCGGCCACGCTGGATGAGGAAGAATGGCTCCACGCCGTTTGCATCGTGGCTGAGGCGGCGGCGGGGCGCGTGCCGGTGTTTGCCGGCTGCACGCACAACTCGACGCGGACGCTGGTGCGCAACGCCAGCCTGCTGAAGCAAATTCGTGGCGTGGATGCGGTGCTTTCAGCCAATCCCTACTACAACAAGCCCTCCCAGGAGGGGCAGTTCCAGCATTTTCTGGCGCTCGCCAAAGCTGTGGCCCCGCTGCCGGTGACGCTCTACAACATTCCCGGACGCACGGGCGTGAACCTGGAGCCGGCGACCGTGGTCCGCCTGGCTGAGGCAGCTGGCAACATCCAGGCCATCAAGGAGTCCAGCGGCAAGCTGCCACAGATCGCCGAACTGGTTCATACCCTGCCGCGCGGCTTCAAGATTTTCTCAGGCGACGACAACATGGCTCTGGGGTCGATCGGCGTTGGCGCACACGGGCTGATCAGCGTGGCCGCCAACGAGATCCCGGCTGAGATGGGCCGCATGATCCGGGCCGCGCTCAACAACGATTGGGCCGATGCCCGCGAAATCGAGCGCCGCTACACGCGGCTCATCGAGGCCAACTTCTGGGACTCCAACCCGTGCCCAGTCAAGACAGTGCTCAGCCTGATGGGCCGGTGCACAGACCATGTCCGGCTTCCTCTGGTCCCTCCCCCTGCTGCCACCCGCGCCAAACTGGAGCGGCTGGCCGGCGAACTGGGCCTGCTCAAGCACGCGCCGGCGCCGGAAGGGGATCTGGGGCTTTCTTGAGCGGATCGTTCGGGGGAACGCCTCGCGTGCGAATCGGTCGCATGAGACGTGTCCCAAGGCAGTTCTGCGAAGCATTTTGTTCCTGAACCTAAAACTGCGGACGAGCAATACAGCCGAACTCCTTCCAATTGGCTTATAATTCGGGCCAGAAAAACATTGTCAGCTGCAAGATGCCTGTACCCGGCGCCTGCAACTGAGGAGTCTGCCATGCTGAAACCGTTTCTGGTCTTTTCCGCTGTGATCCTTTTTGAAATTGCGGCTCTGACGCCCACTTCCACCCTCGCCGCCGGAGGCACGCCGCAAGAGCCTGCTTCAACCAACCCCGTGAGACCGACTGCCGCGTCGCAGGAGAAGGCGAAGAAGATGTATGCCATGGACTGCGCGATTTGCCATGGAGACAATGGAGACGGCAAGACCGACCTGGCCAAGGACATGAGTTTGACGCTGCTGGATTGGACCGATCCAAAGTCGCTTGGCGGCAAATCGGATCAGGAGCTTTTCAACCAGATCCGCAAGGGCAAAGACAAGATGCCTCCTGAGGATGCGAGCCGAGCAAAGGACGCCGAAGTATGGAACTTGGTCATTTACATTCGCGGAATGTCCAAGAACCAGCCGGCCGCGCCCGCAGCCCCAGTCGCGCCCGCAGCCCCAGCCGCGCCTGCAGCCCCAGTTGCTCCTGCAGCTCCAGTTGCTCCCGCAGCCCCAGTTGCTCCTGCAGCCCCAGTTGCGCCAACCAACTAGGTTTGATCGCGAGAAAACGACCGCTCTCCCAATCCGGGCCTGTTCTGAGCCGCAGGCCAGAGGGAAGACTCCACACCCGCATGCCATAAAAACGTGTGCCTTTCAAGGGCGTTGCGAGGTAACCTATACATTGCCATTGTGCTTCTGCTGACCATTTATAGATTGTCAATTATGAAATGGGCGACTATATTTAGATTGTCGTTGGAGTGATTACATCAAGATGCGCAACGAAACAAGGAATCTTCGCGTCAAGCAACTGGACCGCAGCCTGGAGAGCTTTCGTGCGGCCCGAGGCGTTCACCGGCCACAAAACGGGTGGATTCGGGCGATTCGAGAGGCGGTCGGCGTTTCGGCGGGGGAGTTGGGGCGGGCTCTGGGTGTGAGCCGCCAGCTTCCGCTGCAATTCGAGAAGGCGGAGGCGGAGGACAGCATCACGTTGAGGAGTCTCCGCAATGTCGCCAATGCGCTTGATTGCGACCTGGTCTACGCTCTGACGCCGCGGGCCGGATCCATGCAGGAGTTGATTGAGAAACGCGTCGGCGGTCAGGCCAGGAAAAGCGTGAAAAGAGTGGATCGCTCGATCATGCCCGAAGGCCAGACTGCGGCGCGGATTGACGAGGATGTCGAGGCGGAGGGTCCGACTATCGAGAGCGAGGGCTTGGACCCGTATTTTTGCGATTGACCTCGACTCCGTGAACCAAAGCCTGTAAGTGAAACGCCGCCACCAAGCATCGGCGAATTCTTAGCCAACCAGTTCCTTCTTCACCAGTTCGCTGACCACGCGGCCTTCGGCGCGCAGGCTGGCGGCTTGCAGCTTGGCCTGGACGGACTTGATGACCAGGCCCATCTCTTTGGAGGTGGGCGCTTTGCCGGTGGCGGCGGCAACTTCGGCGATGGCTTCGGTTACCAGGGCGCGGAGGCCGGCCTCGTCGAGAGCTTTGGGGAGAAACTCCTCGATGACGACGATCTCGGCGGCTTCAATGGCGGCGAGCTCGGGGCGATTGCCCTTGGTGAACTGCTCGATGGAGTCGCGCCGCTGCTTGATCATGGTGGCCAGGGCCTGCTCGGATTCAGCGGGAGTGAGCGGGGCGCGTTTTTCGATGGCTTTGTTCTTGAGGGCGTTCTTGATGAGGCGCAAGGTGCCGGTGCGGACGGCGTCGTGGGCCTTCATGGCGGTGATGATCTGCTGGGTAATGATGGCTTCAAGTGCGCCTGCGTCGGTCATGAAAATTCTCTTTCCTTTTGGTTACAACTTCGAAATCTGTTTGCAAATATACCCAACTATATAGTCTCGCCGCGTGGCCTCAACAATATCGCCGTTCTCGACGAGATCGTAAATTGCTTTCTCCACAATCCGCCAGACTTCCGCCCCCTTATACACATCATAAGGAAACGTTGACGGCGTCTTCTCGATTGCTTTGGTTCTCGGGTGCGTTGGATTGAGTCTGGATTTCACCAAATTCGTCCTCCTCCTGAGGCTTGGCAAGGGCCTCAAACTGGTCGATCGCGACCTCGGCGTCGGGGAAGATTGCTTTGACCTGGAGTTGCCCGCCCATGGCCTGAATGAAGTTCCGCAGGGTCGAAACGTACATGTCGGTGCGCTTCTCCATCCTCGATACGGCGCCCTGGTTGATTTGAAGTACGTTGGCGAGGCTGACCTGAGTTAGGTTCCGTGCTTCCCGGAGCTGGTAGAGGGTCATTACACGTGCGGCATCCTTGACACGGTGCGCGATCTCCGCCTCAACTTCGGGCGAATGATTATGACGAATATCTCTCCATTTTGTTGCCATTGGGTTCACTCTCCAATCTCTTTGAGATGCTGGGCATAGATTGCCTCTGCGCGGCGAATTGCATCGACATACCAACTGGCGTTTCCGGTCTTATCGCCGCCAAGAATCAGATAAGCATTGCGGCGCGGATCAAAGGCAAAGAGAATACGCAAAGGCCGTCCCAGGTGTTGGACCCGCAACTCCTTCATGTTTGAATACTTGGATCCTTTGAGGGTATCGACATAAGGTCTACCGAGCGTGGGCCCATAGTCATGAAGCATTTCGACAGCTGCGTCAACACTCACTCCCTCCCGCTCATTCAAGGATTCGTACCACTCGATAAACTCGTCGCTGACTTCAACTTCCCAAGTCATTCTCGAATTATACCTTCAAAGTGATATGCCGTCAAAGGTATATTTGTTCATACAAGAGCGCCATGCCAGAGTGGGAAGCCCGACCAATTCGGGCGGACTGAAGATTTGCACAGAGAAATTATTCACACAAACCACAAGAAAGTGTATTCTGTGATTGATCGATGCGCGCGGAACTCTGGTTTTTGTCTCCGCGACCGCGAGAAATGAGGAGAGACGATGATTCGCAAGACACGCTTGTTTACACCCGGCCCGACGCCGCTGTTGCCGGCGGCCCAGTTTGCCATGGCGGCGGCGGACATTCACCACCGCACGCCGGAGTTTCGCGCCATGTTCCAAAAGGTGCTGGCGCAGTTGAAGGTCTTTGTCGGTACCAAAAACGACGTGCTGCTGCTTTCGTCTTCAGGCACCGGGGCGATGGAGGCTTCGGTCTCGAATCTGACCTCTCCGGGCGACCGGGTGCTGGTGCTCTCGGCCGGCAAGTTTGGTGAGCGGTGGGTTGGGCTGGCCAAGGCGTTCGGCTGCGAGGTGGACGTGGTGAGCGCGCCCTACGGGCAGACGTTCGACTTGGAGGCCGTGCGGGCCGCGCTGAAGCCGGAGCATCGCGTTGTTTTCCTTCAGGCGACGGAGACTTCGACCGCGGTGCGCCACGATGTGGAGGGGATTGCGAAGTTAGTCCGGGAGACGGAGGCTTTGCTGGTGGTGGACGGGATTACCGGCCTCGGGACGACGCACTTCGACGTGGACGGCTGGGGGATCGACGTGCTGATTGGCGGCTCGCAGAAGGCGGTGATGATTCCGCCGGGGCTGAGCTATCTAAGTGTGAGTGACAAGGCGTGGGCGGCGATGGAGACTTCAAAGAATCCGCGCTACTACTTTGACCTCCGGAAGGAGCGCAAAAACGCAGCCAAAGGCGAGAGCGCCTACACGCCCGCGGTGGCGCTGATTGCCGGGTTGGGCGCGGCGCTGGACTACATTGCCGGGCAGGCGGGTGGGGATCTGGAAAAGGGCCGCATCGCGCTGGTGGACAATGCGCAGGTGAACGCGGCGGCTACGCGGGCGGGACTGGTGGCGCTGGGCTTTACGCTGTTTGCGCCCACGGCTCCGGCTGCGGCGGCTACGGCGGTTGCGGTGCCGGAGGGAATGAACTCGGGCGACGTGGTAAAGGCGCTGAAGACGCGGTTTGCGTTGGTGACCGCCAACGGCCAGGGGGAGATGCAGGGCAAGATCTTCCGCGTGGCGCATTTGGGGTTCTTCGACTATTTGGACACGGTGGCGCTGCTGGGGGCGATGGAGCACATTGCCAAGGACACGCTGGGTTTGCCGGTCGAGTATGGGCAGGCCGTGGCGGCGGCCCAGCGGGTGTATGCGGATGCAGTGAACAGTGGACAGTGAACAGTGGTCAGTTTTTGCATGCGAGCCGGTGGACCTTTCGATAGGTCGCAAGCTGCAGGCTGTTTGAGCTTGTTTCATAAGTCTGTCTTGTGTCAGGGCACGACTTCAGTCGTGCCGAAAAGGGTCGTAAAACAGCGGGCTTTAGCCCCTGCGGGATTCGGCCATGACACAGTCGGACCATTGATGAAACACCCTCTAGCTGGCCACTGACCACTGACCACTGACCACTAACCACTAGCAGCTAGGAGCTGTAGTTATGGCGGAACTTAGTTTTGGGGAAAAGCTGCTGATCGCGCGGAAGCAACTGGACCTCTATCAATACGAGATGGCCGAGCGGCTGGGCGTGCATCCGAACTCGATCTGGAAGTACGAGCGGGGCGAGGGCAAGCCACACGCGGCCGTGGTGCGGATGTTGGATTTGTTATGCGAGAAGCACAACATTCGCTTTGACGAGTACGAGTCCTCAATTAAGGGAGACGTGATGAAGATCGTTCTGGCAGAGAAGGTTTCTCCGGCAACGCTGGCCGTGTTTGCGGCCGAGCCGGGGTGGGAAGTTCTTACGCACGACCAGTTGCCGGATGGGCTGCAGGCTGCTTTGGCCGATGCGGATGCGCTGGTGGTGCGGAGCGCCGTGCAGGTGGACGACGCGTTGATGGAGCACGCGCCCAAGCTGCGAGTGGTGGGCAGGGCCGGCGTGGGCGTGGACAACATCGATGCGGATGCGGCGACGCGGCGCGGCGTTGTGGTGATGAATACGCCGGGCGCAAACGCGGTGGCCGTGGCCGAGCTGACCATTGGGCTGATGCTGGCGTTGGCTCGCAAAGTGCCCGCGGCGAACGCGTCGATGCACGCCGGCAAGTGGGAGAAGAAGAGTCTGCAAGGCGCGGAGTTGCGCGGCAAGACGCTGGGCATTCTGGGGCTGGGGCGCATTGGGCTGGAAGTGGCGAAGCGCGCCAAGGGATTTGGGTTGGAGATTGTCGGCAGCGATCCGTTTGTGTCGGCTGCCGTGGCGCGAGAGAACGGCATCAAGCTGGTGACGCTGGATGAGCTGATTGCCGGGTCGGACTACATCACGCTGCATGTGGGCCTGACGCCGCAGACGGCCGGAGTGATCAATGCGAAGTCGCTGGCGGCGATGAAGAAAGGCGTGCGCATCGTCAACTGCGCGCGCGGAGAGCTGATTGAGGATGTGGCGCTGGTGGAGGCGCTCAAGAGCGGGCAGGTGGCCGGTGCGGCGCTGGATGTGTTTGTGGTAGAGCCGGCGAAGAACAGCCCCTACGCGGAGTTGGACAACGTGATTCTGACGCCGCACATTGCCGGCTCGACGGCCGAGGCGCAGGAGGCGGTGGGGATTCAGATTGCCATGCAGGTGCGCGAGTATCTCAAACTTGGAGTGGTGCAGAATGCGGTGAATCTGCCCTCGCTGAGCCACGAGGAATATGTGGTGCTGGCGCCGTACATCGACCTCGCCGGGCGGCTGGGTTCGTTTCTGGCGCAGACGGGCAACGGCGGCATTGAGGGCATCGACCTGACTTATGGGGGCTCGCTGGCCGAAGCCAAGACGGAACTGGTGCGCAACGCGGCCATCGCCGGGCTGCTGCAGGGATCGGAGAATGTGAACCGCATCAACGCGGCGGCGGTGGCGGGGGAACGCGGCATCCGCATTCACGAGGAGAAGACTGAGAGCCATCGCGGCGGGGCCGCCTCCGTGCTTCAGGTGGAGTTGCACACGGCGGCGGGCTCCTCGCATGCCAGCGCGACTGTAATCCATGGCGAGCAGCCGCGCCTGCTCGAGTTCGACGGCATCGATATCGAAACGCCGCTCGAGGGCAACCTGCTGGTCTGCCGCAACCTGGACGTGCCGGGAGTCATCGGAAGGATCGGCTCGATTCTGGGCGAGCACGGCGTCAACATCGCCAACTTCGCGTTGGGCCGCGAGCGATCCGGAGTCAAGCCCGTGAAGGCGCTGGCCGTTGTGCAGGTGGATGCTCCGGTCTCCGAAACCGTACTTGAGGCGCTGGCGACGATCGAAGCACTGCTGGAGGCAAGACCGGTGAGCTTGCCCGAGGGCAAGTTCTGAGGGGATTTATCGCAAGAGAATCGCCTCGGGGCAAACGAAAAACCACCGCCAACCAGCGGTGGTTTTTCATGTCTCGTCGAAATGGCTGCTCGCGCCGGCGGAATCAGCCCATCACTCCCGAGTGCCCAAGCCAGCCGCGCAGATAGGAGGCCTGTCCAATGTGATAGGTCTCGTGGTAGGCGAGGAAATTGACGAAGCCACTCACTTTTCCGTCGGCGCTCCGGGGCCCTTGGATTGAAGGTGCATCCAGTACTTCAGTCGAGACCGATTCCATCGCGGCATTCAGGCGCTCGCATGATTCATTCCATGCGAGCATTGCCTCTTCAGGCGTGGGATACGTGGGGGACTCGTCGAGCTTTGCGCCGCGGCCAAAGAGCGACAGCCACGGCTTCGACCAGTCCTCTCCCAGCCGCTTGAGCAGGGCGCTGCGAGCCCAGGTCACATGGCCCACGATCCACAAGATATGGTTCTTGCAGCCGTCGGGGCACCGCACCCATTCTTCGTCCGTCAATCCGTCAAGGTTCTTCTTCAGAAAATCGGCGTTCTGGTTGAAGCTCACAGCGGCAATGGCGATTGAGTTGGGGATAGGCATCTGAACGATTTCCCTCCTGGTTGAAGTGGTCGTGCCGTGAATCGAATTCTACGCGGACGTGTCTATCCGCGCCTCATCGGATGCGATAGACAACTGCATCCTCCAGATATTTATCACCAAACATTTGGCTTCCAAGACGCATCCCGTAGTTATCGCTCATGGAGGCATAGGCGCTTCGCAGAGCCTGGATCATCGGGTTGTCCATCGGTCGCAAGAAAATCGTCGGCTTCCGGTGAAACGGAATGCCGGCCTTGCGGATTGCCTCATTGATCTCCGAATAACCTGAAAATTCAGATGATTGATCAAGTCGGTCAGAAGCGATGACCAATCTCCAATCCTCGTAGTCCGGCAGGATGGCCCAGAGCGCGACATTCGGGGCCTTCCCCGCCTTGTCGAGGGCGTCCACGACTCTTTCTCCGTTCTCGATATCGAAAGTTACCAATGTTGGCGTACCCANNCGGCTTGCCTCGGACCAACTTTGAACGATGCTTCGATACGCTTCAATCGGCGGAACAGTTGGGCGCACTATGCGTGCGAAGCCATTTTGCATATGAACATTTTCGACCCAACTCAACGGATACGATAGACGAAGGCGTCTTCCAGATACTTGCCGCCGAAGATCTGGCCTCCCAAGCGCATTCCATAGGTGTCAGCAGCTGAGGCAAAGACGCGGCGCAAATCCCGAATGAACGGATTATCCATAGATCGCATGGAGATTGTTGGCTGCCTGTGAATCGATATTCCAGCCTTCTTTATGGCCTCATTGATTTCGGCGTACCCAGAGCGAGAGGACGATTGGTCAAGACGATCCGAGGCGATCACCAGTCTCCAATCCTCATAATCCGGGATTTTGGCCCAGAGAGCGACATTGGGAGTCTTGCCGTCCCGATCCAGCGCATCAATCACTTCTTTTCCATTTTCGATATCGAAGTTCACCAGGACTGCCTGATCCATCGCAACACCCCTCCTTTCTTCGATTCTACTGCGTCTATCAAAGATTGAGCGCTCGCCAAACCGCTCCAATGGCCTATCGGATCGTCGTCGAAGAGGCCATACCGGCTCTGCTCCGACCATTCTCGAACGGTCTCCCAGTCGAGTTTCAGTTCTATATTGTCGGCAACATCATTCTTCAAAAGGTCTGATAATCCAGCCACATCCAATAGCTTTCCCAAGTCATGCGTATGGCTATCGATGACCAGTTTCTTCTCCGGAAAGTCATGCTCGCGCGTTCTCTTGGCAATGCAAGCTTTCAGGGCACATTCCACCCCATACCCTGCCAGATAGTATGCGCCTTCTGGAAAGTCAGCGGCAAATAGAGCTCTGGCTTCCTGGAGCCTCAACTCGGCAAGCTGCTGAAAACCGGCTCGGTTCATAGCCCCTCCTCTTACGCCCGGCTAAGATACGCCCCCTCGCTGGTGTCGACGCGAATCTTTTCGCCTTCGTTGATGAAAGCGGGCACCTGGACAACCAGCCCAGTCTCAGTCTTCGCCGCCTTGGTGACGCTCGACGCGGTGGCCGACTTGAGGCCGGGCTCGGTCTCAACCACTTCAAGCTCGACCGCTGCTGGCAGCTCGATGCCCACGGCCTGATCGTCATGGTAGCTGACCTTGATCTGCAGGTTGGGAACAAGATACTCGATCGCATCGCCCAACGTGGAACCCTTGAGCACGGTCTGCTCGTAGTCCACGGGATTCATGAAGTAGTAGTCGTCGCCGTCGGCGTAGAGGAAATCCATCGCAATCTCGTCCACAACTACCTTCTCAATGGCATCGGCGGAGCGGAAGCGGTGCTCGAACATGGCGCCGGATTTGAGGTTGCGCAGCTTGGCCTGGATAAAGGCGCGCAGGTTGCCGGGAGTGCGGTGCTCCACCTTGAAAACCAGGTGCAATTGATCGTTGTGCTTGATGATCATGCCGGGACGCATTTGAGTGGCGGAAATCGCCATAGAAGTTGAAGCTCCTTGCTTTAGTTGCGCTCAATGCGCAAAGAAATCTGGCCTTGGCCCATCTTTCATTGTAGCTTAGGGGCTATGGTCGCGACAGGCCAGATCAAGGTGGGGCATTCCATGCTCGTCCTCATTGCCATCCTCATCGTCGTTGGTTCGTTGGGCGCATGGCGCGTCAGTCCGCTCTATTCGCTCAAGAGCACGTTCAAGCTCGCCGGCGCCTTTCTGCTGCTTGTCGCTGTCATCCTGGGCGCTGAGAGGGGCATCTTCTCCAAACCGGTGAGCCATTCGCCGATCGCACAGGCGATCCTGGGATTCGTTGCATTTCTTGTCATCTCAATCGGGGCCAGCGTCGGCATTGTCCGCATCACCGACAAACACGTTGCACAGTTGCCTTCGTCCGTGAAGCTGGTCACCCTCCACCGGCACAAGATTTACAAATGGATTTTTCGGCTGACTGTCTACCTGCTGGTCAGTGCGGCGGCCGCGCTGGTTCTTCCCTCTCCGTGGACTTGGGCGCCAATGGCCGTTGGCGGCTTCGTGCTCATGGTATGCGGGCCGATGCTGGGGCTGGCGTTCATGATGGCGCGCCGCAACGACCGCGGCATGACGGCGGTCATCACCAACCCCTGGGTTCATTGGCAATATACGCCGGAGCAGTGGAAGGCCTGGGTGACCAAAGAACTCGCTTGGGAACGAGCGACAGAGACCCAGTGGAGCTGGAAAACGGCGCTGATCTTCGATCTGTTTTGTGCCGGGCTTTTTGCTTTGGGGGTTCTGTTCAATGGCGGGATCACCGGGGAGAACCTGGCCATCTTCTCCGGGCTGTGCGGTTTGATGGTGCTCTTGACGCTGATTTTGTATTGGGTCGTTCGGACGCATCCTGGTCGGCGCAGCCGCCAACTGCTGGCAGCCTCTCCTGAGGCTTATTTCGGAGACGAAGGCATGTTTTGCGACGGTGCATACATGCAGTGGATTCTCTCCGGAAGATATCTGCTGGAAGCAAAGCTTCAGAGCGATCCGGCCGCCTGCGTGGTTCTTGTTTTTGAATCCTTCAACGGCAGCACTTCGGTGAAGATAACCAAGCGCATTCCCATCCCTGAAGATCGCGCGGCGGACCTGGCCATCTTGCAGCAGAAAATTGATGTGAGCTGCTCTACAGCCAGTGTCCATCTGGTCTCACATTCGGTGTGAAGGGACGCACGTCAGATCGAAGTCCAGAGGGGGCGCAGTCCAAAGTCTGAACGGGCAACGGGCGTCCAGTTGTAACACTCCCCGCTGATCCGCTACCATTGCCCGCGAAACCCCTGCGGAGAATCATCCGCCTCTGGAGCTATGACCATGCGCCGTGCCTTCGTTCCGCTGTTCGCTGCATTTGTTGTTGCAACCTCTCTTCATGCCATTGTGCTTGCAGGCCAGGCCGTTCCTGCCAACGCGCCGTACAAAGATGCCAGCCTGCCGGCCGACAAGCGAGTAGCCGACCTGGTGGGCCGCATGACAGTCGAGGAAAAGGCGACCATGCTGTCGGGGTCGGGGTGGATGGAGTCGGCGCCCATTGAACGGCTCGGCATCCCTGCGATCAAGATGGCCGATGGGCCGATGGGGGTGCGGTCGTGGGCGGGCAGCTCGGCGATCACCAGCGCCGCCAATGCGCCGGCGACGGTGCTGACCACCAGTTTTCCGTCGGGCGTGGCGATGGCTGCCACATGGGACACGGAGCTGGTTCAACGCGAGGGCCAGGCGATTGGGCAAGAGGTGAAGGCGCTGGGCCGGGACATGATTCTGGGGCCTACGGTGAACATCAACCGGGTGCCGTTGTGGGGCCGCAACTTTGAGGGCTATGGCGAGGATCCATTTCTGTCTGCCCGGCTGGGCGTGGCTTACATCAAGGGCGTGCAGGGCGAGGGCGTGATTCCCTCGGTCAAGCATTTTGACGCCAATAATGAGGAGTACGAGCGCCACCGCATCGACGAGCAGATCGACCAACGGACGCTGCACGAGATCTATCTGCCTGCGTTCAAGGCTGCGGTGGAAGAGGCGGATGTGTGGACCGTGATGTCGGCCTACAACAAGGTGAACGGCGTCCATTGCGCTGAGAGCGTGCCGCTGCTGACAGACATTTTGCAGAAGGAGTTCGGCTTCAAGGGGTTTGTGATCTCCGACTGGGGCAGCACTTACTCGACGGCCGCAACCGTGAACGCGGGGATGGACCTGGAGATGCCCGGCGGACCGCCGATGCAGGCGTGGGCGGCAAACCCACGGACGCGGACCTCAGGCAACGGCGCGGGCTGGCTGACGGCGGACAAGGTGCTGGCCGAGGTGAAGGCTGGGCACATCAGTGAAGCCACGCTCGACGCGAATGTGGGCCGCATTCTGCGCGTGATCTTTGTGAGCGGGCTGTTTGACCACCCGCACACGGGCGGCGGCGAAGTGGATACTCCGGAGCAGCGGGCGGTTGCGCGTCAGGGTGCGACGGAAGGCATTGTGCTGCTGAAGAATGCAGGGTCGCTGCTGCCGCTCGATGCCAAGAAGATTCACTCGATCGCGGTGATCGGGCCGAATGCCGCAGTGGCGCGCACGGGTGGTGGTGGCAGCTCGCTGGTGCGTCCCAAGTACGCGATTGCGCCGCTGGATGGGATTCGCCAGGCGCTAGGGGAAGATGTTGAGGTGAAGTATGCGCTTGGAGTTGGAATGGAAGGGGAAGACCCGGCGCAGGATACTCCCGAAGCGCGGGCAAAACTGCTGAAGGAAGCGACCGAGACGGCAACCCACGCAGATGTGGCTGTGGTCGTCGTTGGCCGCTACCCCAAGCTTGAGTCCGAGGGCTCCGATGTGAAAACAATGGACCTGCCGGCCGGACAGGATGAGTTGATTGAAGCGGTGGAGCGGGTGAATTCGCACACGGTTGTGGTTTTGAATACGGGCGATCCGGTGACGATGACGAAGTGGCTCGACAAGACGCCGGCGCTGTTGGAGCTCTGGTACGGCGGCCAGGAGGGTGGCCGCGCACTGGCCTCGGTACTGTTTGGTGAAGCCAACCCGTCGGGCAAGCTGCCGGTGTCGTTCCCCAAGGAATGGAAGGACTCGCCGGCCTTCGGGCATTATCCCGGCGAGAACCTCAAGGTGGATTACGCCGAAGGGATTTATGTTGGCTATCGGTACTTCGATACGAAGAATGTTGAGCCGCTGTTTCCCTTTGGGTTTGGGCTGAGTTATACGGCGTTTGCGTACAGCGATTTGAAGGTTCTTCCTGTGAGCCTGGTCGCCGGGGCCGCCGAAACCCCGGTACCCCTGGTCCAGCTCAAAGTGAAAAACACCGGCACACGCGCCGGAGCCGAGGTCGTTCAGCTCTACGTTCACGACGGCCATTCGAAGATCGACCGCCCCGCGCACGAGTTGAAGGGATTCCAGCGCGTGGAGTTAAAGGCCGGCGAGGAGAAGACTGTTACCTTCCGCCTGGGCCGCGAGGACCTGTCCTACTGGAGCCCGGACAAGAAGGACTGGGTAGCCGAGCCAGGGACGTTTGAGATTCAGGTGGGAGCGTCGTCGCGAGACATTCGGTTGCGCGCGCCTCTGAAATTGGCGAAGTAATCCGCTCCTCTTGCCCGGTTCTAAGAATCTGTCAAAAAACGAGTGAAGGAAGCTTCGCAAGGATTTGCAGTTAATTAAGTGCCCGCGGCGCATAATGTCAATTGAGTTCGGCGTCGATAGCCCGATACGGGGTGGACGCTCCATGAGTGGAAGAATATGGCCGGGAGCACAGGGCATCGTCTGCCGAACGTGGTAAGCAAAAGTATCCCACGCACCCCGAAAGAGCGGCCTAACTCCTTTAATGCCTGGATTCTGCAAATAACTCCTGTGGAATCAAGAATTTGGAGCGATACCCCTGTCCTAACTCANNGGAATTTCTTTACAGAGACGGGGGTGGGGTAGGGAGGGTACTCATGCGTTAACAGGGTGGCTACCCCCACACTGCCTGGCGCTCCACTGGCGATGCCGGCGCTCTGTTCGGTGCGGGCGGGGCCTCTCCAGTTCTTAGACAGGTTTTGAGGGATTACCGCGCCGGTTCGTAGGGCTCGACGCGCAGGAAGTCGGAGAGGACGCCGCGCTCTTCAGGGCTGAAGACACCCTGGTAGCGGCTGGAGTTGAGCACCGTCTCGCGTTGCTCCAGCGGAACCGCGCGCAGGTCCTGGAAGGCGCGGCGAACCAGGGCCTTGCGATCTGGAGGCAGGGCGGCCAGGCGCTGTGCGGAAAGGTTCAGCCTCATGCGGTCCTGGGGCGCCAAGTGTTCAATGGCCTCTCCACGGGCCAGCCGCCGCTCCCGCTGCTCCTCCGGCATCTGATCCACAGAATGCAGTTGTTGCAGCAGCCGCTGCTGGTTGGCGTAAGGGAGGCGGCTGAAGCTGGGGTCATTGCGCAGCAGCCGCTCCTGATCCTGGACCGGAAGGCCACGGTGCTGATTGAGCCAGTCGCCGAGGTGACCCGGAGGCGCGGCGCCGGGGTAGCGGTAGCCCGGCCGAGCGGGTGTTGCATAGGGTGAGACGCCGTATGGAGAACCGGGATAAGCAGAACCGGAACGGGCAGTACCCGGATAGCCAGAACCCGGATAGCCGGAATTTGGATAGCCGGGGGCAGACCGCTGCCCCTGTCCGCCCTGAGGCCTGCCTTGGAATTGCTGGCCAGGCCGGCCCTGGTATTGGGGTCTGCTTGGCTGAGGCCGGGCATTTTGGGACCTGGGTGCCGCTGGAGGATGCGAGGCCGGCGCGGAAAAGGCATGGGGGGGATTCGGATGCTGGCCGCGAGCCCAGGCCGCTGGGCCACACAAAACTGCAACCACCGCAGCCAATGCCGCGCGGCGCATCCATTTCGAATTGTGTACCCCGCTCACAAGTGTCTCCAAGCCCGTTGCTTTCCGTTCCTCGCCTTTGCCGGCCAAGCCGAACCGCTAGTCCCCGTTTTCGTTGTTGGTGCTGGAAAGTGCTTCCATCTGGTCCAGCAGTTGAGCGTTGCTATCCAGCGTCTGCAGATCGTTCACCACGGCGGCCTGTCCCGGCGGCGAGGCCGGTTGGTCCCAGTCAGTGACGCCCAGGTAGGCGCCGCCGCCGAGCAGCAGCACAGCGGTCAGCGCCATGGCCGCCAGCGGACGCACGTGCATTGCAGGGCCGTAGGCAAAGCGGGCGCGCACACGGGCAATCCAGCTTGCCGGCCAATGTGCTGGCTCAGCTTGGCGCTCTTCCCGCATCCGCGCGTCCAGTCGGCTCAAAAAGTAGGGGCTCGGCTCCGGCCCTTGCCAGGTTTCAAGCAAGGCCATGGTAGCCCGAAGCTCCGCAAGCTCCCGGCGGCAGCGGTCACACTCGGCAACATGAACTTTAACCTTGGCAGGCGCAACGGCTGGATCGAGCAGCAGGTTCGCCAGCTTCGAGTCCATTGCGGTGCAATTGTTCTTCATCCGTTCCATGTTTACACCCCACTTCCGCCGGTGGTTCCCAGCGTGTTTCGCCTCACACAAAATCCTTCAACTTGTCCCGCAGCGTCTGGTAGGCGCGGAAAAGCAGCGACTTGGTCGCCGACTCGCTCAATTTCAGCACCTCCCCGATCTGCCGGTAGTCCATCCCCTGGTACTTATGCATCAATACCGCCATACGCTGGCGCTCGGGCAGGGCCATCACGTGCGTGCGAATGGCGGCCATCCGCTCATCGCGCATCAGGCGCTGCTCCACCGATGGCTCATCGTCGGCCACGTCCGGCGTTGTGCCCGTCTCCTCGTCCGGCGCATCCAGATAAATTGTCTGCGCCGACCGCTCGTGCTTGGTATCGCGCGCGTGGTTCACCGCCAGGTTGGTCGCGATCCGGTAAAGCCAGGTGGTAAACTTGGCCTCCGCCCGGTAGCTCTCCCTGGAACGGTAAACCCGCAGAAATACCTCCTGCGCCAATTCTTCCGCAATGGCCTGGTTGCGGACCATGCGGAATAAGAAGTGAATCATGGCCCGATGGTACTTTCCCACCAGGTAATTGAAGCTCGATTCGTCGCCCGTGGCCACGCGCAACATGATTGCGGCGTCGCTGGCAGGGTCCAGTGCGCCCATCAGGCCCAAACTTGTCTTCGGTCTTGAGTCCAGCCGCGAAGCCGTACCCGCACCCAGAGCCGAGTTGTCCAGGACCAGGGTAGCCATATCTTCTGGAACCCGATCTTCGCCGGAAGGTTGCGCCCTTTGCGAACTTTCATGCCCAGTTTCGTGTCCGGTTTCATGCCGGGTTTTGGGGCTGGAAGTGCCTGTTGCGGGGCCGTTTGGGTGCTGGTCCTGCATGAAGCCGGAAGATCGAACCGCAGGAGGCGTCAGACCCAGGCCGGCGCGGGTCGGGCTGGGACTGGCGAGGCCTGGATTGGATAGGGCGGGATTGGGCAGAACGGGATTGGCCAGCGCGGGATTGCATAGGGCCAGGTCAAGCCTGCCGAGGCCTGGAACAGGGCGCAGAGCAGCTTCCCCGTCGGGGAAGAAATCGGCGGCATGGCGGATCGATCTGGCTCTCCAGCGCATCGGCAGTTGGTCGCGGTTCCCGGCTGATCCAGGCGACGGCAAGGATTGGCCGCAAAGGCCCGCTGGTGTTACTCTAACCCATGGGATGCCCCACCGGCACAGCTTTTGCCAGTCCTCTTTGGGGCGCTTAACTCAGCGGTAGAGTGCCACCTTCACACGGTGGAAGTCGCAGGTTC
>PLFY01000075.1 GCA_003138365.1 Acidobacteriaceae bacterium
GGCACAAAGGCAGCAGAATCAACCCGGGCCTTACAGGTTGCGGAAAAACTCGTTCGGGCGGTAGGCCAGGGATTTATCCCTGGCACAAAGGCGGCAGAATCAACGGAGGCTTTAGCCCCTGAGGTATGCTTTTCATCCGTTTGGCCTGGATTCAGGCCTTTTTCCGCAGCCTGTTTAGCCCCGGAGGGACGTCTTTCGAGGGTTGCGACTGCAATTCGGCCTTTTCCCGCCGTCTGCATAGCCGCCACGATACTGGCGCTTACGAGCGCTGCCCTGCTGTCCGCCGCTCCGGCTAAAAAGAAGCATCACCCTCCAGCGGCAAGCAAATCGAGCGCCAAGATACACCAGAGCACACGGATCACGCCCGGACGGCCCACGACGGGCAAAGCAACTCGAGCAACTCGATCGAAGGGGCGTTTGCGTGTGCGCTACTATGCTGGGCCGCGCCTTGACCCCGCGCGCAAAGCCGCACTGGTCGAGGAGATCGGCACAGAGCTCAAGGAACCGGCCACGCAGGCCATCGCTTACGGAGCCGCGCTGAACGGGTTTTATGCTCAGCTTGAATCCCACGAGTCCGAGCTTCATGACACAGGGCCACAGACCGGTACCGTGCGCGTCTTGCAGTTCGGCGACTCGCACACAGCGGCGGACATGTTTACGGGCGAGGCCCGGCGCGTCTTCCAGGAGCAGTTCGGCGACGGAGGTATCGGCTACTCCTATGCCGGCCGGCCCTTTGCCGGTTACAGAATTCTAGGCTCGGAGCGCTCGCAGTCGCCCGGATGGAAGACGCAGGGCAACAAGTTCCTACAGCTCGGGGACGGCCAAACGGGCCTCGGCGGCATCAGCATCTCAACCGAGCGTGCCGGAGAGCATGTCACCCTGGACGCACCCTGCACTTCCCTCGACCTTCAATACCTGCAACAGCCCGGCGGCGGCAGCCTTCGCTTTTCAGACAACGGCGTCGATACCGCCGAGATTCAAACGGACGCACCGGTCACGAGTCCCGGCACATATAGCTACTTTTGCACGCCCGGAGATCACCATTTTGAAGTGACTACGGAGCAGAGCGCTCCCGTAACTCTGCTGGGATGGGTTGCCACCCAGCCGGGAGTTACCTGGGAGTCGATCGGCATCAACGGAGCCGAGGCCCCTCTGATCCTCAAGTGGGATCAGCCGCTTTTCTCGCGCTATCTCAAGGACAACTCTCCAGCCCTGATCGTATTGGCCTATGGGACCAATGAAGCGGCCAGTTCCTATTGGGATGAGGAGAGTTATCAAGAGACCTTCGCTTCCATCATCGATGACCTGCACCAATATGTTCCGGAGTCGTCGATCCTGGTTGTAGGTCCTCCGGACCGTTCGGTGGCCCAGCATCGCGCATGGCATCCTTACTCGGGAACCGATCGCATCATCCAGGCGCAGCGCGCCGTTTGCCGCACTCACGGATGTGCGTATTGGGACCAGCGCAAGCGCATGGGCGGCCTGGGCGCCATGCAGCAGTGGGTTTACGCGGGCTGGGCGCAGCCGGATCACACCCATTTCACCGGCGACGGATACCGGGCGATGGCGGACGCGCTGCTGGCCGACCTGATGACCGGGTATCATGCCTACAAAGATCGGAGCCCAAACGCCAACGAAACTACGGCACAAGGAGTTACAGATGGAGCCACAGGCTCGAATCCTTAAGGTTCTTCATAAAGTGAGCGGAAAAGAGATCAGCCCCGGCGCGGATGAGTCGCTGTTTGTCTCCGGGCTATTGGACTCTTTCGCCCTTGCCGATTTTGTTACCGGCCTGGAGGAGGAATTTGGCGTCACCATTCCAGACTCCGACTTATCGGCTCGCAAGTTTGACACCATCGCCAAGGTTGAAACCTACCTCGCATCCAGGAGATAGAGGATGGCTTTCCTGCGCGCCTTCGGTTCCTGGCTTCCGCCGCGCCGCGTGAGCAATCGGGAGCTTGCGCCGCTTGTGGATGCAACGCCGGAGTGGATTCTCGAAGTCTCAGGCATCGAAGAGCGCCGCTACGCAGCCGAGACAGATACAGTTGCCGCAATCGGCCTGCTGGCCGCGCAAGATTGCCTTGAAAAAGCCGGCGCAACCGCCGCGCAATTGGGCATGATCTTGGTGGCAAGCGGGTCGAGCGACCGCTTTTGTCCCGGACCAGCCAGCCAGATCGCCGCCGGGCTCGGCCTTGCCTCTACGCCCGCCCTCGACATTCCTGTTTCTTCCGCCGGGTCGCTTATCGGGCTGGCCTTGGCCGCACAGCTTGCGCCCGCCGCGGGCCGTGTGCTGGTGGTTGGAGCGGAGATCATGTCGCGCCGCGTCTCCCTCACTCCCGAAGGCAAAAACACCGCAATCCTCTTCGGCGACGGCGCGGGCGCAGCCCTGGTGGACGCGGAGACCGGCTTTGCCCGCATCGCGGACTCCTGCCTGTTCACCGACGGCGCCGCGGCTGAAGTTCTTTTCCTGCGGGATGGGCAGTTTCACATGGATGGATCGGCCGTAATCCTCCATGCCTCGCGCAAGATGCCTCGCGCCATCAACGAACTGCTCGTCCGCAACCAGCTTGCCGCTTCTCAAGTCGAAGCGTTCCTGCTGCATCAGGCCAACCTGAACCTGATTGCACGCGTTGCGGCAGCTCTCAAGACGCCGGCGGAACGATTCTTCACCAACATCGCCCGCTACGGAAACACCTCGTCGGCATCCCTGCTGATTGCGGCGGACGAGTGGCATCGCGGACAAACTGCCGTGCTCTCCGGTCCGCTGGTCTTTTCCGCCTTTGGCTCGGGGTTGAACTGGGGCGCGCTGCTGGCCCTGCCGCGCTGAAGCGTTTCCAGAAACGGCGTCCCATCCATATCTGAAGCGGATCGAGCCCTTCCAGCTATCTGCGGCCTTTGCGTTAGAGCATTTTCAACTCAAGCGTTAACGCGTCGGCTGTGCCCCATCCATTGTGCGTCCTTTGCACAATGGGTGGGCGGGCTAGGATGTCCATTTCGACGGTAAAGAGTTAACCCGAATGCGCCCTAGCGGTACGCAACCCCAAACTACACATCAGC
>PLFY01000217.1:0-906 GCA_003138365.1 Acidobacteriaceae bacterium
TAAACGTCGGGCTTTAGCCCCTGGGGCATGCCCTTTGCCCATTCTGCCCGAGAACAGGCCTTTTTCCGCAGCCTGTTCAGCCCCTGAGGGGTCGCAACGAACCAATGCCGAGTCATCTCTGAAATACGATCGACTGAAATCCGGCCGCCTGCTCTGGCTCATCGCCGCTACCCTCGTCGCCGCCATCTTCACCCGCTATGACGGATGGGTCATCGCGTTTTTCGCCTGGGCCTCCGTCGGCATCATCCTCGCCCGTCGCGGTGCCTTGCGCTCCTGCACCTTCTGGCTCGCATCCCTTCTAGTCGTCGCCGCGCCGGCCGCATGGTTCATCTACAACGCCGCGGCATTCGGCGATTGGCTCTACTTTCTGCGCGGCCCCTACTCCGCCAAGGCCATCGAGATGCGCACCTCCGTTCCCGGATTCCCGCCGCATCCCGGCTGGCACAATCCATGGGTCGCTCTGATCTTCTTCATGAAAGCCGTGGAGTTGGACGCAGCCGCCGCTGCCTGGGGCAACGTCCTTCTGGCTTTAAGCGTTCTTGGCACAGTATGGGCCTGGCTCACGGAACGCCGGCGCGCCTTCGCGTGGGCTTTGCTGTTATGGCTTCCGGTCCCCTTCTACGCATATTCGGTGGCATACGGATCGGTGCCTATCTTTCTCCCCGTCTGGTGGCCCCACTCCTGGTACAACCTGCGCTATGGAATGGAACTCCTGCCCGCCCTTGCGCTCGGACTTGGCTTTGCAGCCCAGTTTATCCGCGCGATCATGCTCGAGTTCAAGCCCCGCCATTTAACCGGCGAGCGCGAGTCCCTCTGGCTAAACTGCGCTGTAGCCTTTCTCCTCTCTCTGAACTGCCTGAATCTCTTGCAGATGTTGCGCGAGCGCCCCCTGGTCTATGTCGAAAG
>PLFY01000217.1:946-5964 GCA_003138365.1 Acidobacteriaceae bacterium
GTGCTGGCCTTCGACGGCGACGAGATCGACCGCGCCGTCCAGGCCCATCCCGCCGGCCTCACCGCTCTTCGCCGCTTTACCGCCGCAGGCCAGCCCTCCGCCACAATTTACATCTCCGATTCGGATTTCGCCCAGTAGGCTGCAACAAGTCTCAACAACCCACTGCGGACGGTGGTAGCATCGGGCATGGAAATCTCATGAGCATAGCCCTCGCACAACTCGCAGCACCCCTGAGCTTCGACTGGCTGGAACAGGTCGTGGTCCTGAACGGCGCCATTGGCCGCCTGGTCCTGGCCTGCGTGTTGGGCGGCGCAGTCGGCCTTGATCGCGAGCTCCACCGCAAAGCCGCCGGCGTCCGCACCAACCTGCTCATCTGCATGGGCAGCGCGTTCTTTACCCTCCTCTCCGCGGTCCTGGCCGGCGACAATGGCGCCAACAAGGGGCAGGTGGCCTCCAACATCGTGCAGGGCATCGGCTTCCTGGGCGCTGGACTCATCATCCACAATCGCAGCCGCATCAACGGGCTCACCAGCGCGGCGAGCATCTGGGTCGTCGCCTCCATCGGCATGGCCTGCGGCGCGGGCCTCTATGCGGCGGCATCGGTCGCAGCCGTCATTGTCATCTTCGCGCTGGAGGTGGTCGGCTTCCTCGAGCGGCGCGCCAACCTCAAGACGTACACCGTTATGTATGAAGTACGCGGTCAGGATCAGACCCGCATGCTCCAGTCGATCCTTGACGCCATGGACAAGGCGGGCCAGCGCCTCACCGGCGTTGAAACCGACGCCATGGGCGACCTCCATCGAGCCTGGTTTCCTCTCACCGCCACGAAGCGCCTGCATGGGCGTTTCCACGCAGAGCTGATCGCCGGGCCCGCCATCGACAAGCTCTTGACCTTTCGCGATCTGGAGGAAGATTGATTCCCTTTACCAAGGCCCACGCGTGCGGCAACGACTTCTTGATCGTCACTGAAGACGCCGCCGCAAACCATGATTGGGCCACTCTCACGCGCCGCCTCTGCGCGCGCAACACCGGCATCGGCGCCGACGGCATTGAGTTCTTTTCCTGGATCGGCGAAAACTCCGGCCGCATCCGCCTCCACAATGCCGACGGTTCCATCGCCGAAATCAGCGGCAACGGCACCCGCTGCGTGGCCGCCTGGATGGCCCATGCTCTCGGCTCGCAGCCGGGAGACGCGCTGGAGATTGATACCGATGCTGGACTGCGCGTTTGCCATGTGAACGCGGTGAACTCGGTCAGCGGTTTCACCGTGGACGTAACCACCGGCATGGGCATTCCCACCTTCGCGCCCCGAACAGTCACTCTGGCTACCGGACGCCGCATTGCCGGCGTCGAGATCTCCACCGGAAATCCGCACTTCGTCATCGTCGTCGACAACGCGAATTTCACCGTCGATGGCCAATCGTGGGCTGCCATCGGCGCGGAGATCTGCGTCCACCCCGATTTCCCCCACCAAACGAACGTCGAGTTCCTCCGCGTCGTGAGCCCCAGCGAAATCGAGATTCGCATCTTCGAGCGTGGCGTCGGCCCCACCACCTCTTCCGGTACCGGTAGCTCCGCGTCGGCCACGGCGGCGCTCGCATTCAACAATTGTCTTTCACCACTCACCGTGATTGCCCCAGGCGGCGCGCAGACTGTGACCTGGGACGGCCCCGGCACGGAGTTGAAGCTCACCGGCCCAGCCGCTCTGCTTGCCCAAGGCGAGGCTTGGTGAAAGCCTGTCCCATGACTTAGTTTTGAGTGAAGGGTTCTTAACGATGGCGGGCTTGTTGAAATCTCCAGCGGTCGCAAAGGGCGCCGGCGTCAGCGTGGTGGCGCCTGCGGCCTCCGCCAAGCTCGAACGCGCCGAGCTAGGCATGAAGCGTTTGCGCGCACTCGGCTTTTTGCCCAGCCTCGGTCACCACGCCTTCCAGAAGGGGCCGCTCTATTTTGCCGGAACCAGGGCACAGCGGTTGGAAGACCTCCATGAGGCCTTCGCCGACCCTGACACGAGCCTGGTCTCGTGTCTGCGGGGCGGCTACGGCTCCAACTACCTGCTCGACGGACTGGACATCGAGCTCATCCGAAAGCATCCCAAGCCCTTCTTCGGCTACAGCGACCTGACCGGCATTCAATTGCACCTGCTCGACCAGCTTGGCCTGCCCGCATTTCATGGACCCATGGTCGCAGCAGATTTCTCCAACGAGAATGGTGTCCACCTCCCCAGCTTTCAATCGGCGCTCGCCGGCCAGCCCTACAGCTTGGGTCCCGCGGAAGGCCTGCGCATCTTGAAGCCCGGCAAAACGCAAAGCAAAGTTCGCGGCGTCTTGTATGGCGGCTGCCTCAGCATCCTGGTTTCGCTCCTCGGCACGCCCTATGAACCGCAAACCGAAGGCAAGCTGCTCTTCCTTGAAGACACCGGCGCCAAACCCTACCAGATCGACCGCATGGTTTGGCAACTTCGCCAGGCCGGCAAACTGGCAGGTGTGCGCGGCATCGTCTTCGGCGAAATGCTCGATTGCGCCTCGCCCGGAGCGTCCCCCAAACTGCTCGAAGAAGTGATCCTGCGCGTGTTTGAAGACTTCGACGGCCCCATTGCCATCGGCCTCCGCAGCGGCCATGTTTCGCGCTCCAACGTGACCCTGACCTTTGGCGTCGAAGCCGAGTTAAGCCTCGCCAATGAGGCCGCGCTCCATCTGCTCGAACCGGCGGTCGCTCGATGACTCCACTTGCCCGCCACATTCATCTGAGCGCCATCTGCGGCACCGCAATGGCCTCTCTGGCCGGGCTCCTGCAGCTCCATGGTCACCGCATCACCGGCTCCGACAAGGCGGCCTATCCGCCCATGAGCGATCTGCTCCGCTCGCTCGGCATCCCCATCCTCGAGCCCTACGCCGAATCCAATCTCGATCCCGCTCCCGATCTCGTTGTAATCGGCAACGCCCTCTCCCGCGGCAACCCTGAAGTCGAGCGCGTCCTCGACCAGCGCATTCCCTTCACCTCCATGGCCGCCCTCTTGCGCGAGGAGTTCCTCTCCGGCCGCGAATCTCTGGTCGTCGCCGGCACCCACGGCAAAACCACCACCACCAGCATGTTGGCCTGGATTTACCAGTTCGCCTCCCATGCGAATCCCGCATGCGAACCTTCGTTCCTCATTGGAGGCGTGGCGGAGAACTTCTCCACCAGCTTCCAGCTCCGTCCCACCCGCACCTTCATTGTCGAGGGCGATGAATACGATACCGCCTTCTTCGACAAAGGCCCAAAATTCCTCCACTATTTTCCCGACGCACTCATCCTGACTTCCGTCGAATTCGACCACGCCGACATTTACGTCGACCTTGAAGCGGTCAAGACTGCCTTCAAGCGGCTGGTGAACCTGGTCCCGCGCCGAGGCGTGATTGTGGCCTATGACGGCAACCCCAACGTAACCGATTGCGTAGCCAACGCCCTCTGCCCCGTCGAGCGCTACGGCTTCTCGGCCGGCGCCGACTGGCAAATCCAAAACCTGCGCCACCAAGACGGCCTCACCCGATGGGAGGTCTGGCACAACGGCAGTCTGTGGGCCGAACTGGAGATGCGCCTCGCCGGCGAGCACAACGCGCTCAACGCCACCGCTGCCGCCGCGCTCGCCTCAGGCCAGGGCATACCCAAAGAAGCAATTCAATCCGCGCTGGCCAGCTTCAAGAGCGTCAAGCGCCGCCTCGAAGTGCGCGCGGTAGTCGGCGGCATCACCATCATCGACGACTTTGCCCATCACCCCACTGCCATTCGCGAAACCCTTCGTGCACTCCGTTCCGTCTACCCGCAATCGCGCCTGTGGGCCGTGCTCGAGCCGCGCTCCAACACCCTCCGCCGCAAGGTGCTCCAATCCGACCTCGTGGCCGCACTGCGCTTCGCCGACCGTGTTGTCCTGGCAGGCGTCTATCAACAGCAGCGGATTCCCGATGCCGAGCGCCTGCACCCGGAAGATGTCGTCCGCGCCCTCAACGACTCCGGCACTCAAGCCGAACTATGCCCCGGCGCGGACTCGATCGTCAACGCCATCGCACCGCAACTCGAGCCCGGCGACGTGGTCGCTATCCTCTCCAACGGCGGCTTTGAAGGCATCTATGACAAACTGCCCGCGCACCTCAGAGAGCGCTATCCCGATTCCTCCAATCCTCCCATTGAAAGACCAGCATGATCTCCTCTCTTGTTTTGATCACGACAATCATCGCTCTCGGAATCCCGGCGGCGGTGCTTTTCCTTCCCTGGACCGTGATCACGGGCAACGTAATGCCGCTCTACAACGCCACGCAGATGATCGTGCGGGTGGGCTACTGGCTGGCCGGAATCCGCGTCGAAACCGAGGGCCGGAATCTCGTGCCGGCGAATACGGCCTGCATCTTCATGGCCAACCACGTCTCCAATCTCGATCCACCCGCGCTCATTCCCCGCATTCCCGGCCGCACCTCCGCCTTTATGAAGCGCTCCCTGATGAAGATTCCGGTCCTGGGTATCGGTTTCAGGCAGGGGGAGTTCATCCCCGTGGACCGAACCGGCAGTGCGGTGAGCGCACAGGAGAGCGTTGCCGCCGCCCGGCGCCTCCTGGATAAAGGTGTCCACATTACAACATTCGTTGAGGGAACCCGCTCTAAAGATGGCCGCCTGCTCCCCTTCAAAAAGGGCCCATTCTATCTGGCGATGCAGACCGGCGCGCCCTGCATTCCAGTTTCCATCTATGGCACTGAGACCATGATGGCCAAAGGCAGCCTCCGCATCCGCCCCGGCGCCGCGCACATCGTCTTCCATGCGCCGCTGTACCCACGCGACTTTGCCAACCGCGAAGATCTACTCGAAGCGGTACGCGCGGCCATTGCCTCCGGCCTGCCGGAGTGGATGCGGGGCTAGAGCATTTTCAACTCAAGTGTCAACACGTCGGCTGTGCACGTCGGCTGTGCACGTCGGCTGTGCCCCATCCATTGTGCGTCCTTTGCACAATGGGTGGGCGGGCTATGATGTCCATCTCGACGGTAAAGAGT
>PLFY01000128.1:0-212 GCA_003138365.1 Acidobacteriaceae bacterium
TTGTGAATGCCGGTGATGAGGCGTTCGTAGGCGATGAAGAGCAACGCGAGCCCGGGCGCTTCGTAAATGCCGCGGCTCTTGGCTTCGATGATGCGATTCTCAATCTGGTCGGACATGCCGAGGCCGTGGCGGCCACCGATGCGATTGGCTTCGAGAAGAAGGGCGACGGGCGAGTCGAATTGGCGGCCATTGAGTGCGACGGGAAAGCCCTC
>PLFY01000128.1:322-41585 GCA_003138365.1 Acidobacteriaceae bacterium
CGCTCGATGTCATTGCCCTTGAAAGTTGACCCGTCGCCCCAGATGTGGACATCGTCCTCCTTCATTGCAGCCACCAGCATAGTCCCGGTGACAGCGCGGCCGATCGGAGTGGTGTTGAAGTAAGGAACTCCAGCCGTCGTGATGTGGAAGGCGCCGGCCTGCAGCGCGGCGATGCCTTCGCGAACGAGCGGGCCGCGGCAATCAATGAGGCGGGCCTTTTCGGCGCCGTATTCGAGGGCCTTGCGCGGAATCTCGTCGTAGTCGGATTCGTCGGGCTGCCCCAGGTTGGCTGTGTAGGCGTAAGGGATGGCGCCCTTCAGCCTCATCCAGTGCAGGGCGGCGGAGGTGTCAAGCCCGCCGGAAAAAGCAATACCGACTTTCTGGCCGATGGGCAGGGATTCGAGAATTACAGTCATACTTGAAAACCTCTGAAAAAACGTGAATCGTGGTTCATTGATCGTGATCAGTTTGCACGTACCACGGTTTGCTGGTGAGTCGGTGAATCGAGGGTACTGTCTCGGTTTGAGTTATCGAAAATGTTCCTGCCTCTGGCCATTCATACATAGCCCAATAACCTCTTCCATTTCCCCTCCGGAACTATCCAAGATTATTACTTTTTAACCATTCCAATATCTGTTCATACCCGAGGCCTGCGGCAGCGGCTGATTTTTTGGCGAATGCGCGCGCGCCACTTGCACTCGCCTTTGATGGCCAAGGCTCCTGTCTACCAAGCTGATCAAGGCACCCTCGACGCAGTTGAGCCCAAGAATGGTTCTTTTCATTTTTGAGTGCGCAGAGCGTCCTACTAATGGGATCACTGTGCATTGTTGCTACTTGGCCCTCGATTTCATCGTGGCCTTTCTTGCTAAGGGGAATCGGAGGGCGGCCGTCCCGAACTGGATGGTGCAACTCGCTGTCCTGACCAAGAGCAATCCCCGTAACCAAGCAGGTCTTCACCGCTTCACGGCACAAGTCGCGTGCGTTTCCGCCGAGCAGGAAACGATCTGTTGCGGCTTGCTCTGCGGCCACCCATTGTTTGAGGGAATTGAGCGCCAAACAGAAAACACGAAATTTATCTGGCAACCTCTCCTTCATCGATTGCGGCAGCGGGTTATCGTTCAGAAACTTCCGTACGGGACCCGTGTCTACGGCGATCTTTGCCGACTCGAACAACAGCATTTCACCCAGTTGATCCATGAGATCACCGAACAATTCACGAGGAACCTTCCGATTCAGAGCAGCCTTGTCGGTTGCCATCAGATGACGGTAGTGCTCAGCATAATCATTGAGCAAATCCAGTTTTTCGGGTTTCGATAGCTTTTGTTTGTTTGTCGGTCTGTTGTATGCCATGTGAGGCCCCTTCCAATCAAGAAGAGAAAAAATCAACTTGTTACGATCCAACCTCACTATTGCTGAAAGCTCGCCGTGTTGGCCAACCCCCCCAGCAGCAACAGCAACAGCGCTTTCTGTGCGTGCATGCGGTTTTCGGCCTGGTCGAAGACGATGGACTGCGGGCCGTCGAGCACGGCGTCCGTCACTTCGGCATTGCGGCGCGCGGGCAGGCAGTGCATGAAGACAGCATGCGGAGCCGCCTTGGCCATCAGCGCTTCGTTTACCTGAAACGGCCGGAAGATGGGCGCGCGCTTGCTCGATTCGTGCTCAAAGCCCATGCTGACGCAAACGTCGGTGTAAACCGCATCGGCGCCCTCGACGGCGGCCTGCGGATCCTGGAGCAATCGCAACTCACAGTGGTTGGCCTGAACGATATCGCGCGCCAGAGTCACGATCTCGATGTCTGGCGAGTATCCGCGCGGCGTGGCTATCGTCACATTCGCGCCCAGTTGCGCGCCGGTTAGCATCAGGGAGTGGCAAACGTTATTGCCATCGCCAACATAGGTAAAGTTAAGTCCGGCGGCGGTGCCGAAGTGCTCTTCGATGGTCATGAAGTCTGCCAGAGCCTGGCAGGGATGCTCGAAGTCGGAGAGCGCGTTGATCACCGGTACGCGCGAATTGGCGGCCATCTCGGTGATGGTGTCGTGCGCATAGGTGCGCAGCACGATTACATCGACCCAGCGCTCAACGTTGCGCGCGATGTCGGCGATGGATTCGCGCTCGCCTAAAGGCGAATTGGTCTGATCGACGAAAATCGCGTTGCCGCCCATGGTGTTGATGCCGGTCTCAAAGCTGAGGCGGGTGCGCAGGCTGGCCTTTTCAAACATCAGGACCATCTGCTTGGCGTCGAGGGCATGGCGATACTCGCGCGGATTGCGCTTTACGTCGTGACCCAGCTTGAGGATGGCGCGCACCTCGGCGCTGGACAAGTCGGCGATGGAACACATGTCTTCACCGGCAAGGCGCGCGGCGGCGGCAAGAATGTCTGGATCCTTCTGCACGGGGATTGCTGCCTCCGTGGGTTCAAGGGTTGCTTTGCTAGCCATGATGCGGGCCTCCTGCGGGGTTGGCGGTGGTGTGGGCTGCGGTCGTAGTCGCGCTGAGGACTCCCGCATGTTCAGTGAAGATTTCGTCCAGCGCCTGGATGGCGATGTCGACGTGTGCGTGCTCAAGAATGTACGGCGGCAGGAAGCGCAACACCGTGTCGCTGGTGCAGTTGATGAGAATGTGCCGCTTGAGCATTTCGGCGACGATGAGCTTGGCGAGTTCCGCCGAATCGAGCTCGGCGGCAATCATCAGGCCTTTGCCGCGCACGTCAATGATTGCATTGTGGCGAGTGGCGAGGGAGCGCAACTGCTGCTGGAAATAATCGCCTACTTCAGTCGCATGAGCGAGCAGATTCTCTCTCTCCATGTAGTCGATGACGGCGATGGCAACGGCGCAGGCCAGGGGACCTCCGCCAAATGTGGTGCCGTGCATCCCGGCGTGCATCACGCGAGAGACCTCTTCAGTGCAGAGGACAGCTCCCAAGGGAAGTCCGCCGGCGAGCGGCTTGGCCAGCGTGGTTATGTCAGGCAAAATGCCGTAGTGCTGATAGGCGCACCACTTGCCGGTGCGGCCCATTCCGGATTGAATCTCATCCGCGATGAGCAGCGCACCGGTAGAAGTGGCAAGGGCTCGGGCCTCGGCGAAGAACTCCTGCGTGAGCGGACGCACGCCGCCTTCGCCCTGGATGGCTTCGACAAGGATGGCGCAGACCTCGCTCGAGAATTTGGCGCGCAGGTCAGCGACGTCGTTGAAGCGGACAAACTCGACGCCGGGAACGACGGGGCCGAACGGCTCGCGGTACTTTTCTTTGAATGTGGTCGAGACAGCGCCGAAGGTGCGGCCGTGAAAGCTCTGCTCGAGGGCAAGAAACTTCGTTCCGATGTTGACGCCTTCGCTGCGCTTGAGGCCGGCATAGACGCGCGCCAGCTTCATTGCGCCTTCCCATGCCTCCGTTCCGGTATTGGCGAAGAAGACACGATCCAGGCCGGTGCGCTCGGTGAGGCGCAGCGCCAGTTCCGCCTGACCCTCGTGATAATACAAATTCGAGGTATGGATGAGCGCGCGGCTCTGGCGGGCGATGGCTTCTTCAATGACGGGGTGGCCGTAGCCGAGCGCGTTGACACCAATGCCGCTGAGCAGGTCAAGGTACTTCGTACCGTTCTCGTCAACGATGTGAACACCCTCACCCGTCACAAAGAGGATGGGGCTGCGGTCATAAGTTTGCAGCAGCAGCCGGCTTTCCGCGGCGCGAATTTGATCGAGTTTCAACAATTTCATCTCTCCTGATCCGTTCCTGGTCCGTTTCTCTTGGGACCGCTAGGCAACCATGACTTCGGTGCCGTGGGCTACGCGGGAGCTGCACAGGTCGGGCAAGGAGCCGGCCGCCTCCGCGGGCAGAATTCTTACGCGCTTGACGCCGTTCAACAGAGCTTCGCGGCAGGCGCTGAGCTTGGGCAACATGCCGCCGGAGATGACTGCGGTCTTGGCCATCTCGGCGATTTGATCGATGCTCAGCCATCGGAGTACCTCGCCGTTCGCGCCCTTGACGCCGGGAACGTCGGTGAGGAAGACGAGGGCGTCGGCGCGGCAGGCAATGGCACAGGCCGCGGCCATCTCGTCGGCGTTGACGTTGTAGTACTCGCCGTCGAAACCGAGCGCCATCGAGGAGATCACGGGCACTCCGTTCAACTGCCAGATAGCCTCGATCCACCGTGGATCGCTGGCGACGATTTCGCCTACGTAGCCGAGATCGGGCCTGCCAATATCGAGCAAGGCGCGCTTCTTGCGGGCGCGGAACATCAGGCCGTCGCCTCCGGTGAGGCCCACAGCCGGTAACCCAAGCGCGCCCAGAGCGGCGACCAGACCCTTGTTGACCTTGCCTGCAAGGACCATCAGCGCCACGTCGCGCGTTTCAGCATCGGTGACGCGCAGGCCGGCGATGAATTCGCTTTGTTTGCCAAGCGCCTTGAGCATTCGGGTCAACTGCACGCCGCCGCCATGCACGACGGCAACCTGATTGCCGTCCCGGACAAGTTCCGCAATTGCGCGGGTGCAACCTTCCAGAAGCGATGGACTCTCAAGGCCCGCCCCGCCTAATTTGACGATGTACTTCATTCCTGGCCCTCCGCCTCGGGCGTCATTCGAGACCTTCCGCTTCGCCGTAGCCAAGCATCACGTTCATGTTCTGCACGGCCTGCGAGGACGCGCCCTTCAACAAGTTATCAAGGCAACTGACGACGATCGCGCGCCGGCCGTCGGNNGCCTGCGTTTGCGGCTCGCGGAAGCGGACGTAGATGGTGGAGAGAATTCCACGGGGGATCGGCAGCAGATGGGGTGTGAAGACGATCTGGCTTTGGTCGACGCCGATCTGCTCAAGCAGTTCTCCGGTGTGGCGATGAGTAAATACTGCATACGCCGACAGATTATCCGCCGCGGACATGAAGTGGGTCTTCGCGGTCGGCGCCTTGCCCGCGCCGCTTACACCGCTCTTCGCGTCGGCGACAATGCCGTGGTCCAGATCGATGAGTCCGGCGGCCACCAGCGGCCGCAGCGCCAGGATGATGGAAGTTGCGTAGCAGCCGGGGTTGGCGACGAGCCGCGCACCTGCGATCCGCGCGCGATGCAGTTCGGGCATGCCATAGACGGCTTCGGCCTGCGTCGCCGCAGCCATATCGGAACCTTCATCCTCGAATCCATACACGGCGCGATTTGCTGACTGGGCGAGCCGCCATGCGCCGCTCAGATCGATGACCCGCAGACCGCGCGCAAGCGCCTCGGGCACCCACTCGCGCGACTGCTCGTGCGGAGTGGCGAGAAACAGAACCTCTACGCCGCGGCTGCCAAGGAGCTCCCACGAGAAAGGCTCCTGCTTGAGGTTGGCGGTGGCATTCCCGGAAAAGCCGCCGGCGCTGCTGCCGCCCAATTGAGGATGAATTTCGGCGAGAGGCACACCACCGCGTGCCGCGTCTTTGGGGTCCACGCGCCCGGCAAAGACCGGAGGCGTGCCCTGGAGACGGGGATGCCGCAGCAGCAGCCGGGCCAACTCGGCCCCGGCGTACCCTGTAACTCCAACAACCGCGGTTTGAACTGTGTTGGTCATGACTCCAGAAACATCCTCAGCCGGGCTTCCACTTCGCCTGCCCGGCGCGGGTCTGGACAGATGACCAGAACCGTATCGTCGCCGGCAACGGTGCCCACCACCTCCGGCCATCCCTCATGGTCCAGGGCCGCGGCCATTGGCTGGGCTCCGCCCATCACCGTTCCCACGACCACCTGATTCATTGCCTGGCGCACGCGCAGGCCAAAACTCTCGATCATTTCAGCCACGGACGGCGGACTGTTGTCTTCGACTGCCGTGGTCGAACCATTACCTCTGGCGCCTCCATTGCTGTTGGGCATGGAATATCCGCCAGGGCCCTTCGAGAGGCGCAGCTCGTGAATATCGCGCGACAGGGTGGCCTGAGTCACCTCAAAGCCGCGGCGATGCAGCTTGCGGCGCAGTTCGTCCTGGTTGGTCACGAATGAACTGGCCACCAGGTCCCGTATCGCGTTGTGTCTTTGCAGTTTCATCGCTTTCCGTCGCCAAATCGATCGCCGTTTCCGGGTAGATGGAAAGCGCGGCTCGCGGTGCGGCGGTCGCGCATGAATAAATATACATCATAATTGTATAAGTATGCAAAATGAAGTTTCAGTTTTCTGCGGGCTTTCTCATGCGGCATATGGCAATTCAGGGAATTCTGTGCGGACAGGCAATCCTTACACCCCTCCGCGCTGATACACTCTCCACTGGTCGCGCCGGAGAATTGGCCGCGTTCCCTATTTCAAGCCAATGACACCAATTGCTCCGATTTCCACCATCAATGATCTTTTTCGCCGTATCGTCGCGGCAGCCAACCCGCGTGCCGTGCTCTGGCAGGACGAGTTTGGCCAATGGCAACCCGTTTCCTCAGACCAGATCTACCAGCGCGTCCGAGCCCTGGGCGAAGTTTTTCTCAGTTGGGGCGCACAAAAGGGCGACCGCATCGCCCTGATCGCCGAGAACCGCTGGGAGTGGGCCGTCACCGACTTCGCCGCGCTGGCCATTGGCGCAGTCGATGTGCCCATTTATCCCACGCTCACCGGTGAGCAGGTTGCAGGGCTGGTGCGGGATGCCGGCTGCCGGATTGCCGTGGTCTCCACCCGCGAGCAATTCGACAAGCTGTACGCCGTCCGCAGCCAGACGATGCTGGAACGGATCGTGATCATGGATTCCCCAGGGACGGAATCTCAGGATTCGCCGCAGGGGGCCATTGCGTTTAGTGCGCTGATGGCTGGAGCCGATGACCGCGGCAGTGAGCGCGACCCGGTGTTCGACGCATTGGTGGGCGCCGTGGAACCCAAGGACCTGGCCACCCTGATCTACACCTCGGGGACCACCGGCGAGCCCAAGGGAGTCGCATTGACTCATGGCAACATCGCCGCCAACCAGAACATTTGCGGCGTGGATTTCAACTTCAATTCCACTGACTCCTGCATCTCCTTTCTGCCTCTTTCGCACATCACGGCCCGCGCTCTGGACTACGTGATGTACAACCATGGGGCGCAAGTGGCCTATTGTTCCAAGTTCGACAAGTTGCCCAAGGCCATGCGCGAGGTCAGGCCGACGGTGCTTGTGGGAGTGCCGCGCGTTTACGAAAAGATTCGCCAGGAAGTGGAGCGGCAAGCCTCGCTTTCGCCGGTGAAGAAACGCATTCTGGCCTGGGCTGTTGGCCTCGGCTCCGCCCACCGCGAGACCGTCTACGACGGCCGCAAGCCCTCCTCGCCGATGTGGAAGCTGGCCGGGAAGCTGGTTTATTCCAAAGTGGCCGAGGCCTTCGGCGGCCGGGTGAAGATATTTGTCTCAGGCGGCGCGCCTTTGGGGATCGACACCGCGCACTGGTTCGCCTCGGTGGGGATTGCCCTTTGGGAAGGCTATGGCTTGACGGAGACCTCGCCGGTGATCGCCCTGAATACGCCCCTGAGCCACCGCCTGGGCGCCGCGGGGCTTCCGCTGCCCAACGTCGAGCTCAAGCTGGCTGAAGACGGAGAGCTGCTGGTTCGGGGGCCGTCGGTGTTTGCGGGCTACTGGCACAAGCCTGAAGCAACTGTCGAGTGTTTCGACCCGGAGGGATGGTTTCGCACCGGCGACATTGCTCACCTGGACGCGGACGGATTCCTTTTCATCACCGACCGCAAGAAGGAGTTGCTGAAGACCTCGGGCGGCAAGCTGGTGGCGCCACAGCCCATTGAAAACAAGCTCAAGAACAACGCGCTGGTGGCGCAGGCCGCGCTGGTGGGCGACAGGCACAAGTTCATCTCCGCGCTGCTCTCGCCCAATTTTGTCGCTCTGGAAGAGTGGGCCCGGCATCACGGCATCGAGGCAAAATCTCATGCCGAATTGGCGGCCGACAGCCGCGTGGTTGCCCTTTACGGCGAAATTGTCCGGGAGGTGAACGGCAGCCTGGCCAACTTTGAGACCCTGAAACGATTCCGCGTGGTTGCCGAGGAGTGGGCGATCGAGTCGGGCGAATTGACGCCTTCGATGAAGCTCAAGCGCCGGGTCATTACGGCTCGATACGCGGCGGTGATTGACGCACTCTACGCGGACGAAGCAACCTCACGAGGCGAATAGGCGAGATCAGCTTGCCGGCGATCAGGGCGCGCTTGCTCCAAATGAGCTGTAGTCCGCGAAAAAAAGGCGCACCCCAGGCGCTCACGCCCAGCAGGCTGCCAAACACGATGACGGCGTCGATGCTGAGACGGCCTTCGTGCGACCAGTAGGCGTCCGGATCGAGGTTGAGCCAGAGCGCAAACTCGTCCAGAGTGAGTGCGGCGCCCACGCCAAAGCTCACCGACATCAGACGGCTGAAGAAGATCGAGAGCGGCGAGTGCGACCTTCCCAGGTCCAGCAGCCAGCCGTAACCGACCAGCAACAGGATGAGAATGCCCCACACCAGGTGATGAATATGGTGACCGCGCACCGTGACCCAATGAAACGGCCCCACATGGTGCGTGATCAGGCTGACAAGGATTCGGACGCCCACAAATGTGACCAGGAAGGACACCGAGGCGATGAACATGCGTTGCCGCGGGCGGTCGGGGATGGTAGCGCGAATCAGGAATCCCAGCCGGGTCAAATGCAGCAGGACGAGCAACAGGACGATGACCAGGCTGGCAAACGCCAGCAACAAAAGCGCTCCGGTTCCGGGCATACCTTATTGAACCATTGCAAAGCGCCATTCCCAACAACGAAATGCGGCAGAGCAAAATCTTCAAGCAGCGTGAGCCTGGTCACGATTTTGCTTTACAGCGCGGAGTTACACTGGATAAGGCGTCGAGACCCGGCGATTGGCCCGGTTCAGACGTACGGTTCAGGGAGTTGCTCCCAGCTCGGCCAGTGCTTAATGCAAGTTGGAGCGGCCGCGCAGATTTGATCAGGAGATTTTACGATGCGAGTTGCTTTGTTGACCGGTGGCGGCGATTGCCCCGGACTGAATGCGGTGATCTACGCGGCTGTGAAAAAGGGCATCAATCACTATGGCGATGAGTTCATCGGCTTTCTCAACGGCTGGCGCGGCGTGCTTGACAACAATTGGATTCCCCTCACCCTGGAAAGCACCGATGGCATCCAGTTGAAGGGTGGCACCATCCTGCACTCGTCGCGGACCAACGTGAAAAAGATTCCCGGCGGCATCGACAAGGTCCAGGAAGTTCTCAAAACCAACAAGATTGACGCACTGATCGCGCTTGGGGGAGACGACACGCAGTCGGTGACCATGTTCCTCAGCGAGCACGGCGTGCCCAGCGTGGGCGTACCCAAGACGATCGACAACGACATCAACGGCACCGACACCACCTTCGGGTTCGACACCGCGGTCATGATCGCCACCGAGGCCATCGACCGCATCCACACCACCGCCGACTCGCACAACCGCGTGGTCGTGGTGGAGGTGATGGGCCGCGATGCCGGCTGGATCGCCTATGCCTCCGGCGTGGCCGGCGGTGCGCACGTGATCCTGGTTCCCGAGAAGGAGATCGACATCGACCATGTGTGCGCCCTGCTCAAGTACAACTATGACCACGGCAAGCATTACGGCGTGGTTGTGGTGGCTGAGGGCTGCCATCTGCCCGAGGTGGGCCAGGTGATCGACGAAGGGGCGAAGCTGGATTCGTTCGGCCATGCGCGCCTGTCCGGCATCGGTGAGGCGCTGGCTGAGTTGATTGAGAAGAAAACCGGCTACGAGACCCGCTCAGTGAACCTGGGGCACACGCAGCGTGGCGGCGTTCCCACCGCCTACGACCGCACTCTGGGCCAGCGTTACGGCCTGCATGCCATCGACATGGTGCATGACAAGAAGTGGGGCCGGATCGCCGTTCTGCGCGGCCTGGACATCACCGACATCACCATCAAGGAAGCCATCGCCAGCAACCGCCGCCTCGACCAGCGCTTCTTTGACGTGATCGCGGATTTGGAAGCGAAAGTTTAGGTTTCCCGGCCGCTCTTCGGCCTGCAAAAGCCATCCTCTTCGCGAGGATGGCTTTTGCTTTCTAGGCTTTACAGAAACCATAATCAGATCAGTAGTTTACCTGGCCTCCGCATGAAACTGCTGTAGTTTGCGAATTAGCCCGGCTCATCGTTGGAGGAACGCCGACACATGTTCAAAGCCAAGATGCTCGCTGCCCGGAGATTGTTCTACAATTCTCCCGCGAGGTAGAAGTGACTGAGAATCCATTACTGATACGCCCGTTTTTGCAGGTGGCGTCGATCTGCGAAAGGCACATCCTTGAGCCCGATGGGACACTGACGCTCTTCAGAATTTTCGATCGTTTCATGATCTCAGGTCCGGCTGAGGAAATGCCCGCAACTGCGCTTTCCTTTACTTTTATCCTGAAATTGGCATCGGGTCCGGTCCGGGGAAAACTCGCCGTGAAGTTGACTCCGCTCGACATATCTCTCCAGCCCATGCAATCTGTGACGATCCCTGCACTATTCGAAGGAGACGATGAACGCAGCGCGGTTCTCATCGGCCAAATGAGAATGGAGGTTAAGGACGAGGGGCTTTATTGGATCACTGTTGAGATTGAGGGGACGGAGTATACGAGAGTCCCTCTTCGCGTTGTTTACCAAAGATCACCGACAGTCCTTCCTGGTTAATGACTTGTGCGATAACGGAAGAAGATCCTGTCTTAATCACAACTCCGGTGTCGTTTGACTCGTCCATGTCAAACGACACGGCAATTTCGCGAAAAATGTTGCGCGCGGTTTCATTGTCGATGCTGCAATTATCCAGTTCAGCGAGTGTCAATTGGAGCTTACCCACCATTTGAATAGCACCTGCCTTGGAATCCAGGTGCATATTCCAAGAGGCATTTGCTAGCCATTTTTCAAAAGCATCTAGCGCTTTCTCTGGCTCAAGCGATACCAGCATGTCGACCAGATGCTCGCGAATTTGAGAAACAGTGACCATGGTTGTCAATTCTAACCCGGACGCACTCGAAATCATACGCATTTCCGAAAAGGAACTGCGCCAAAAGTTTAATGACGGGCGGTTCTGGGACGGGACCAAATCAGGAGAATTGACGAAAGTCATTCTTAGCAGGCACATTCCCCAATCTTCACACGAACCCGCTGGGACGGAAAGCCAAATCATCTCGTTACGAGATTCCAACGATCAGGAGGTCGCTAGGGCGCATATTTACTTTCGGCCGGACGGCACTTTAGGAGCCTCGGGCTGGCCTGATCCGAAGATAATCCGAGCGGGCAACATACTTTACATGCAAAAGAAAAAGCGCTGAATAAAGTCAGCAAGGCATAGGCTGCCACTTTCTGAACCACTTCAACGATCATCCCATGCCCCCGGATTCGGTCTGCCGGGGCGCTTCCACGTAGCGTCCCAACTCCTTGACCATGGCGCAATGCGGCTGAAGCGCCTCAAGAAGCCGCGAACCTTCCTCAGAGGAGTGAATCTGGCAATCCACATAAAAAATGTATTCCCAGGGTTTTCCATGCACGGGACGGGACTCGATTTTGGTGAGGTTGGTGCCGATTTTGGAGAGTTCAGAGAGCGCGGCGACCAGCGAGCCGGGACGATTTTCGACCGAGAAGGCCACGCTCATCTTGTTGGATTCCGGATCGGCATCGGCGTCCTTGGTGCGACGGACCAGGAAGAAGCGGGTAAAGTTTTCCGGATTGTCCTCAATGCCGGCCTGAAGGATCTGCGCGCCGTAGTAGTGGGCCGCGGCCTCGCTGGCGATTGCACCCGCGTGGCGATCGCGCAATTCAACCAGTTGCTTGACGCTGCCGGCGGTGTCGTAGAAGGCGAAGGCCTCCATTCTGGAGTGGTTAGCCAGGAACCGCCTGCACTGCGCCAGGGCGACCGGGTGCGAGAAGACGCGATCGATTTGTCCGATAGAGGCGCCGGAGATGGCAATGAGATTGTGGCGAATGCGCAACTGCGTCTCCCGCTCCACTTTCACATCGTGGGCGAGCAGCAGGTCGAAGTGCTCGGCGACCGAGCCGGCCAGACTGTTCTCGATGGGAATCGCCGCTGCCTCCACGGCTCCGTTCACCAGGGCGGCAAAGGCATCCGCGGAAAGAGAAAACGGAACGATCACCGCATCGGCGACCAGTTTCATGGCCGCTTCGTGGCTGAATGAGCCGGGTTCTCCCTGAATGGCAATCTTCATTCCGGTGCCTGATTCTCCTGTCGGTGTTCTTGAAGGGAAGGCCATGGGAGCGGCCTGGAAGGACTGCTTTCTGGCACCATACCACAGGTCGATCGGAATTTCGTCAGGGAATCGTTCTGAAGGCATGAAAATCAACTCCGCAGCCACAGGTCGGCTGCAACAAACGCAAGAAAGACCGTGGCGATGACGCCGTTCATGGTGAAAAAGGCGGCGTTGAGCCGGCGCAGGTCGCCGGGCGAAACCAGGGAGTGCTCATAGGCCAGGAGCAGGCCAACGGCGGCAATTCCGATCCAGGCGACTGTACGAAAATGAAACAGTAAGCCGAACCAGACGAGCAGGCCGAGCATGGCCAGATGCATGGCGCGGGCGGCCGAGAAAGCGCCGGGAATGCCGATGGACTGGGGCAGGCTGTAGAGTCCGGCGGCGCGGTCGTGCTCGAAGTCCTGGCAGGCGTAGAGAACGTCGAAACCGCCGGTCCAGAGTGTGACCGCCGCGGTGAGCACCAGGATGCGTGGATCCAGAGAGCCGCGAACGGCAATCCAGGCTGCCGCGGGAGCAAGCCCCAGGGCAAGGCCCAGCACCAGGTGCGACCAGCGGGAGATGCGCTTCATGTAGCTGTAGCCCAGCAGCACCACAAGGACCAGCGGCGACAGGTAGAGGGTGAGCCGGTTGAGTTGGGCCGAAGCCAGTACAAAGACGAGCGCGGCGAGGACAGTGAAGCCGAGGACGAACCTGCGCGTCAGCAGGCCGGCGGGAATGGCGCGAGTTCTGGTCCGGGGGTTGGCGGCGTCCAGATCGGCGTCGGCCCAGCGGTTAAAGGCCATGGCGCAGGAGCGGGCGGCGACCATGGCGACGAGAATCCATGCGATCGTTCGCCAGGCAGGCAGGCCGCCGGCGGCAAGGATGGCGGCGGTGAGAGCAAAGGGGAGCGCGAAGATGGAGTGCTCCCACTTGATCATCTCCAACGTCGTGCGCGTCCTCGTCCACAAGCCTGGCATGGTTGATTCCAGTTTACTTGAGCGCCGGGAACCGTGTGCTTGAAGGGCGGAGGGGGAACGGTGGACGGGCGGACTGGCTTGCGATCAGCCGCGGGCTTCCGCTTCCTCAACTGTGGCGGCGAGGGGAATGACCTTGTCCACATGGGTGAGCTTGAACAGTTCCAGGACGCGTGAACTCACTCCCGCGACAATCAGTTGGACGCCTTTGCCCTTGCACCGGACATAGTGATTGACAACCATGCCCATGCCTGTGGAATCCATGTAGGGCACATCGGTCAGGTCGAAGATGGTGACGGACGGCGGCTCGGCGCTTCGCAATAGCGATTGGAAGTCGAACATGTTGCGCAGGGTGAGGGGTCCGGTGAGGCGGAAGATCACCGTGCCGGAATCTTTGCCTTGCTTGCGTTCGATGGTCAGAGGGGCGTCGATGGCCATAGTGGGATAAGTGTAAGGAATAAAACGCGGTTTGTCGTTACAAATGTGTGAATGTCCGGGGATGAACCGAGGCTCGAATCCCGATGGGCAGCTTGCAGTCTGATGGGCCAGTCTGTTGGGGCGCAAAAAAGAGCGGCCACGGAGGGGGGGACTTCTCCGTGGCCTGGCGAATGGCTCGAAATCCAGATGAGCCTACTTGATCGTGGCTTGCTTCGGGGACTCGGAAGGCTGGTTGGCGACTTGCAGGTTATTCTTCACGCTGAAGACGCCGGGAACGCCGTTGGCGCGTATGAAGACGACTTCCTTGTCGGCCTGTGAGTCGACGATGCCGTCAAGCTGGACACGGCCGTTCTGGACGGTAATGCGTATGGTCTTTGCGGGATCGACGGCATATTTGTTCAAGAACGCATAGCCGTAGATGGCACGGTACTCTGCCATGCGGATCCCGTCGTCCATGGGAGAAGGGGGATCTACCTGGATATCGTCGACTACGTCTTTGACTCCGGGATAGGTACTGATCAGGGCCAGGGCCGAGTCTCTGGCCACGTAGTTGAGCGCATGGCCGCCGAGGGTGGCGACGCCGTTCTGGACGCCCAGGCTGATGGCGTCGAAGACGTTCCCATAGCCGACCTGATCGTATTCAAGCTTTTCGACCAGTTTGGCTTGCAGTTGCTGGTCGGGTACGTTGGGTCCGGCAACCGCAATGTCGTTACGAACCGCCGTGACTCCTTCCACCTTGTGGGCGCGCTTGTCGGCATCGGCCTTGTACTCGTATAGACCCACGGTGCCGGACAGCGTTGCAATGCCATTCTGAACGTCCATTTTCAGATCCTTGAACTGCGATTTGTTCAGTTTGGATTGGAGTTCGCGGGCGGCGGCGGCATCGTCCGGGGCCTGCGCGGCTGGGCTGGAAGCCTGGGACGCGGCCAGGGAGGCGTGCGGAAGGCTCAAAAAGGTTCCGGCAAGCGTGATTGCAAGGATTGCAGCTTTGGTAGTGCGAATCTTTTTATTCATTTGAAAATCTCCTCGATGATGCTGCATGAGCGTTGCGGCAACCCGCCGAGGGTTGTTTGGACTCCCAAACGTCAAGCAAGCGGAGCACCCTGGGGCGGGTTGCCGTTCTTCCGGTATAGACATAGATTCGCGGGAAAGGTCACGGGATGCATGGGGGTCGAATCCCAGGTCTCAAAACCGAGACCAGGGGCACCCGGGATTTTCTTTGATCCCTGAACTCTTATCGGAAGCGGCGGGTGAATTTGATGACCATGGAGAACACGCCGGATTCGTCGCGGGCCACGAGCAGGGAGACGTTGCGGTTGATGGCGACTTCAGCCTGGATCAACTGTTGGCCGGTGGTGTCGACGTTGGTGGCGTAGGTGAGGGTGAGGTTGCGGCCGAGTTGCTCCTCGACGATGATGCGGGAGGTGGAGTTGCCCAAGGCGCCGAGGTAGTTGGGGTCCACTTTGACGGAGCCGGCGCCGAAGAGCTTTTGCACGCGGCTGCTGACGGTGGCGTTAAGAGCTCCGCCAAGCAGGGTGTTGGTGGTGGGATTGGCGAGGGACTGTTCCTGCTGCTGGGTGTAGAGGCGCTGCTGGTTTTCCGTGCGGCCAAGGGCCAGCAGAGCCACCACGTCGGCCTCGGGAAGCGGGGGATCGCTGCGCCAGGAGATGGCCGGATTCGCGAGTGTTCCGTGCATGCCGAGAGTGATGTCGTAGTCTTCGACGCGGGCGGTTGCGTTGAGGTCGATGGAGGGTTCAATGCGCACCGGGTTGGTGAAGAAGATGTCTCCGCGCTGGAGCTCGTAGCGGGTTCCGGCGATGGTGGCGCTGCCCTCCGTGATGGAAACGCGGCCCAGCAGCGAGGGCGAGGCGACGGTGCCGCGCAGGCGCAGGTCCACGTCTCCGGCCAGCTTGGCGTAGGCGTTCTGGAAGTTCAACTGCGGCGATGAAACCACATGGACATCGAGCCGGATGTGATTCGAGGGCGCGTCCGGCGGCGCGATGGCCTGGACGGAGTTGGCCTGCGCGGCCAGGGCGGCGACATCCAGGTCGGGACTGACGGAGAAGCGGGTGACGATCACGTCGCCGCCGAGCGACAGGTTGCTCTGCGGACCTTGCAGGTGCAGAGTGGCGTCGGCGAGGGAACTGACTCCGGGCGGATAGCGAATGCGGATTCCCTTGCCGGTGACCGAGAGGTCGGCGTAGATGCCGTGCTGGTAGGCGAGGTAACCGGCCACGCTCAACAGGCCGCCGCCGCTCATGGCGGTGAGCGATCTGACCTCCAGCCGGTTCTGGTTGAACTCCAGAGTGCCGTGCAACTGGCTGAGGCCGTTGGGAATGTCTTCGAGGGATAAGGATCCGTTCTGGAATTCGATCTGTCCCTGCAAGCCTGGATTCTTCAACGGGCCGTGCGCTTCAACCTGGAAGGTGGTGGTCCCGGCGGCGGTAAGGTCGGGATCGAGGGTTTCCGCGAGTTTCAGGTTGATGGAGCCGCTGGCGGCAAAGTCCAGTTGCTGTTTGTCTTTCAGGGCCAGGCTGCCCTGGGCGTGGAGGTCGGTCTCTTCTCCAGTGACGTGAAGGGGGTCAAGTTTGATGCGGGCGTTGGCCAGAGTGGCGTGGACGCTTCCCTGGCTCACCAGGTGGACGCCGGCAAGCGTGACCGCCAACTGGTCGAGTTTGGCCTCTCCACGGAGCTGCTCGGGGTGCGCGAGGGGACCCTCGATGGTGACCGTGCCGGCTAGCGCGGACTCGCCGGTAAGTCCCTGGACGTGGGCCGCTTTTAGCAGGCCGCTGATGTTGAAGCGGGAGAATACGAGCTCAGCCTGTGTGGCGTTGTCGCCGTTCAGAGCGGTCTGCCCGTGAATGTTCAGTTCGGCGCCCTCCAGCCGGGTTGTTGCGTTGTAGGTTACGGATCGGTCAAAGGTGTGAGCCACAAGGTCCAGGCCGCCAAGGGGTTCTCCGGCGAGGGCCAGCGGGCTGAGGGTTGCGTGGGCATCGAGGCGTGGGTCGTCGAGCGTACCTGAGCCGAGGACCGTGAACCCCAGCTTGCCGGTGAGTTCGACCCCTTGGCGGCGCAGACTCTCGATTTTCGCCACATCGATGCCGGCCCCTTTGGCGTCCATCTGGAAGTGGCGGCCTTTGAAGTCATAGCTTCCCTTGGCGGAGAGATTGCCGGCCGGTGCGCTGACCGTGACCGAAGCCAGCTTGATCAGGTCGTTGGTCATCGTTCCCTGGGCGCGGAAGCGGGTCACCGGCTCGCCGTAGACGCTGCCGCCGTCCACCTCGACCCATCCTGAGCCGCCGAGGGCACGAACGGGCCCGTCAGCCTGGAGTTGCGCGTCAATTACGCCGGTGAGCGGAAGATTCTGGCCAGTCAGCGCCTGTACATCGTCAAGGTCAACCTTGCCAGCCTGAAGGCGGACATGCAGCACGGAGTTGGCGTCGAATGCCGGCGCCGATAGTCTGCCGGGCGCTGCATCGAGCGTCCCATTCAGGGTGATTTCGGCCTTTCCGCGGCGCAGGAGGCCGCGATCGATCGCGATCCGCTCAGCCGAATAGCTGCCCGTGGCCTCGACCGAATCGAAATGGACGAGCCGGGCCGTTCCCGGCTGATTGAGTTTGCCGCCGGTCAGGGGCGGCATCTCGATGCCCAGTTGCGTGGCCTTCAGGTTTCCCGCCAGATGCGGATCGACAAGCGAGCCGGTCCAGGTTCCACGGAGAAAATCAACCTGCCCAGTCAAAGCCGCGGGTAATGCCGCTGTTCCCGACTTGCCATTGCGATTCAAACCCAGGTCGCGCAGCACGGTGTCGAATTCGTCAAGATTTCGAGAATGGAATTTGACGGCAAATGCCGAGGGGCTGGTCAGCGGAAAAGCTCCCAGATGGCCTTGAGCCTGCAACTGGCTGGCGGGCGTGCGCACCTCGAGTTTATGCAGATCGACGGCCCCGTCGTGCTGGGTATAAGTCGCATCGAGGGACCCGGTGGCGGGAGTCTCATTCTTTACACCCTGTGCGGAGGGGCTCAGGCTGAACGTGGCGCCCACGACGACGGTATCAACGTCTCCGTTGGACCATGAGGCGGTGGCCGGACCGTTGATGCGAGTGTCGAGTCCCAGGCGCTGAAAAGGTCCCTGGCCCACGATATCGAGAACCGCGTCCAGGGCAACGTCTTTGAATTGGGCCGTCACCTTGCCGTTCATGGGGACGGGAACCGGCGGAGGATGGACAACAGCGGCAACTGTCCGGGCAGGATTCTGGCTGGGGGCGGCGCGCAGGTTGCGAATGCCTGACGGCTGCAGGGCCGCCGCGCCGGGGATGGGAGCCAACCAGGGGGTCAGTTGAATCTCACCGTCGATTTGGCCGCCCTGGCGAAGGCGCGCGACGATCGATGTAATCAGCAACTGCTTTGCGTCGGCATGGACATGCGCATCCAGCCGCACGCCCGTTGCGTCAACGCCCGGTTGAATGTAGGCGCCGCCATCGATATGAACGGTGCCATCGGCGCGGAATTCTCCCGCATGGCCCGCGCCATCGAGGTCAAGATGGGCAACGCCTTCGGGCGCAAAGGGATAGCCGAAGACGGGGTCCAGGATCTTCATGTCCAGATCGCCCACGGCCTTGGCTTGCCAGCGGGGATGGGCAAAGTCTTCGAGTGTGCCGGAGATTTCCACGGCGTGGTCTTCGGTTGCGTTGCCCGTCCCTGAATGGAAGGCTGAATGGGAGGTTGCCGGCGCCCTGGAGGTGATGCGCAGGGATCGAAGATTGACCCCATCGCGGGTCAGATCGAGAGTGGCCTGCATGGTTCCATTCATCGGCTTGGCCTTGCCCCGCGACATGTTCAGGTCCGCGGCGCCGGCCGCGATGCGATAAGCCTCAGGCGCATTCAGCGCCGCGGGGATATAGCTGATGAGGAGGGAAACATCGTCGGCCTCGAAGTTGAGCGGGATCCAGCGGTTCTGCAAGTCGAAGTTCGCGGCGCGGTCTTCATAGTGCAGGACGCCCTGTTGCACTGAAGCGTGGCCTGCCTGTAGATCGAAGAAGGTGTCAAGCGCGGATTTGCCTGGTTTCCGCGGATTGCGTGGCTGAGGCTGATTGGTGGAGCCGTCGGCATACACGATGAAGTGGAATGCGGGCTGGGAGACATCGGCTTCGCGCAGAAGAATGCGCGGGCTGAAGAAGCCCAGCAGGGTAAAGCGAACCCGCAGGTTTTCGGCCTGGGCGTAGGGGACCTCGCCCGGCGCTTCGAGGCCATGAATGACCAGGCCGCCTGCATCGGCCTCGAGGTTGAGCAGATGCCAGTGGAAGGTGGCGATTTCGACGCGTCCGCCGGTCGCCTGTTCGAGCAAGGCCACGAGCCGCTTGCGGACAAGGCCCTCCCCTTGGGCTGAACTGGCCCAGAAGAAAAGGCTCACGGCGGCAACTGCAAGAAGAAGTGCCGCGCCGGCCATCGTGAGAGGAACATGACGCAGGAAGAAACGCCGCAGGCGGCTCCGCGCCGGGGGTGGGGACGGCTCGGGAGGAACTGGAAGCGTGGTTTCGGGCCTGGATTCGTGCTCGCTCATTGGCTTCCTTTTCCTTTCCCGTCCTGGGCGCCCAAATCGGCGCCGCCCTGGGGACTGCTCTGGGATTCCGGAGTTTCGAGAGCCGGATCAAGCACCTCAATCTCGCCCTGCTTGCGCAGGTTCTGGAGCCACCCGTCAAAGAGAATATTGACCTGCTGCTGAAGGAGGATCTCCTGAATGCGGGTGGACACCTGGTCGAGCGGCGGAACCGCTTCGCCCTTGGTGTACTGGGGCGCCAGCGTGTCATGGTAGTAGGTCTCGATATCCTGCGGGGGAATGTGAATCCCCTGGCGGAAGCGCTCTTCGATGAAGCGCAGGATCTCAACGCGGTAGCGCAGATAGGTCCGGACTCGCTCGGGCGTCAAGCCATGGGCGGCAAGAAAAGCATTCCACCCGGCGTCCGAGGCGCAGTTCTGGCGGACACAGGCTGGGAGTTGCTTGCGAATCTCCGCCAGACGGGCATCGACCTCGGCCGGGGGGGGATCGGAGGCCTGCATGTCCTCCTCGCGGATCTGCTGCTGGATGAGGGAGCGGGCGATCAACTGGTCAAGAGCCTTCTTCCGGGTCAGATTGCCGAGGCCGCCTCGACCAGGATCAAGAACCGAGAGCCGGATCTCGTCGTCGAGGTCACTGGCCAGGATGGCATGGTTGTTGACGACGGCGACCACTCGGTCAAGGACGACAGGCTCAGTGGGCGCCTGGGCGAAGGCCTGCGTTGGTACGGCAAAGGTCATGGCCATAAGTGCCAGCAGAGTGCCCAGCCAGGCCATTGCAGGCGGGGTCTTGAGCCGGAATGAGGGCCGGTAGCTCATCAGAAGGTCTGCCCCAGGCTGAAGAAGAAGTTGAAATGGCTGGCCTCGCCTACGGTGGGCGCGGAGGCCGGATTCGAAAGCGAGTAGTTATACGGCACCGGAAAGATCGGTGTGTTCAGGTTATAGCTGAAGTCCAGCCGGATGGGCCCTGCCGGTGTATGGTAGCGCAGACCCACTCCGATTGCGTGCGAGAAGTAGTTGAAGCTGCACCCACCCTGCCAGCCCGTCGAGGTTACCACCCCCGGTGGCTTATCCGGGCCGTTCTTGAGGGTTGTGTTCTTGCACGTGTCGCGATCGGGCTGGCGGACTCGCAGGGCACTGGCCCAGGCATCTGAAGCGTTGGTAAAAATGTTGCCCATGTCGTGGAAGAGCACGAAGCTGACCGTGTCTCCGAGCCAGGGAAGAGTAGGCGGCGGCAAGCGCAACTCGGTGCTGTTGATCAGCGCACCCGCGCCGCCGATGGGGTATCCGGTCGCGGGATCGCGGGGACCCGCGGCATTGATGGAGAAACCGCGCAGTGAAGTAGCTCCACCGGCGTAGAGCCGTTCAGGGAGCGGAATCAGCTCGTCCTGAGGCGTGCCGAAGGCCCGCTCCTGGCCGTAGCGGGTATTCCGGGCCAGCACGTAGCGGCCCTTGTCGAAGCTGTAATAGCTGGAGTTCGACACGTCGAGGCGGTTGAACGCAGCCTGGGCGCCGAAGGCTTTTTCAGAGAGGAAATCCTGGAAGGTGGTATCCGTGCCGCGATGGGCGTCGAGAGGCGAGTCGCGCGTGTCGCGAATCCAGGTGAGCGAAGGACCCGCCACGCGAACCGCCGTGGACTCTTCCGCGATTTCGCCGGGGGCAACCTGAAGGCTGTCTGCCTCAACCTTCACGCGGCGGAAATTGAATTCATAGATGAAGGTGTTGGCTTTGGAGAAGACGGAGCCCGGGGTGAGGAAGTTCTCAGTCCAGCGCAAGCCGGCATCGAGCTTTGAAGCCACGTAGGTGGTCACATCCAGGCTGTTGGCGTAGCCGCCGGATACAGCAAGCCCGATGTTCCGGTTGCCTTCAAAGTGCGGATCCTGGAAGAGCAAGTTGATCTTTTGTTCAAGCAACCCGTAGGTGCCCTGCAGCGAGGCCGATTGCTCGCGGCCAAAGAGATTGTTGCGGGTTATGTCCGCCAGCACGCGGGGGCTGACTCCCGTCTTTCCGTTGGGATTGCATACGGCGCCGCTGGCAATGATGCCGCCGCAGTTGTATTGCGGGGTTCCGGTCTGCGCCTCAAATCCGAAGCCATAGGTCAAGACCCAGCGCCTTGCCTCCACCGCTTGCAGCAGGATCGTTTTGTAGGTCTCGTCGCCAGTGGGATTCTCGACCGCCGTATCGACCTCGTTGAAGAGAGCGAATTCGTAGAGATTGCGCTGCGTGTCAAGAAGCGCGGTTTCGTTCAGCGGGTCGCCGGGGTGCAGCGTGATGGCCCGCGCCACAGTGGCCGGACGCGTGTAATGCAGCCCCGTGAGCAGCACATTGCGAACAAAGATCTGCGCACCCTCGGTGATATGAAAGACCACGTCAACCTTTCCCGCGTCGGCCGGTTCAATCTGCTGGGTCACATCGACACGCGCCTGCTCGAAGCCGCGGCTCATGTAGTCGGTCAATAGAGCGTCGCGGTCCCCGGCCAGGTTCTGGGGCGAAACCAACTGCCGCGGCGTGGTATTCAGCAGCAGGAAAAGTCTTTTTGCATTGACATCCACGGTTCCCTCAATCCGAACCGTTCCCACTCGCTGCTGTTCGCCCTCCTGGATGCGGTAGACCAGGGTGAGCGGAGCCGTCCTGGCTCTGGCGCCCGCATTCCCGGCGGCCGCGCCGCTCGATGGCGCGCTCGGATCTGCCGCACTGGTTTCAGGGGTACTGGTCTCCGGGGTGATCTTGACCTTCGAGAAGCCGTTGTTCTGGTAGACCGCCTGCAAGGCGCTCATATCGGCGGAAACCAGCGCCTGGCTGTAGGCGCCATGGCGGTCGATGGCATCGGCGGCATGGACGCTGAGAAGTTCCTTCAGCGTCGCGGAGTCGAAGTAGTGGTTTCCCGCGACCGACACCCGCTCAAGCCGCCGCCGAGGGCCCAATCTCACCTTGTAGAGAATCGAAACCTTCTCGGCGCTGGTGGATTGCACCTCGTGATCCACTTTGACGTCGAAGAAGCCTTGGCTTTGGTAGTAGTCCCGAAGCCGGCGATTGCCTTCGTTCAGCAGGTCGTCGTCCACGGTGCCCTCCTCAAAGATGGGAATTACGTGTTTCGTGCGCTCGGAGCTGATGCTGGCCCCTTCGACGAGCACTTTCACAAGGGGACCCCGGCTGGCGGAAAACCGGAAGTTGGATTTCCTGGCGTCTGCGGCGTACAGCTCGGATTCGAGCTTGATTTCAGCCTCCAGGCGCTCCTGGGCCCGGTAGAACTTGAGGACCCCGGCGAGGGCCCGATTCACGGTATCGTGGTCCACGTGCGCATTGGTTCTCAAGTGGGCGTGGTGGCGGAATTCGTCGGCGGTCATCCCCGAGTCGCCCGTAACCTGGACCGTTCCCACGCGGGCCTGCGGGCCACTCGCCACTTGAAAGGCGATGTCCAGCAACTGCTCTTCATGGTGAGGCGTCATCGATTGGGTGATCGTCGGCTGGTGGAAGCCGTTTCGCGCCAGCGTCTGGCGCATCTGCTCGAGCGCCCGGCTCAGTTTGGCCTGGGTAAAGCGGGCGCCGGGCGCGAGCTGGCTGGCCCGCTGAAGCTGCGTATTCAGGGTTGCGCCCTTGGCTCCGTCCACGGTGACGGTTCCAATGAACGTGCGCGGAGTCCCCTGGAAGACGAGGGCCACGCCGTCCTGCTGGCGAGATCCCGCTACCTGGACGGTTTCGAAAAGGCCGGTGGCGAAGAGCTGGCGCAGGCTCTTCCGCAGGTCTTCCGGGTCCAGCGGCTTTCCCTCGGCCTGGGCAAGATGGCCCGGCAGCGGGGAAAGGCGGGCGGCGCCAACCCCTTCAAAGGAGATTTGCCGCACCGGCAAGCCTTTCCACTGGGCAAGGGAGTTCGCTTCGGCTTCAGACCGCGCGGATGTTGCTGGCAAGGCTGTGGTGGAGGGGCCGGCCGCGGAAGGCGGAGCCTGGCTGACGGCGCCGCCGCCGGCCTGGGCCGCGCTCTGGGACGCGCTTTGGCTCCAGCCTTCGATTCCGCCTTTGATCCCGAAGACAACAACGCATGCGAGCAGAATCCCACACCGAACCGCTCCCTGCTTCGTCCTGAAGATCATCGCTCTCCCAAAAAATGCGGGAAACCAAGCCCGTTTTGTGAAAGTACCGCATCTGACAGTGGGATGCGGGACACCGCTGAAGCGATGTTCGCTGGAGCACCGCCAACGCAAGCGCTGTAACCTATACTAACGAGGAATAATGGCTGGCGCAGCAGCGCCGTGCCGCGGAAGTGATTCCTCACCGCCAAGGAAGCGCATGCCCCACTCGAGATCCCAGACGCAGTTGCCTGATCCGGCTCCGCAGGCGTCTGCGGGGGAGGCGGCCGCAATGGTTTCAACGCCGCCTTCAGCGACCTTCGCGCGCACGGCTTCGCCCAGTTCCAGCGAGGCCGACGCATTGCTCCGTGCCCAGGCCGGCGACCATCAAGCCTTTGCCCAACTCTACTCATTGCACAAAAGGCGCATCTATTCTTTATGCCTGCGGATGGTGGGCAATATTCCGGAAGCTGAAGATCTGACCCAGGAGGCTTTTCTCCAGTTGCACCGCAAGATTGCGACCTTTCGCGGCGACTCGGCATTCTCCACGTGGCTGCACCGCCTGGCCATCAATGTCGTGCTCATGCATCTCAGAAAGAAGGGCTTGTCGTTGATTTCCCTGGATGAAGCCATGGACCCCTCGGCTGAGGATCGGCCCGGACGCAGCTTCGGCTCCCGCGATCTCACTCTGGCCGGCGCCATCGACCGGCTGGCTCTGGGGCGCGCTGTCGACGATCTGCCGGCGGGCTATCGGCTCATCTTTGTCCTGCACGACATCGAGGGATATGAGCATAACGAGATTGCCTCGATGCTTGAGTGCTCGGTCGGCAACAGCAAGTCTCAGTTGCACAAGGCGCGGCTGAAGCTGCGCGATGCCCTGCGCATCTCTTCGCGGCAGGAGGCTCGGCGATGAAAAAAGACACCAACATTTTGAGCTGCGCCGAATTTCAGGCCCAGTTGCCGGAGTTGATCGGCTCGGGCGAACAGATCGCCGAGCATCCTCATTTGCGGAGTTGCGAGCTTTGCCGCGCTCTGCTCGCCGATCTGGAGACCATCGCCGAGGCTGCCCGCCAGTTATTCCCCATTGTGGAACCGCCAGACGAATTGTGGGAACAGATCGAATCGGCCATCAAAAACGAGGAAGGCGGGTCCGATCGGGGCTGAACCAGCTGGGTTGCCCTGGCTTGGCCGCCGGTCCGGTGCGGAAGCTTTCTCTGTCCGTCCCGTTTTTCTCACCTTCCAGCGGCTTTGGTCGATACACCATTCGAGCAACTGCGCATCCAAGCTTGCAGCGGTCCTCAGTCCTGTTGACTGGCCGTACGGGGTGTGGCCGGGCACTATACCGGCTTACGGCGCGGGAAGGGGAACCTCGCCGGGCGCCTGACCGTATCTTCACAGGCGCGGGAGGCAGACGCGGGTCGAGGAAGTGAGGGGAAATCGCCCCCTGGGAAACAGATTCCTGAAACTTTTCAAAGCCTGCGCTGTCTAATTAAGAAAAGTTGATACGAGGACACTCAATGTCAAGCCAGACCTTAACTTCGCCGCCCACCAAGGATGCATCGGGAAAGAATACCCCTGGAGTGCGCAGGATTCCCGTTCTGCCGGTGCGGGACACCGTATTGTTTCCCCACGCCGTTTTGCCATTGACAGTAGGCCGAGAGAGCTCCATCCAGTTGATCGAAGCGATGGGCGAGGAACGGACCATCATTGTCACGGCGCAACTGGACCCAAGGCTGGACTCGCCCAAACCTGCCGATCTGCACGCGGTGGGCACGCTGGCCACGGTGCACAAAGTGGTGCGCATGCCTAACCAGAGCCGGTTTGTCTTCACCGAGGGTATAGAGCGCGTGCGGCTGGTGCGCTATTCGCAGACCGAGCCTTTCATGGTGGCTGAGATCGAGACGTTGAAGGAGACTGAACCGGCCTCCACTGCGGGGATTGAAGCCCTGGTGCGGAACGTGATCGGGCAGTTCCAGCAGATTGTTTCCGAATCGCAGACGCTTTCCGACGAGCTCAGGACGATTGCCGCCAACATTGAGGAGCCGAGCCGGCTGGTGGATTTTGTCGCCTCTTCACTGCCTTTTTTGACCACCGACGACAAGCAGCAACTGCTGGAAACGCCGGGCATCGTGGACCGGCTGGAACTGGTGAACAAGCACCTGGCCAAGGAGATCGAGGTGCAGCAACTGCGCACCAAGATCCAAACCGAGGTGCAGGATCAGGTGCAGCAGTCGCAGCGGGACTACTATCTGCGCGAGCAAATGAAGGCCATTCAGAAGGAATTGGGAGAGCAGGACGAGGGCCAGCGCGAGACCGAGGAGCTGCGCCAGAGGATCGATGCCGCCGGAATGCCTGAAGACGTGAAGAAAGAGGCCGTCAAGGAGCTGACGCGGCTGTCGCGGATGTCTCCCATGGCCGCCGACTACTCGCTGACCCGCAACTACATCGAGTGGCTTGCCATTCTGCCCTGGGCCAAGAGTTCGGGGTCGAAGATCGACATCGGCAAGGCCAAGGAGATTCTGGACGAGGACCACTACGAGCTGAAGAAGGTAAAAGATCGCATTCTGGACTACCTGAGCGTCCTCGAGTTGAAGCCGGACATGAAGGGGCCGATCCTGTGCTTTGTGGGAGCCCCTGGGGTGGGCAAGACCAGCCTGGGCCGGTCTATCGCCCGAGCCCTGGGCCGGAAGTTCCAGCGCATCTCCCTGGGCGGCATGCACGACGAGGCCGAGATTCGCGGCCATCGCCGGACTTACATTGGCGCTTTACCCGGTCAAATCATTCAGAGCATACGGCGGGCCGAGGTCAATGACCCGGTGATCATGCTGGACGAAATCGACAAGCTGGGCAGGGATTTCCGCGGCGATCCGGCCTCCGCGTTGTTGGAGACGCTGGACCCCGAGCAGAACAACACCTTCCGCGACAACTACCTGGACGTGCCGTTCGATTTATCCAAGGTCCTGTTCATCTGCACGGCCAACATGCTGGATACGGTGCCGCCGCCGCTGCTGGACAGGATGGAGCTGATCTTCCTGCAAGGCTACAGCGAAGAGGAGAAGGTGCATATTGCCTTCAACTACCTGATTCCGCGCCAGATCAGGGAGAACGGAATCACCCCGGAGCAGATCGAGTTTCCCGAGGACGCTTTGCGGTACCTGGTGCGGCACTACACGCGGGAAGCGGGCGTGCGCAAGCTGGAGCAGGTTTTGGGCACCGTTTGCCGCAAGCAAGCCCGGCGCGTGGTCGAAGGCAATGCGACCAAGCTGGTGGTGACGCGCGAAGTGCTCAAGGAGTTCCTGGGCGGCATTCAGGTACGCGTGGAGACCGAAGTCTCGGAGCGGGTAAAGCGGCCGGGCGTGGCGGTTGGGCTGGCCTGGACGCCGGCCGGNNATGAAGGGCAAGGGCGGCTTTACCATGACCGGACAGATCGGCGAGGTGATGCAGGAGTCGATGCAGGCCGCGCTGACCTGGGTTCGGTCGAACGCCGCCAAGCTGGGGCTGGCCGAGGACTTTACCAAGGAGATCGACCTGCACATTCACGTGCCGGCGGGAGCGATTCCCAAGGACGGACCTTCAGCGGGAGTCACCATGACCACGGTTCTGGCCTCGTTGTTGACCGATACGCCGGTGCGTCCGCTGACGGCCATGACGGGCGAGATCACCCTCAGCGGCAACGTGCTGCCGGTGGGCGGCATCAAGGAGAAGTTCCTTGCCGCACGCCGCGCCGGAGTGCAGACCATCATCCTGCCCGCGGAAAACCGCCAGGACGTGGAAGAAGACCTGACGCCGGAGCTGATGGAGGGGGTCACGGTGCACTATGCCAGCCGCATCGAGGACGTGCTTGCCGTAGCGTTGCCGCTGCTGAAGGCCCGGCCGGATGCGCTGCCGGAAACCATGTCCCAAGGGGTCGAGACTGCGGTTGGCGCCGTGGCGTAAGCTGCGATTCGCTCGATCTTTACGCATGAAGACAATGGGGAGGGCACACTGAAGCCGTGGGCTCTCCCCATTCCCGTGTTCTGACCAATCCCGCGATACGGCCGTCATGCGTCGGCCCTCGAGACCCAGCCTCCGCGCCTATGTTCCAAAAAAGAGCACCTTCAGTGACTTCGCTCTCTTGAAATCCTTGATTGTGCCGATAAGGGTCAAAGAATCGATTGCGCGGAGACGCGCGGAGCGCGGTGACCATGGCGACCTCACAACTAAACCCAAATGCGATCTCCCATCTGCTGGTTCCTTTGCAGCTTTCAGGAAACACGACAGAGCAACAGAACAAGATGCTCCAGGAGTTTCTCGGCGAAGCGGTGCAGGATGCTTACAAGACCGCCATCGAGCAACTGGACCGGCACAGTGCGCAGGCGGTCCTGGACATGGACAAGAAGCTCAAGCGAGAGGTCGCCGGCGCGGTGGTGGAGATCATCCACCGTCACACCGTGAGCGACAAGTACAAGGATGAGGAAGTAGGCTCGAATCGCGTCTATCCACCCACCTACCGGGTGCGGCCGGTTGAAGCCCAGGTGACGGAGCTCAAGAAGAATTTTCCGAGCCTGGGGAGCTGCCACGAGAAGCTGGGCCGCAGGCCGTTGCCGGAGGGCGCCGAAGCCTGGTTTGCCATTCCGCGGTGGCAGGCGCTGGCGCCCACTTACAGTGCAGCAGTGGAAATGGTGCTGGGGGTGTTGGCCACGAAGCGCAAGTTCCAGAATCGCATTATCGGGCGTTTAGGTCCGACGTATTTGCGCCAAAGCGAGCGATCGCAGTTGGCGGAAAAGATTCTCGGCGAGCAGCAGGAAGGCAACGACATACTCGTCGTTGGCGCGCAGGCTGGCATGCTTCATCGCGGCTCCTCCGCCCGCCGCACCCGCGTGGCCATGGCCGGCAATGAGTTTGGCCTCGGCGTCTTTGCCTTTGTCAGCATGCTCCTGACACATCCTGAGCGGCTTTCCACCGGCGATACGCTCATGATCGACTGTAGCGGCGATGAGTATTCGGTGCGCGGCGACTATACCTTCGACCGCGTTCCTCTCTTCGACTACGATATGGCCGGCATCGAGTTCAGCATCTTTTATGAGGACCGGGCTCGCAACCTGTGGGGCACGCCCACCGGTTTCCTTTACAAGTTGGTTTGAACCGGGCCTGGGACGATCCTCCGACCGAATGCCGCCTGCTGCGTCTAACCGGCAGGCGGTATTCTTTTCTTCTGATGATCGAAGTGCGAGTTCTCCCCTTTGGCGTGTTGAAAGATTGGCTGGGCTCTTCCCCGGCCATGGTCGAGTTGCAAGAGGGCGCAACGGTGGCGGAGTTGCTGGCCCTGCTGACCACGGGCCAGCCCGAGCAGCTTCTGCGCGGCATCGCCGTCAGCGTGAATGCCGAGTATGCCACCACATCCCATGTGCTGCGCGAGGGCGATGAAGTGGGCTTGTTGCCGCCTGTTTCCGGCGGAAGCGAAGACGACCTCGACTTCTCCGTACTCAGCGCCCCAGGGTTGGCGGCATTTACAGGATTGACGTTCCGGCCCATTGATGCGCAGAGAATCATCGAGTCAATCAAGCGCGGCGAAGATGGCGCCGTTGTTGTCTTTGACGGCATCGTTCGCATCCATACGCGCGGCCGTCAGACGCTCCACCTGGATTACGAGGCCTACCGGGAAATGGCGGAAAAGCAGATGCGGGAACTGGCTACTGAGGCGCAAACCCGCTTTGGCGTGCGCCAGGTGGCGATGATTCATCGCCTGGGCCGGCTTCAGGTGGGCGAGACCAGCGTGCTCATCGTGGTGGCCTCAGCACACCGCGCGCAGGCGTTCGAGGCCTGCCGTTGGTTGATCGACACGCTCAAGAAGACGGTTCCCATCTGGAAGAAAGAGACCTTTGTGGACGGCGCCGTGTGGGCCGCGGGTGAGCCGTTTCCCGAAAGCCTGGCCGTAGCGCCGCCGGAGGCTTCGCATGAGGAGTAAGACTTGCGGTCCCCGAGCTTTGAAAGGGCACGGCTTCAGCCGTATGAGCCTCCGAGACACGAGCAATGTTTTGAAAGGGCACGGCTTCAGCCGTGCCGCCAAGCACAGAAAAGGAACTGCGGGCTTTACAGGTTGCGGAAAACCTCGTTCGGGGGCGCAGGAAGCGTCAGGGCACGACTTTAGTCGTGCCGTAAGTGCCGCAGAATCAATACGGGCTTCAGCCCCTGCGGTATGTTTTTCGGATATTTCGGTTGAATTCGGGCCTTTTTCCGCAGCCTGTTTAGCCCCCGAGGGAAGGTTCTCTCAACCAATTGCATTCCCTCGGAGGCTAAAGCCGTGATTGTTCTTCCCGCTCCTTCGGCACGGCTGAAGCCGTGCCCTTTCAAAGCCGGGGTTCCCAGCGACGGGTCGTTGTCGCTGGGGTGGAAAGCGGCCCAATTCTTTCGCCGTGCAGGCGCTTGGTCAATGCTCATCCTGGCGTCTCTCGCTTTACACGCGCAAGAGACCACGCTTCATGTGGACGTGAAGCTGGTGAACCTTTTTGTGAACGTGACGGACAAGAACGGCACCATTGTCGGCGGCCTTGCGCGCGACGACTTTGCCGTATCCGAAGACGGCCGGCCGCAGCAGATTGCGGTCTTCGAGCGGCAGTCGGAGCTGCCCCTCAACATCACCCTGGCCATCGACACCAGCGGCAGCGTGAAAAAGGATATGGCCGACGAGGCGGACGCGGCGCGCCGGTTTGCCCATGCCATCATGCGCCCGCAGGACCAGATGAGCCTGCTCCAGTTCGCCACCTATGTCAACGAGCTGACGCCGTTCACCAACAAGGTGGCGTTGATCGATCGCGGGCTGAGCCAGTTGCACAGCGATTTTGCGACCGCGCTTTACGATGCCATTTATCTGGGTTCCGATCGGCTCGGTCCGAGAGAGGGACGCAAGGTGCTGGTGCTGGTCTCAGACGGCGGCGACACGGCCAAGAACACCACGTACCCCCAGGCTCTGGAGCAGGCTCTGCGCAACGAAGTGATGATCTACTCCATCATTGACGTGCCCATCGAAGCCAGCGCCGGCCGCGACCTGGGCGGCGAGCACGCGCTGATTACCCTGGCCGAGCAGACCGGCGGCAAGAGCTTCTACGTCAGCGACGGCGGCCTGGACAAGGCTTTTGCGCGGGTCAGCGATGACCTGCGCACGCAATACCTGCTGGGTTATTATCCGCGCAACCAGGAGCCGGGACGAAGCTTCCACCGGGTCCAGATAACCATCCCCCGAGCCGCGCCAGACGCCTTCAACATCCGCCACAAGACCGGCTACTACATGGATGCGCCGGGCAAGGGGAAGTGATTGCGCGGATTCGGGATTGATCTCTCGGAAACGTAGCCTGCGGGTGGCCCACATCTCAATCCGCCCCAAATGAATGGGTGCCCCAGAGTCTGCTCTGAGCCTGCCGAAGAGTCTGGATTGTCAGACCTTGGATCGCAGAGAACTCTGACTCGTCAAAAAAACTGAAAACCGCCGGTGAAACACGCAACGGTAGGCTGAGGTTTGTACTCTCCCACGTCTCCTAAGCAACTTCTTGTAATTTGTTTAGAATCATCCACCGGCCAAAGCCGGTTTCTTGCTCAAAAGCGAGATGGGGAGCGCCCACTTTTATTGGTCGGATGTGGGCCACCCGCCAGATGCGTTTCCCTGCCTGCCGCCCGTCCAGAGCAACTGCTGCCCCATCTGCTGCATCGAACAATCCCTGACGAGTCCGATACCGGTTGGTGAAGAAACCCAACGGCTCGGCGGCTCCGTACTTCGCACCGGTTTCAACTCTCGCATCTCCGATACGAGACGACAAAGGAGAACATTCGAATGATCGCAAACCGAACATACAGAAGGATTTTTACCTTTTCAGCGACCACCCTTCTAGTGGGCGCAACGGCACTCGCTCAGATGCAGCCCGGCGGAGCGGCACAACAAGGCATGCCCAGCGAAACGCCCATGCAACAACCGGGACAACAAACAAATCCGGCCCAAGGGATGATCGCCAACAACGGAGCGTCTTTCGCCGATCAGGCGTTTGTCAGATCCATCTTCGAAAGTGACGCGGCCGAAATGCAACTGGGACAGTTGGCACAGCAAAGATCGCAAAGTCCCGACGTGAAGCAGTTAGGACAGAGAATGGTGGAAGATCGCACCAAGCTGGACAAACAGCTCAAGCCGATCGCGGACAAGCTTTCCGTCGAGAAGCCGAAAGAACCGTCCAAGAAGGACAAAGAACTGATTTCCAAGCTGGAAGCGCTGTCCGGGCCGCAATTCGATGAAGAATATATCAAGGCGGTTGCGGAGGATCACCGCAAGGACGTGGAGGATTTCAAGTCCGAGGCCGAGTCGGCTCAGGATCCGAACTTGCAGCAGGCCGCCAAACAGGATGAGAGTGTCCTCGCAGAGCGTCTAAAGGCGGTTGAGCAGATCGCGCAAACCCACAACGTGCAAATCGAGGAGAAGAAATAGAAACACGACGTTGAAGTGAAGAGCAAGGGCGCCCGGTGATTCTCTCGATCCAGCGCCGCATAGATTATTTCTGCGTCGGCTTTTTCCCTGCCCAGTAGAGTGCCCAGCCATGAAGCAACGCTTCGTCAAGTTTTGGCGGGTGGCCCACATCTGAATCCGCCCCAAATGAATGGGTGGCGGGTGGCCCACATCTCAACCCGCCCCAAATGAATGGGTGCCCCAGGTCTGGATTTTCAGACCTGGGATCGCAGCAACTTCTTGTAAGTTGTTTAGAATCATCCACATGTCAAAGTCGGTTTCCTGCTCAAAAGACTCAAGTCTGTCCATGCTAGACTTCGAATCACGCTGCTCAACCGCCTGGACTCGCTCGGAATTCGAGACGAACAAGGCCGCATTGTATTCGGGAAGGCTTACATGAATCGACAACTGGCTCTGAAGATCGTGCTGGCGCTGGTGGGAATCCTCTTTTTGGCTTTAGCTTACCCCTTGGTGATCTTTATACGACGAGACCCTGCGACGTCGATGATGTTCAGCCTTTACGTCACGCTCGGGGTATTCCTGCTTCTGGCAATCCGCAACCCATCGGAGAGTCGAAGCCTGATCGCCTTCACGGCATGGTCCAGTTTCGCTCACGCCGCAATTATGGGCACTCAGGCATGTCGCAACATGGTTGCACGTGGAGAACTGATAGGCGTGGCCGTTCTCGTGGTCATCGGCGTAGCCTTGATCGCGCTCGCGCCAGCGAAGCAGCCTACAGAACCCGCATCATGATGCTGTAGCTTTCGACCACATTGACGGCTCGTCGCGGTCAGTTAGTGTCGCCCGCATCCTTGTGCGCTGACTGTTGCTCCTGAATCACCGCCAAACCGGAAGTAACCCTCGGTTGACGCCAACAGCCCAATGCGCCTTTCCAGCCTGACTGCGGCCAGCTTTTCTGAACTCGGGGCGGTTAGTCGCCTACCCGGAAATTGGCCCATTACCGAGGCGTCGGCCTGCTGATGTCGTTCGCACCCTTGCCGGCCTCCAGTATCTTCGGCTTGGAGACCGCATCGGGCCGGAAGCCGATCCGCCGGACGGGCTTCTCCGGCGGCATCGCGAGAAGGTGGATCGCCTTGACGATCTCGACAATTTTGTGGTCGGTTGTTTCTAGCCGTTGCTCCAACTCGGCAAGTTTGGCGGCGAGCGCCTTGTGGGTGGCGAGCGTCTCACGCAGGCGAAGGAAGGCGCGAACCACGAAGATGCTCATCTCCACCGCACGCGGGGAGCTGAGTACGCTCGCAGCCATGATGGCTCCGTGCTCGGTAAAGGCATAGGGCGCGTAGCGGCGGCCTCCACGGCTGCTCTTTGAGGTCACAGTTTGTGACCTCAAAGCTTCGTTCTCTTCGGCCGTGAGCTGGAAGACGAAATCCGGGGGGAAACGCTCCTCGTTCCGCTTGACCGCCTGATTGAGCGCCTTGACTTCTACGCCATACAACGTTGCCAGGTCGGCGTCGAGAAGAACCTTCTGGCCGCGAACCAGAAAGATTTGGTTCTCAATCGGCTTCAGTGCGAGGGCGCCTTCCCTGGTCATTTCGCCTCCTGGTTTGAGATCACAAGCTGTGATCTCAAACCGAGCATGGTTGGCCGGACTCTGCGACCGGGCAGTCGCCAAGTTCGGCCTCGCTAAAGCTCTTGTGAATATCACTTTCGCTCAATTTGGAGCGGTTGGCAACGGCGGGGCCTGCGGTGCCGGTCGGAGCGAAGAAGCGCCGGGCGCCCCATCCTTTTCGCGTCCTTTGCGAAAAGTGTGGGAATCCACACCCCTCAACCGCCCGCGCCGGCGCCCCATCCAGCCGGCGTCAGGTTCGAGCTGAATCAGAGGTTCTCTAAAGGCTGTTTTGCAGATAATTATTCCCCCTTGGCGCACACTACCAATAGAGCGAATTCTTGACGCCTCTCGAAAGCCGGACCATGCGAACCGTCAGAAACATCACCGTAGCCGTCGAACCCGAACTCTACCGCCAGACGCGGAAGATTGCGGCCGACTACGACACCACCGTAACCGACATGGTAAGGTTTCTGCTCATTGCCCTGCCTGAAGCGGTGAAGGCCGCGCGCTACCCCGGCGGCCGGCCGCAATTTGGCTTGGCCGCCGCCCGCGCCGCCCGTGCCGCAGCCCCGCCCGCCGTCCCCACCCCGAACGCGCCCGCTCCCTCTCTCCCGGCCAGCCCCTCCCCGGAAAAGAGCGAAATTTCGCCCTGTACGCCTGTAAACCCCACCAAGCCCGTTTCCCTTCAGCAACTTGCTGGACAGGAATCGGCGTCCGTACAGAATAAGCATTTCAGTATTCTTGCCCTGAAATCTCTCATTCCAAAGGCGTTACTGGCAATTTCGTAAATCGCCATTTCAGCCGCTGTACCTCAGTAAAAAACGGTCGCTGTAAAGTTGCCCAGTTGCCGGCGTTGCCAGTCCCCTCCTGCATCTAAAATGGCAGCATGACCTCTCCTTTATCGTCGCGCCGCCACTCCAAGACGCCTCCGCCGGGCGAAACCGGACAGGAGGCGCTTTATCTGCGCTCGCTCAGCGACCGCCAGGTCGTCGTCACCATCAAGCTGCGCGACGGCGAGACCGTGCGCGGATGGATCGAGTACTTCGACGACGCGATGCTGCGTCTGACGCGCGAGGGCCAGCCCAACCTGTTCATCTACAAACATCAGATCCGCAGCATCTCCGAGGCCGGACGGAAGCGCGCTCCGCGGCCGGAGAGCGGGAGCGGGGCAAAGGAGAACGGTGCAGTCTCGGGCAGTTTGGTTTCCACGACCGAGGGTTCGACGAGTCCGGATTCAAACAGTTCGGTTGCCCTTGAGGTGGCATCTTGAGCGGCGCGCCGGGGCCGGAGTTTGCCTGGGTTCCCAAGGCCTCGGCCATTGCCGAGGAGGCGGGCGCACGGCTGCGCGAGTTCCTCGCTCAAGGCGTGGAGACGGAGTACAAGGGCGATGTGGACCTGGTGACGGTGGCCGACCGGACGGCGGAGAAGCTGATCAAAGATCGGCTTGGCGTGGCCTTTCCAGAGCATGGAGTCTTCGGCGAAGAGGGGACGCGGGAGCGGCTGGAAGCGGAATTTCGCTGGTATGTGGACCCGCTGGACGGGACCACCAACTTTGCCCACGGGCTGCCGCAGTTTTGCGTTTCGATGGGTCTGGAACAGCGTCCTGTGGGGATCAAGCCCGGCGAGGACGGAACGCTAGTGGCCGCGGTCATCTACGATCCCATGCGGGACGAACTTTTTACCGCCGAGCGAGGTCGCGGCGCCTGGCTGAACGGCAAGCCGATGCAGGTTTCGCACACCCCGGAACTGGCCGAGGCGCTGTTGGCCACGGGGTTTCCCAGCCAGAAGCGGCACGACAGTCCGAATGTTCACTTCTATCACGAATTCACGCTGCGCTCGCACGGCCTGCGGCGGGCAGGCTCAGCCGCGCTGGACCTGGCCTGCGTTGCTTCTGGGCGCATGGATGCGTTCTGGGAATTCAACCTGAATCCCTGGGATACGGCAGCCGGGATTCTGCTGGTGGAAGAGGCTGGAGGCCGTGTGACAGACTTTTCCGGGGGCAACTTCAAGCTCGACAGCCGGGAGGTACTGGCCTCAAACGGCCTCATTCACGGCGAGTTGGTGGCTCTTTTCAGCGATATGTTTGCCGGACGCAGCCTGACGCCCATTCCCACACCGCAGGAGTTCGCTCAGCGGCGGGCGGCGAGAGCCCGATAAGCGGGTCAGGCTCGTCCGGCATTTTTTTAGCGTGGTTCGCCCGATGGTTCGCAATCGGGACGGAAAGCAGGGAAGGAAAAGGGAGATGAACCTTCCGATTCCCGCATGGCAAAACGCAGTGCTGCATGGGCGAGTCAGCCTTTGGGGTCCTGTGCTACTATCAGCGTCGAGAGTTTAGTTTCGCGGAGAAATCAGAGATGGCCTATATCATTGCAGAACCCTGTATCGGCACCAAGGACACCGCCTGTGTGGACGCCTGTCCTGTCGATTGCATTCACCCCAAGAAGGACGAAGACGGCTTCGCCGGAGCCGATCAGTTGTTCATCGACCCGGTCGAGTGCATCGACTGCGGCGCGTGCGTCCCCGCCTGCCCGGTTTCGGCCATCTTTGCGCAGGATGACCTGCCGGAGAAGTGGGCCCACTTTACCGAGAAGAACGCGACACACTTCGGCCGCTAACGCTAAGCGGTCGCGAGGTTTTCGCACATCTGAGTATCGTCAGCACGCGCGTCCTGCCCGGCGGGATGCGCGTTTGTTTCTGCGCGCTGCCGGGTCACGGGAGTGGCTGCTGAGTCTGGCGGAAGGGATTTTCTGCCGTAGCTTAGTGAACGGCCTCGTTCATCTCTTCCACGGCATGAACGCGATCCAATCCCAGCATCGATTCGCCGCAGGATTTGATGGCAAATCGTCCCTTCTCGATTTGGACAAAATCGACACTGTCGCCTGTCTTGAGTCCAAGCTCTTTGCGCACATTGTAGGGGAGGGTGATGCGGCCGTTGAAGGTGACCATTGCGGTGGGCATTTGGAACCTCTGCGCCTATTGTAGCCCGAGATCGGGCGTCGGCCATGTACAGAAGAGAACAGAGGGGGCCGGCTGTGACAGCCTATCCGATCAATTGCATGCCGGCATCGCGCGAGGCGCGGCGGTCGAAGGTGAGAATTCCCTCGCACCCGGCTGCGTAAGCGCAACAGGAGATTAGACAGTCGGCAAAGTCGACGTTCCCAATGCGAAACAGGTGCAATGCCCGACGAACGGCCTCAACTCGCTCCACGACGATCTCTTGTCTGGTTAGAAGTTGGTCCAGTATTTGGGCGATGGCATCGCGCTTCATCCCGTATGAATCTTCCAGTACCCACACCAGTTCCAGCACCACGGCCAATCCGACCCAGACGGGATTGGATGAGGAAAACGATGCAAGGATTGCCTCTGCCCGTGGGCTCTGCACGGGATCGTCCTGCGTGAAGAGGCGGACCAAAACATTGGTGTCGATGGCTTTCATTGCGTTTCTTTGGCTCTGTATGCCCACGGGGGCGACTGATTCCGGATTGGTGAATCGGCTTCGTCATCCTGGACAACTCGCCCAACTGCTTGAAACCATTTGTTGAAGTTCATGGGGAAAAGCCTCACCTGTTCTGGATTTCAGATTCAACGCCAAAATCGCTGCGCGTCTCTGCGTCCAATCTCGCTGCATGTCTCCGAACGTCCGCATCCATCTCCTCGATAGTGGGAGTGTAACCCAGCTTTGGGACGCAGCCTCGCATCTCCATGATTGAGCCGGTTCTGGGAATGATCGTGAACCGCCCCTTCTCAGTCTCAAAGAAATCGACCTTGTCGCCGGCGTCGAGGCCAAGAGCGGTGCGAACCTGGATGGGGATGGTGATCTGGCCTTTAGATGTGACCGTGGCGCTTGGCATGGAGATTCCTTTCAAAATTCATTATACCTTACATTTTATGATATTCCTTACTTATAGGTTAAGTAAGGAATCCATTCGGCCGATGCATCCTGGAGCTGCCGGCAATGCGAAGATAGTAGACGCATGAGCGTGCTTACCTCAGAAGCCGTGGTTTTGCGCACCTGGCCCCTGCATGAGGCCGACCTGATCGTGAGCTTTTTCACGCGCGATTTCGGGCGGCTGAAGGGCGTGGCCAAGTCTGCATTGAAAAGCCGCAAGCGATTTGGCGGGGCATTGGAGCCGATGACGGTGGCGCGGGCCTGGTTTGCCGAGCGGCCGGGGCAGGAGCTGGTCCGGCTGGATCAGTTGGAGATTGTCCGCTCCCCGCTCTCGGCGCCGGTGGATCATGCGCGGATGGCGGTGTTGAGCTTTTTTGCCGAGGTGCTGGACGAGGCACTGCCGGAGCGCGATCCCCAGGAGACGGTCTTCCGCTTGCTTTTGGCGGTTCTGGACCAAACCACGGTGGAGCAGCCGTGGATGCCGCTGACTTATTTTTCTCTGTGGATGACGCGGCTGATGGGCCTGTTGCCGGACATGGGCCATTGCACGGCCTGCGGACAGGCCCTGGAGGCTGGCGAGGCCAGCTTCAACTCAAGCGGCGATGGGCTGTTTTGCGCCCTCCATCGGAACGGAAATGCGAATGCACTTTCGGCGGATTCCTGGCAATTGGCGCAGCGAATGCTGCGGGCGCCGGCTGCGGCGTTTACCGCCGAACCCTGGCCGCGCCGGCGCGGGCAAGACCTGCGCCGCTTCACCTTGCAAGCCCTGGAGCGGCATTTGGAGCGCAAGCTGAAGTCGGCGGAGGCGCTGGGACGGTTGTAGCCGTCAGGCCGTTGGCGCAGACTGACGCGTTGCAGATTATTTCTCCGAGGCTGATAAAATTGCCTTAGTTCCGACGAGAGAGAGTCCCACGTGCCTTCTGCCAGCGTTTTGCCGTCCGCGGTTGTGTCCCCTTCGAAACCCGCCGCGCTCACATTTCAGGAGTTGTTGTTCCGCTTGCAGGGTTTTTGGGCGGCGCGCGGCTGCGTGCTGCAGCAACCCTATGACGTTGAAGTGGGCGCGGGCACCATGGCGCCCGAGACGTTTCTGCGCGTGCAGGGGCCAAAGCCCTATCGGGTCGGTTATGCGCAGCCCTCGCGGCGGCCGGCCGATGGGCGCTATGGCGAGAATCCCAACCGGCTGTTCAAGCACACGCAGTTCCAGCTTATTTTGAAGCCTCCGCCGGTCAATGTGCAGGAGCTCTATTTAGAATCTCTGGCCGCAATCGGCATCGACCTCGCCCAGCACGATCTGAAGTTTGAAGAGGATAACTGGGAAGGTCCTACCGTGGGTGCCTGGGGCGTGGGCTGGCAGGTGATGATGGACGGCATGGAGATTACCCAGTTCACCTATTTTCAGCAGTGCGGTGGGCTGGACCTGGACCCGATCTGCGCGGAACTGACCTACGGACTGGAACGGCTCTGCGCCTTCATACAGGACGTCGACTCGGTATACGACGTGGTGTGGGCGCGCGACCCGGATACGGGCGCGGTTGTGACTTATGGAGATGTCCGGCTGACCGAAGAGCTGCAGTACTCGGTCTACAACTTCGAGGAAGCCGACGTTGACCGTCTGTGGGCGCACTTCAACAGCTATGAGGCCGAGGCGCAGGCACTGCTGGCAAAGGGCAACGCCGTGCTCGCCGATGAGAAGGCAAGCGCGACGGAGAAGCGCCGCTTTCCGCTGATCTCGACGTATGAGCTTGCGCTGAAGTGCTCGAACTTGTTCAATCTTCTGGATGCGCGAGGAGCGATCAGCGTGACCGAGCGCGTTGGCATGATTGCGCGGATCAGGAACCTGGCCGTCGGCGTGGCCAAGGTGTATGTGGGACAGCAGACAGTGGAGCTACAGACAGGATGACCGGAGGGAGCAGGGGCCTTCAGGCCCCTGACATTGGCAAGAAACAAATCGTGGGCTTTAGCCCCGGGTTTTTCGATCCCCGATCTCTGAACCGTGCGGAAAGAAACGAAAAGCAATGTCAGACTTTCTATTGGAAATTGGCCTCGAAGAAGTTCCCGCCCGCATGATAGCCGGAGCCGAGGCCGAGTTAGGCCGAAGAGTTAACGATCTGCTCACGCGCGAGCGTCTGCTCGGTCCCGCGGCCAAGTTGACAACTTACTCGACGCCGCGGCGATTGGCTGTGCTGGTTGAGGACGTGCTGACGAATCAAAGTGACACCGAGGAACGGCTGACAGGGCCATCCTGGAAAGTTGCCTTCAAGGACGGTTTGCAGACAGCTGCGGCAGAGGCTTTTGCGAAGAAGGCCGGCGTGGCTGTTGAGGCTCTTGAAAAAGTAACTAACGCCAAGGGCGAATATGTGGGCGCTACGGTGAAGCGCCAAGGCCGTGCGGCGGCAGAGTTGCTGGCCGCCGAATTGCCTAAAGAAGTGGCCGGAATTTACTGGGCCAAGAATATGTACTGGCGCGCGGGTAAGCCCGAGCGTTTCGTCCGGCCTGTGCGCTGGCTGGTCGCGCTGATGGATTCGACGATCGTTCCGCTGGAGATCGCGGGAATCGCCGCCGGGAATGCAAGCCGCGGCCATCGCGTGCTGCACGGCGAGGCGTCCGTGGTCATAGACCACGCAACACACTACGCCGAAGCGCTGCGCAAGGCATTCGTCGTGGCCGATGTGGCCGAGCGCAGGCATTCGATCCGCAAGGCACTCGATGCGGAAACGCGCACCGTTGCCGGAGCCCGTTGGCGTCAAGACGCGGCGCTGATTGAGACCGTCGTGCACTTGACCGAGTGGCCAACCGTGGTGCTTGGGGACTTTGAGCCGGAGTACCTGGCGCTGCCGGAAGAAGTCCTTGTCACAGTAATGCGCGACCACCAAAAATACTTCGCCGTCGAAGGCGCGGACGGCAAACTCGCCCCACACTTTCTGGCGGTGCTCAACACGCAGGTGGACGACGAAGGCCGCGAAATAATTCGTCACGGCAACGCGCGCGTGTTAAGAGCGCGCTTCAAGGACGCGCGTTTCTTCTGGGATTTCGATCAGAAAACGCCGCTGGCCCAGCGCGTCGAGAGCCTGAAGAAGGTCACCTTCCAAAAGGAGTTGGGGAGCTATTTCTGGAAAATGGAGGAGAGCCTTAAGGTCTCCCGCGAGCTCGCAATACTGGCGGAAGATGCGGGAGTTGCGTTCGATGTGACTGCCCTGGTGCAGGCTGTAAAGCTGGCAAAGACCGACCTGACAACGGAACTCGTGAAGGAGTTCACTGAGCTGCAAGGCGTAATCGGCGGCCTGTACGCGCGAGCACAGGACCTGGGCGAGCGGGTTGCGCTCGCCATCTATGAGCAGTACACGCCGACCTCGACGGAGGATGGAATCCCGCTCTCGATTGAAGGGCAATTGCTTGGGCTGGCGGATCGAATTCAGACGATTACCGCCATGTTCGGCATTGGCAAAGCGCCGACCGGCTCCAAAGACCCGTTCGCACTACGCCGTGCCGCCAACGCGATCGTGAAGATTCTGGCGGAGTCGGGATTGCCACTCACTCTGAATGAGGTTGTGCAAGCCAGCGGTGCAAAAGGAGGCAATCGCGAAGAGGTTGCAGCGTTTCTCCGCGAACGTCTGCACTTCTACCTCAAGGATGTTCGCGGCTTTGCATACGACGTTGTGAATGCAGTTCTGGCGGCTGACGCAAGTTTCGTGCGCGATGCGATTGCGCGTGCCGAGGCGCTCACGGTCGCTCGCGAATCTGCGGATTTTGCTGCGATTTCCGCAGCTTTCAAGCGGATCAAGAACATTCTGCGGCAGGCCGAGGAAAAGGGATTTACGGCTGCACCGGCAGAGAGGGACAGGCTCTCGACCGAGGCCAAACAGCTTGCGGATGAGGCCCACACCTTGGCTCCGAGGGTGGCGAAGCTGCGCGCTGCGCGGGCCTACGCAGAAGCGCTGGCTCTGATAGCCACGCTTCGTCCGGCAGTGGACGCCTTCTTCGACAAGGTCATGGTGCTCGATCCCGATCCAGACATCCGTGGAGGGCACCTATACTTGATTCAGAGCGTTCTGGGCGGCTTCTCCGGCATCGCCGACTTCAGCGAGATCGTGACTTCGTAGTCGTCCACCGGCCTCAACGACCCACGGGGAATGAAGCTGT
>PLFY01000128.1:41632-45788 GCA_003138365.1 Acidobacteriaceae bacterium
AAAAGCGAATGGATGGGGCACCCGCCTCTATCGTCCTTGAGCATTCCTCCGCATCTTTGGGGCCGTTCCGCCGTCTACAATCTATAGAGATGTCCGACACGCTTTATCTGAGTTTGTGGTACCCGAATCTGCGCCTGGCGGCGCTTCCCGACAAGGTGACGGCGGTGCTGGCGGAGTTTGCGGCGCACGGCGGCGAGCCGAGGGTCTACGCGGCTACCGTTTGGCCGATCAGTTGGACCGAGTCGCCGATTTATCAGCGGGTGTACGGCTGGGGTGAAAGAGGAGCCGAGCCCCGCTTTGCCGTGGAAGAGTCGCTTGAGCTGCTGCACGACGATTACGCCTACGAATTCCAGATCGGCTGGAGTTTGTGGGAGTTGAAGAGTCCGCCGGGAAACGCGGGTCCTTCGACTCCGCTACGCTCCGCTCAGGATGACAGTGCAATGAGTCGTCTTGATGCTCGCTGGGTGCGCGAGCCGCGGCTGGTGCGGGTCACGGGCTATGGGCCGCTGTTCGATGAAGGGGCTTACGAGGCGGATGGGCACATCCGGATTGACTTCGGGCCGGATGGGCCATTTCTTGAGGAAGAAGTCCAACTTGACTCGGTGGCGGCGCGTCACGTGGAAGAGAATGTGCGCCAACTGGTGGAGCTGACGGCGGCCGTCGAGAAGGCTTCCGGGGCCACGGCGCGGCTCTTGTGGAGCGAGCTTGGCGAAAGTCTTGCCCAGCGGCTGGCAGCGCGGCTTGGGGTGGCAAACTGAGCGTGCGATTCACCATTGAACGGATACGGACGCTGGTGCTGGCGGCAGGGGTTTTGCTGGTGGGGGCGCTGGTGGTGTTTCTGGCCGTGGACAAGTGGAAGCAGCACTTCAATCTTCACGAGGTGCTGAAGCCGCTGGGAGTGGACATCCAGCAGGAGGCCAACGGCTACACCCTGTCCCATGCCTTTGGCGCGCATTCGCAGTACAAGATTCACGCCTCCAAAGTGGTTCAGTTGAAGGACAACCGCGCCATTCTTCACGACGTGAAGATCGAGCTGTATGACACCGAAGGCGGCCGCGTGGACCGGATCGAGGGCAACGAGTTTGAATACGATCAGAAGACGAATACGGCAACAGCCGCCGGCCCGGTGGAGATCACGTTGATGCGACCGGGGGTGGCGCCGGCCATTGCTCCGAAGGCCACGCCGGAGCAAGCTGTGAACAGCAAGAGCAAGATTCTCAACGACAAGAGCAAGGCCCAGCCGCTTGCCGCAGCCGCTCAGACAGCGGCCACGGGCGAGATTCACGTGAAGACCAGCGGGCTGACCTTCAACCAGCAGACCGGTGTGGCCACGACCAGCCAGCGAGTGGACTTTTCCATGGTCCAGGGAACCGGCAGCTCGATGGGCGCCACCTACGACTCGAAGGAGGGCCGCCTGGTGTTGGATCGGGCGGTCGAATTGAACACGCTGCGCGCCGGTGACACGGTTGTGATCCATGCCGAACATGCGGAGTTCGAGCACGTGAGCCAGGAGTGCCAGCTACACGCGGCCACTGCCGAGTACCGGAAGGGAGTAGCGACGGCGGGCGATGCGAAGATTCTGTTTCGCGAGGACGGATCCGTGGTTCGGCTGGATGCGGTGAACGGGTTCACGCTGACAACCGCGACCGGAAGCCACCTTGCCGCGCCGAAAGGGTCAATGGATTTCAACGAGCGCAATCAGCCGCGCCACGGTCATCTTGAGGGCGGGGTCCAGATGGACTCAGTGAGCGAGAATGGGAGCCAGAGCCGACAGGTGCATGGCACGTCGCCCACCGCGGAGCTTGAGTTCACCGCGCAGGGCAACTTGCGCCACGCGCACATGGAGCGCGGCGTGGAGATGCACAGCGAGGAGCTGAGTCAAGCGCCGGCAAGCAACTCCAAAGAAGGTCCGCTGCGGGTGCGCCGGACCTGGCGTTCGCCCGTGGCCGATGTGGACTTCCGCGATGCCGGGCATGGGAAGGTTGAGCCGGCCAGAATGAACGGGACGCAAGGCGTGGTTGTGACGGGCGAGAGCCAGCGCGGCAATGGGGCCGTGGCGCCCTCCAGGCTGGCAGCCGATGCTGTGACTGGCGAGTTCGGTCCGGGTTCGGCATTCACCGCGATGACCGGAACCGGGCACGCCAGCATGGAAGAAACCAGCGCCACGGGAACGCGGGAGACGGCGAGCGGCGACCGTCTGGATGCGCATTTCGCGGATGGCGCAGCGATGGGGCCGGCGGCTGGAGCCAAGGCCCCAGCGGCGAGTAGGCCGGGGAATCCGGCGGGGCACGAATCTGGCGGCGCTGCGCAGATTCAGTCGGCAGTGCTGGATGGCCACGTGGTGCTGACCCAGGAGCCGGCAGCCAAACCGGGTGCGCAGGCGGAGGCGCCAATGCGAGCCACGGCAGGCCACGCCGTCTACGAGGGTACAGGGGAGTGGCTGCACCTGACCGTGAATCCGCGCGTCGAAGATGGCGGCCTGCAGCTTACAGCAGACAAAGTGGATGTATCCCAGGCTACAGGGGACGCATTTGCGCATGGCAACGTGAAGGCCACCTGGATCGATAACGGTAGCGGCGACGCCGGCACGGCGAAGACCGCCCAGCAGAGCAGACCCGCAGGCAGTGGGCCTGGCCAAGGCAGCGTGGCTCTGGGTGGAAAGGGGCCCGCGCACGCGATTTCGGCTGAGGCTCAACTGCATCAGGCGACGGGCGAGGTCACTTTCCGGGGTCATGCGCGGCTATGGCAGCAGGCAAACTCCGTTGCTGGGCCGGTGATTGTGCTTGATCGGCAAAAGCAGACGCTGGTGTCGCGGAGCACGGACCCGGCTGAGCCGGTGCGGGCAGTTCTGTTGAGCGCGGGGGGTCCATCTTCCAGCCCCGATACGAGCAAGGCCACGGGCAAAGATTCGGGCAAAGATGCGGGGGGAAAATCGGCCGAGCCGTCAGTGATCCGCGTCCGCGGCGGCGACCTGAAGTATTCCGACGCCGAGCACAAGGCGGTGATGCACGGAGGCGCACTGGGGACTGTGGTTGCCGAGACTGGGGCGGCGACCTCAGTCTCGAATGAGGTTGAGTTGCTCCTGCTGCCGCCGGGCAATCACGCCGGCAAAGATGGCGGGCAGGCGCAGGTGGACCGGCTGACGGCTCGCGGGCATGTGACCCTGACCTCCGAGGGGCGGCATGGAACCGGGGAGCAGTTGGTGTATACAAGCGAGTCGGGGGAGTATGTGCTGACCGGAACCGCCTCCGCGCCGCCGCGGATGACCGATCCAGCGCGGGGAAACGTGACCGGGGAAGCTTTGATTTTCCATAGCCGCGATGATAGCGTGAGCGTGGAAGGCGGCGGACGAAAGACTACGACAGAAACCACGGCGCCGAAGTGATGAATGGATGCCGGTTGAGGCTTGCGGTTGATGGCGGGTTCCGCAACCCAATCGCTTCGGTTTATGATAGGATCAGTTCATGCCAACCGTTCTGAGGATTGGCGCCTTGCGAGGGGCCCGCATTCAAGGCCTGCTTGAGGAGAATCTGGCAGCGCATTCGAGCGCCTGGGAGAATATTCATGGAATTCGATGAGCAGATGGAACGGGCGAACCGGCGAGCAGTGGAACTGGGGGCATCGCATCCCCGGGCTGTGAGAGCGCGCTACGACAGCAGCAAAGGGCAGATTGTGGTACACCTCAGTTCCCGGCTGGATGTGGCGTTTTCGCCTGGGGACGCCGAAGGCCTTGAAGGCGCGAACCCGGCGCAGCTTGAGCCGATCGAGATTTCACCATCGGGTTTCGGCATTCACTTTCCCAAGCTGGATGCCGATCTTTACCTGCCCGCGCTTCTTGAGGGTTTCCTGGGCTCAAAACGATGGATGGCCGGCAGACTCGGAGCAACCGGAGGCAGATCGACAAGCGCAGCCAAGGCCTCGGCTGCGAGAAAGAACGGGCGAGCGGGCGGCAGGCCGAGGAAGGCCACGGCGGCGGTGGCAGGAAGTTCCTGACCCGGTTCATTCTTGCCGTAACTCCCCGCCTTGATTCGGGCTGCTCAGGATGAGAACTATATCATAAATAACTAGAAATAAACAACATATTTTGTTATGATGTTCTATACAAAGCCTGCACAGCCACGAAGAATCAATGGCTTGCACGGAAAATCTGCACGGA
>PLFY01000172.1 GCA_003138365.1 Acidobacteriaceae bacterium
GTACCGATGGGCAACGGGTCGTTATGTCGAAGGATAGAGTCAACATACAGAGACGCGGCCTCTACTACATTCTGCACAGCCTCTTCTTCTGTAGCTCCATCGACATGCAGCCCCTTCAACCCTGGGCAGTGCGCGTAGAACGAATCCCCGTCTCTTTCTACTTCGACGGCTATACTGACTTTCAACATTTTTCTCAATTTCATGTCGCACCCCGCATGTTGTAATTGGTTGGCGACGCCACGTATGGGTGGTTGAACTCTTTCCGAGTGTTACGTCTGATAGACGCATCAGTCAAGCAAAACCGCTCCATTTCCCACACGGCGGGACCGAATGTGGAAAAGAGGCTTAGATTCGCCATTTGTTCCTCTATGCGCTTAGGCGACCTGACACAGCCCATCAAGGATCGACTTCCGATCTAGCAAGCCAACCATTTCTTGGATGCTCCAAACGTGACCGGCGATTCCAGCTTCCCTGGCAGGAGTGACCCTGAGAGTCTGATGCACACGGCAGAAGTTGTAGTAAAGAAAATAGATAGAAAGCATGTGCTCATGATTCTCTATTTTCTTCGCGAAGCCGTTCGTCAACCTCGTAAACCTCAGCATAGACATACGCATTGTGAGGTTCTGCCGTTCCACATACGATGTGCTGACGTGTTTCGGATCCGGGTTTCCAGTAACCACGCAGGATTCAGTCCCGATGCATACGCCAGGACTGTAGTGCGTCTCAGGGCCAGCAGGTGGTTGGTCAGGGTTCGGCTTCTCGCTGCTCTACTGGACTTTTCCGGCGGAGTCTACCAGAACCACGTTGGAGAGCACCGCGGTGTCGGATTTGTCCGGCAGATGCGAGCAGAATCCAATCCCCACATAGAAAGGCCCATCGATGTGCAGTGTGATAGGCGGTCCGAACTGATGCATCGGTTCGCCTTCAAGGCTGACAAACAGCGCAAAGTCGTCGCCGTGCTTTTCGATTCCAATGCGCCGGGCCATGACGGGGACGAGGCTGTCGGGGCTGGCGCCTGCTGGAAGGCCGCGCCCCCCGATGCGATACTCCGTGTCTTTGACGCGCGCGCCCTTCTCGGGCCGCTGTGCCAGGTGGATCATACCCGCACCGTGCAGGGCCACGATTGCCTCTTTGGAATCGTCCTCCAGGTCCTGGCGAATGACGAGCACCGCCTTGCGATCTCCGAAGCCATTCGGGTCCGGAAAGGTGATGTCGGCCGCGAGGGAAACGTCCCCGGACATTTTCGTCCAGAGGTACCGAAACTCATCGCGGACGTACCAGACGTTGTAGCCCGCGGAGTTGATGGTGTACTGCCTGGTGCTTGCGTCGTAACTGGCGCTGCCCGGCACCACCGCGCTCCCAATGTCGGACTGACCCTCAAAGATGCCGATCGGCGTATCGAAATTCGTGCTGGGCCTGTGAAACGTTGCCGGTGGCGATACCTGGGTGTGTGTTGCGGACGCCGGTTGCGCCCAATCCGGCACGGCCGGGCTAGGAGTTGACGAGGCGCCCGGAGTTTGCGCGCGGAGAAGCTGCGGCGCCGCACAAAGCAGCAGAACCGCGGGAAAGAACATGCGGGCGGTTTTCATCGTGGGACGAATTGTAGAGGTCAAGAACCAGGTCTGTATAGAAACCGAATCATTCGTAGCGCAGCGCTTCCACCGGCTCAACCTTCATCGCCGCGCGCGCCGGAATCAGCGTCGCCGCAAGTGCCACCAGCGCCAGCAGCAGCGCGACCGCCGCATAAATGGCCGGATCGTGCGGTCCCACGTTGTAGAGCAGGCTCTTCAGCAGTCGCGCTGCAGCCAGAGCCGCACCCAATCCCACAACTCCACCCAGCACAATCAGCCGAACACCCTCCGCGGCAATCAGCCTCAGAATGTCCAGCCGGGTTGCGCCCAGCGCCATGCGCACGCCAATCTCCTGCGTGCGCTGCGCGGCCACAAAGGAAATCACGCCGTAGAGGCCGATCACCGCCATCAGCAGCCCGCAAAGCGCGAAGAAACCCAGCAGCGCCGTCTCGAAGCGCGGACGATCGGCCAGTTGGCTTACCTGCCCGTGCAGCGTTTCGATCTCCACCGGCGCGGTCGCGTCGAGTTGCGCGATCTGCGAGCGCACCCACGGCGCCACCACCGCGGCCGGGAGCGCGGTTTCGAGCAGCAGGACGCAGTGTCCCCTCCACTCCTGGCCGCGATTACGGCGCAGTGTATAGTACTCGGGATCGTCCTGGCCGGTGAGTCCGGCGTTTTTCACGTTGCCGGCCACTCCGACGATGGTGAAGACCGGCCCGTTCAAGGCAAAATAGGGCCGGTAGGTGGGAAGCTGTATGTGCTGCCCGACGGCGTCGCCTTGAGGAAAGAGCCGCGCGGCCAGCAACTTGCTGAGAATCATGAAATCGCTGCTGGAAGTGCGTTCCTCTTCCGTAAAGCCCTTTCCTTCGAGGAGGGGAATTTGCAGTACGCGAAAGTAGTCCGGCGTGACCGAGCGCTCAACCACGGTTCCCCCAGTTCCCGCCGGGGGGTGTGGCCGGCCAGCGACAAAGAGGTCGTCGAAACGCCCGCCGTTGTGCCAACTGTTGCCGTCGGGAGGCAGCGAGTCGCTCACGCCAACGGCGGTGACGCCGGGGAGGCGGCGCAGAGCCGCTTCGGCGCGCGCAAAGAAATCGAAGTAGGCCTGATCCGTTGGGTAACGCTCCCAATTCAAGGGAACACGGACCGTGAGCACGTGCCGCGTCTCGATTCCCAGGCTCTGTTGTTCAAGATTCCAGAAGCTCCTCACCAGCAGGCCCGCGCCGGAGAGCAGCACCACGCTGACGGCGATCTGCGCCGCCACCAGGACGCGCCGGAACCGGGCGTGCGCGCCGGATCGCGTCTGCCGCGCCGCCAGCGCCGCCGCGCGCGGCTTCTCCATCGCGGGCAGAATACCGAACAACGCCGCACAGAGCAGCGCAACCAGGACCGTGAACAGGACGATACGCAGATCGAGCCGCGCCTGGGCCAGAAAAGGAACGCTCGTGGGAGCGATGGCGATGAAGACCCGCAGCAATATCTCTGCCAGCGCGCATCCGGCCGCGGCTCCCGCAACGGCCAGCAGAATCGCCTCTGTCAGCGTCTGGCGGATCAGCCGCGCGCGGCCGGCGCCCAGCGCCGAACGCACCGCCAGCTCCCGCTGCCGCGCGGCGCCGCGCGCCGAAAACAGGCTGGCGACGTTGGCGCAGGCAATCAGCAGCACGGCCAGCACCGCCCCCAGCAGCACCCACGCAACCAGATAGGCCTCCTCCATCTGCCGGTCGCGGATGGAACGTACCTGGAGATGAAAATCCTGGCGGATCTGCGGTGGAATCCACTGTTGCATATGCAGGAAGAGCGGCTCCAGCTCGGCCTTCGCTTCGGCAACGCTGACGCCGGGCTTGAGCCGGGCAAAGGCCCACAACGGATAGCCGAGGCCGCTATTGACGGTGGGCTGCGCGGCTACGTCCAAGGCCACCGGAAGAACAACGTCGGTTGGCTGAAGCCGGGGCATCTCGAAGTCTTTGGGCAGCACGCCAACGATGCGCACCCGATGCCCATCGATTTCGATGCTCTTGTTGAGCACGCCCGCATCGCGATTGTAGCGGCTCAGCCACAGCCCATCCGAGATCAGCGCGACCTTCGGCCCATTCGGCAGGTCTTCCTCCGGCAGAAAATTGCGTCCCAGCTCAAGCGCAATGCCAAGCGTCGGCAGAAAGTTCTGCGCTACCTCAGCGCATTGAAGATGGACCGGGTTCGCCTCCGTCAGGCTGCAGGCGCTCGCGCCGCGCTCGAAGGTGACCGCCGCAAACGGCCTCTGGTTGTCGCGCCACTCGTAAAAGAAAGCGCCCAGCGTGAACTCCTGTTTCTCCAGCGACTGCACCAGGCCAAACGACACCAACCGGTCGTCTTGCGCATAGGGCAGGCTGCGGAAGAGTATCCGGTCGACCACGCTGAACACGGCGGTGGTCGCGCCAATCCCCAGCGCCAGCGTAGCAATCACCGTAATCGTGAAAACAGGGTTGCGCCGGAATCCCCGCAGCGCATAGCGGACATCTTGCGCCACCGTGCCCAGCCACCAGCCCGGACGCTGCTCATGGCACTGCTCCCGCGCACGCTCCACGCCGCCGAACCCGATCAGCGCCCGCCGTCGCGCCTCCTCTGTCGTCATGCCTGCGGCTATGTTGGCCGCGGTGGCTTGCTCCACATGAAACTGGAGTTCGTCGTCCAGATCGGCCGTCTTAGGGCGTTTCACCAGAAAGCGTATCCGCGTCAGCCATTCGTTGATCATGCCGATGCCTCCGGAACCGTGCCCAGCACCAGGCCAATCGCCGACGAAAGCCGCTCCCAGGTCTCCAACTCGGCTTCCAACTGCTTCCTGCCGGTAGCAGTCAACGAATAGAACTTCGCCCGCCGGTTGTTTTCCGAACTCCCCCAGCCGGACTGAATCCATCCCTTGTATTCAAGCCGGTGCAGCGCCGGGTAAAGCGACCCCTGCCCGATCTGCAACACCTCGTTTGAGACTTGTTGAATCCGCTGCGCAACTCCCCACCCGTGCATCGGCCCCAGCGCAAGCGTCTGCAGAATCAGCAAATCAAGCGTTCCCTGCAACAAGTCTGTGGATGGCGGCATCTCGCTCCCCTCGACGTTCGACAATAGATTGACGCAAACTCCTGTCGATTGTCAAGGGAAAGAATGGCTGGATCGCCCAGCCCTACTCCGGCGGCCCGACGGTAAGCACGAAATACGACACAGGCTCCGTCGTGCTGGCATTCCCTATCCAGTGGTCGTCGCCGGCGATGCAAATGCCCATGTCTCCGGGCTTGAGCGTGCGCTCGGTGCCCGCGGTCATGAGCGTGGCCGTGCCTTCGCGCATAAACCAGATCTCCGAATGTTTGTGATGGCCAATCTTCTCGTGTGGCGCACCCGGCGCAAGAATCGAACCGTGTGCCTCCAGCCGGATATTGTCCGGCAGCATGCCGAGGACGTAGTGGTGCGTAACGTGTTGCACCTTCGGGTCGGGGATCGCATCCCCGGCGTACAGGCCCGACGTCAGTTTGGCCAGTTGGGCCGGTGTGCCGGCGGGTGGCGGCCCGGCTGTCTGGGCTTCAGCAGTGGGCGCCAGTGCCGGCGCGGCAAACAGCAAGGGCAGCAGTGCGGAGAATTCACGGCGATTCATAGGACCCTCTCACTCGTGCGCCATACTACCGCTCACGGTCAATGGGCCGCAACCACGCAGTCCGCCACGCAAAACGGCCAGCCCGAAGGCTGGCCGATGAATGCCGTGCGAGACCGCCTACTTCCTGTGGTGCGGCCGGCCCAGGGAGATGACCTCAACATCCACCTGAGCAAGACCGGCCTTGGTCATCTTCAGTTCCTGGGCCGCGGCATAGGAGAGGTCAATAATGCGCCCCTCGGAGAGTATGCCCCGATCGTTGATGCGCACCACGACCGATTTCTTGGTGTCTTGATTAACCACGCGCACCAGGGTGCCAAAGGGCAGGGTGGGGTGACAGGCCGTCATGGCGAACATGTCGAACCGTTCGCCGCTGGCCGTGCGATGGCCGTTGAGTACCGAACCGTACCACGAGGCGATGCCGTGGAGCATATCGGTCCGCGATTGAACGGCTGCCTTTGCGGGCGTCTGCAAAACCGGCGTTGCGCTCAGGATCGGAGCGGAAGGTGGCGCGGTTGATGCGGGTCTGGGAAGCCGCGCATCCGCATGCACTGCCGGCGTGGAGAGTGTAACCCCCACAACGGCCAGTGCAACCGATGAAGCTCCAGCCAGGAGACAAATCCCGAGCGGAGTCTTCAAGCTCATGTTGCGTGATTTCCTTCGAATAACCATCTCCCCATTTTACTAAATCGATACCCCTTTGCCCAGCTATTGGCGAGAAATAGACCGGTATTCTTGTCGAAGGAGCGATGGATCTGCTGCTTCATCGCCATAAGCCTTTCATCCTCAGCAGCTTGCAGATTGCACCAGAAACAGTGCAAAACTGCCTTTCCCAAGCCAGTCGCGGCCTGATCCCGCGCCCAGGAGCATCCAACCTCCTCGATCCAGCCCAGAGCCGCACATGGAATTCCGGCAGACTCCACCCCCGGAAAAGTGAACCTGGGAAGAACATTCCAGAGGATGCGGATTCAGAATCCTCCTTCGGCCGCAATCTTTCAAAGGATGCCCTCGGTCGCCACAAGGTTCTCCCGATGAGCGGAATAGTCTTCGAATTCGCGTGACATCCTCCAGATTTTGCCGCCTTCAAAGTCCATACGAGGTGATCAAGTGTGTTCCCGCAGCCAGTTTCTTAATCGCCCGCCGATTGGGCGAGGCTTGAAACCCTGCACCATGAACACAGACCTGGGCGGACCTGGGCGGGCTTGACCTCTACGCCGCGGGTCATGGACTATAGTCTGGAACCCTTCCATGCTGGTCAGCGCCGCTCCTTTTTTTGTCTTTCTTGTTGCAGTGTGCCTGCTCTACTGGGCTGCCGCCGGGTCGCGCCGGCTCCAGTTGGCGCTTCTGGTAGCGGCAAACCTGTTTTTCCTCGCCCGCTTCAGCCTGATCTACCTGGCGTTGCCCGTGGCGGCGAGCGCGGATTTTCTAGTCGGACTGGGATTGGGACGGGCACAGAAGACGGCAGCCCGCCGGCTACTGCTCGGGGTTTCTCTGGTCGTGAATTTGGGCCTGTTGGTTGGGCTCAAGCTGGTTCCGCTCCTGACTGCGGGACGCTTTGGCTGGCTGTTCACTCTGAGCCTTTCGTTCTATTGTTTTCAGTCGCTTACCTACACCATCGACCTTTATCAAGGTGAAATACAGCCCACCCGCAGCTACCTGGCCTATCTGGCGTCGGCCTTGTTTTTCCCTTCGATGACCGCGGGGCCCATTCCCCGCCAGGGCAAGCTGCTGGACCAGTTTTCAAAGCCCTTCGTCTTCAGCGCTGAGGATGGCGGTCGCGCCCTGCTGCTGATAGGCGTCGGGCTGGTGAAGAAGCTGCTCATTGCCGACTATCTGGCCAACAATCTGGTCGGCCGCGTCTTCGACACGCCGCCTTTGTATTCCAGCCTGGAAACGCTGGTGGGCGTCTACGCTTACGCCTTGCAACTGTTCTTCGACTTCTCAGGCTACACAGATATTGCCATCGGCGCGGCGCTGCTGCTCGGCATTCAGCTCCCGGAAAACTTCCGCCGGCCGTACCTCGCAGTGAACGTGGCCGACTTCTGGCGCCGTTGGCACATCACCTTCTCCAATTGGCTGCGCGACTACCTCTTCGACGTGCTGCCCAAGCGGCGCAAGCATCCCCTGCTCTCTTACAGTTATGCCTTCCTGATCACATTTACCCTGGGCGGACTGTGGCACGGCATTTCCTGGAACTTTCTCATCTGGGGCGTGCTGCACGGGCTGGCGTTGGGTGTCGTCTTTGCCTGGAAGCTCTGGCGCAGACTTCCCTCGCCCCATTGGTGGGCCAAGTTGCTGGGCGGCCTGGTGACCTTCCACTTCGTTTGCTTCACCTGGATCTTCTTTCGCGCCAGCTCGCTTGAAAACGCGCTGGCCATCCTGCGCAGCCTGGGCGCGTTGACCTGGTCCACGGACAATCTGACGCCGCTTCTGCTGGGCGTAATGCTGCTTGCCGCGGTCTTTCATTCACTGCCTCCGCGCTGGTTTGAGATTTCGGCGGAAGTGGCTGCTCGCACGCCTTTCTGGGTGCAGGGTCTGGCCATGGCCGCCCTGATCTTGCTGATTCAAACGCTGGCGGGCCGCGGTTCCGCTCCCTTTGTCTATGGCAATTTTTGACTTTTCCGAACCCGGTCCCGACCAGCCCAGTCCCCAGCTGGCTGGCGGCGGCTCACGCTTCCCGTTCAAGACTGCCCTGGCCATTCTCGTGCTGGTGGGCGCGCTGGCGGGCTGGCATTGGTACGTGGATCACACCAAGGGTCTGGACCCCGGCATCTTTGCGGAGACGTTCCGGCTCCACTGGCCTCAGCCCCCTGCCCCTGTGGTTCCCAAAACACCCGCGATCCAACCCAGGGGGAACGAAAAGCTGCCGCAGGTCTCGGCCGTGTTTGCCGATGATACCAACAGCCTGGACCCATTCTTTGCAGCACTTTGGATCCTTGAGCAGGGGAAGCTGAGCCAGGGGAGTCAGGAGCAGGGAAAAGCGGTTGGCGTGGTCACGGTGCTGCACTATGGCGACTCGCCCACCACCGCCGACCTGATCACCGGCGACGTGCGCGCTCAGTTGCAAAGCCGCTTTGGCGACGCCGGCCGCGGCTACACGCTCATCGCCAAGCCCTGGGCCTGGTATGGTCACCGCGGCGTGGAGATCAGCGACCACGGCTGGAAGATGCGCACCGGCGTGGGCCTGATGCGCGAGGGAATCTATGGGCTGGGCGGCGCGGCCTTCGAGGGGCAATCCGGCGCATGGAGCAAATTCCGGCTCACCGAATCGCAACAATCGGCGGTGGATGTCGAGTACCTGGCCAAATCCGGGGGCGGCGCATTTGCCGTCGAGGCGGACGATCGGCGGATCGTCGAGCAAACCACCGCCTCGGAGACGCAGGCAGTTGGCTGGGTCCACGTGGAATTGCCGCCGGGAACGAAGACCGTTTCCATCCGGCCCACAACGGGAACCGTGACCTTATTTGGCGCGGACTTCCGCCGCGGCGCCAGCGGGCTGCTCTATGACAGCCTCGGCCTGAACGGCGCAACCACTTCCGTCCTGGCACGTGTCTTGCAGCCCGTTCTGTGGAAGCAGGAGCTTGATCATGCTGCGCCGGCGCTGGTCATCATCAACTATGGCTCCAACGAAAGCAGCTTTGGCGCGTTCGTTCACAAGCAATATGCCGGAGAACTGCGTCTGGCTATACAGCGGATACGCGCGGCCGTCCCCGGCGCGTCTATTTTGGTGATGAGCCCGATGGATCGAGGGGAACGCAGCGGATTGGACGAAATCAGGACCATGAGCACCATTCCCGAGATCGTTGCCATTCAGCGCCAGGTGGCCGCCGAGACCCACGTTGCCTTCTTTGACACCTACGATGCAATGGGCGGCGATGGCACCATGGCCCGCTGGTATGCGGCCAGTCCCAGGCTGTGCACGGCCGACCTTCTGCATCCGACACCGCAGGGAGCCGCCATCGTGGCCGGTCTATTCGTCGAGCAGTTGGGGCTGGGATACAATCGATGGAAGATGCAACACGGAATTGCCCTGCCAGCCGCAAGCCCCGTAATGGCCCCCAAGACGGACGCAGACCAAGCCAAGGCCAAGGCAACACCAAAATCCAAACCTGCCGCGAAACACACCGGAAAGAAGGCCAGGGAAAAATGAGCTGGCATCTTCCAATCCGGCGTCTTTCAACCAGGGCGAGCGTAGCCGCACAGGCTGCTGAAAAACTCGTTCGGACGGTAGGCCGGGGATTTATCCCTGGCACAAAGGCAGCAGAATCA
>PLFY01000093.1 GCA_003138365.1 Acidobacteriaceae bacterium
TTCATCCGGTCAGAGACCTAGCGTGTCGGCAATGGTCGCACTGATCGTCCTTCTGATTCCAGTTTGCGGATTTGGGCCCGACGCGGCCGAGAGCGCTGGCAGAACGATCGATACAGACATCATTGTGACTTCAGCGCCCGTTTACGAGCCATTGGCGGCACTGCGCGGNNGCGGAGCCGCTGGTCGCCGGCTTTGCGGCTAGCGCGGACGCCAATGTGTCCTTCGATGCCAAGCGGGTCTTGTTCGCGGGCAAGCAGGCGGCGAGCGATCCCTGGCAGATATGGGAATTGACGCTTGAGAATCATTCGCTGCGCAGGTTGATTGCGGGCGATGGGGACGCGATTCGGCCGTTTTATTTACCTGCCGGGCGGCTGGTCTACGCGCGGCGAACGGCGCAGGGATTTCACCTGGAGGCCGCGGGTACGGATGCTTCCTATGCGCTTGCGCCAATCGATGCGAATGCTGGCTCTGCGCTGCTTCCGCTCAGCTATTTGCCTGCCAGCGCCATCCCCGAGGATGTGCTGCTGGATGGCCGCATTCTGTTTCAAGCAGGTTTCCCCCTGGGCACGGGATCGACTCCGGAACTGTTTCTGGTTTATTCCGACGGCTCGGGGGTTGAGTCCTACAGGTGCGATCACGGCCGGGCGCGGTGGGGTGGAAAGCAGTTGGCATCGGGCGATGTGGTGTTCACGCACGGAGCTTCATTGGCGCGATTTACTTCTCCGTTGGCAACTGAGGCGCAGATCGTTGCGCCGCGCGGCGAGTATGCCGGCGGCATTGCCGAGACGGCCTCAGGCAGTTGGCTGGTGAGCGAGCGGGCTGGGGCCGGCACGCATTACGCGCTCAAGTTGTGGAAGCCCGGCGCTGGAGCCATGCAAACACTGCTTGCCCGCAGCGGCGAAGATCTTGTGGAACCCGTTCTGATTGCGCCGCGCACCAGGCCCAAGCGTCATCCATCGGGGCTGCACGACTGGAGCTATGCCAACATGATGGCGCTCGATGCGCGCCAATCGCGTGCCGGCGACCTGAAGGTAACGCCGGCATCGGTGCGGCTCGAAACGCTGGACGCTACGGGCCACACGGTCGTTACCGGTACGGCGCCGGTTCAGGCGGATGGTTCTTTCTTTGTGAAGACTCCGGCGGACAGGCCGATTCGATTTGCATTGCTCGATGCAAAGGGCGCAATTCTGCGCCAGGAACACGGTTGGTTCTGGATTCGGCGGGGCGAACAGCGAATCTGCGTAGGCTGCCACACGGGGCCGGAGCGCTCGTCGGAGAATCGCGTGCCGGCAGTGCTGATGCGCACAACAACGCCGGACGATCTCTCCGGCATTGCTCCGGGCGGCGCGCAGCCCGTAACGCCGGGAGGCAACTGAAATGGTGATTCGTTTTTTTCTATTGTTCGGTGCTGTCTCCATGGCGGCGGCGCAGGCTGCTCCCCCGCCCCCCGCTCAGCCCGTGCCTGCCGCACAAGCGGCGTCTGCCCCGCCGCAGGCGTCACACGATCCTGTAATTCGATTTGAAGATGCAAGCGATAAAGCGGGCATCGACTTTACCCACAGCTTCGGTTCGCGGCAGTTGGGATCGCTGCTTGAGGGAACGGGATCGGGGTGCGTCTGGTTCGACTACAACAACTCAGGCCTGGAGTCTCTCTACGTCGTGAACGGACGGCCGCTCGACGACTCGATGCATCCGTATCCGCTGAAGGAGAAGCCGGCGACGCCGCCGCACAATCATCTTTATCGCAACGACGGCAACGGGCGCTTTACCGATGTGACGGAGAAGGCCGGCCTCAATCCGGATATGTATTCGGTTGCCGTGACAGCGGCCGATTACGACAATGACGGCTTCGAAGATCTGCTCGTGACCGGCTATGGAAAAACGATTCTCTATCACAACGACGGCAACGGGCACTTTACCGATGTGACCGCGAAGGCCGGCATCAAAGTGGACGGCTGGGCCATCAGTTCTACCTGGCTCGATTATGACAAGGACGGCTGTGTGGATCTCTTTGTGGGCCGCTACGTCAAGTTCGATCCCAAGTATCGCGCCTTCTATGCGGCGGACAACTATCCGGGGCCGCTGGACTACGAGGGCGAGACCAATCAGCTTTTTCATAACAATTGTGACGGCACGTTTACCGATGTGACGGAGAAGTCGGGCATTGGCGCTTACGTTGGCCGCACCATGGGCGTGACGGCTGCGGATTTCGATAACGATGGTTGGGACGACATCTACGTTGCCAACGATCGCACCGAGAACTTCCTTTTTCACAACAAGCACGATGGAACATTTGAAGAGATCGGGAATGATACGGGCACGGCCTTCGGACAGAATGGCGAATCCACTTCGTCGATGGGGCCGGTGTTTGTGGATTTCGAGGGCAGGGGAGTGCTTGATCTGTGGGTGACCGACGGGCATTACAACCGGCTGCTGCACAATACAGGCAAGATGAGCTTTGAAGACATCGGCGCGTCCAACGGCGTGTCGCAAACCAACGGTCAATACGTGAGTTGGGGCACCGGCGTCTACGACTTTGACAACGATGGGCTGCTGGACATTCTCATCTTTCACGGCGGCCTCATTCACCTTATTCCACAGGAGCACACGCTGTTTCGCGGAATGGGGAACGGAAAATTCGCCGATGTCTCGCGCGAGGCCGGCCCGGTGATGAGTGTGCGCACTACCGCGCGCGGCGCATGTTTTGCGGACTACGACAATGATGGCAAAGTGGATGCATATGTGGTGAACCTGGGCGCGAAAGGAACGCTGCTGCACAATGTTTCAACCGATACGGGCCACTGGATTGCGATCAAGCTGGTGGGCGCCAAGAGCAATCGCGATGGGATTGGAGCGCGGGTCGAAGTTGTCGCGGCGGGAAAGCGCCATACGGCGGAGCGCGTGGCTGGCTCTGGTTATCTTTCCCAGGACGACGGACGGCTGCACTTTGGGCTTGGCTCTGCGACGACGGTCGATAAGCTGATCGTTCACTGGCCCAGCGGGCGCGAGCAGACCATCGAGAACCTTAGCGTTGATCGCGTGCTCACGGTGGAGGAATTAAAGTGAGTTGGCGCAATCGCATTGGAATGCGGGCTGGAGCGGCGGCGGGGTTTGCGCTGCTGGCAGCCGGATTGTCCGCAACAGCGCTCACGTTTTTCTCGGTGGCGCTGTGGACGGGCAGCCCTGTGCATGCGGACGAGCACAGAGGTTCGGTCGAGGATGTGGATTATGCATCCCCGCTCGAGGTTCTGCTTTCGCCCGACGGCGCTCGCCTCTACGTTCTCTGCCAGCAGAGCCAAGAGGTGCGGGTGTTGGATGCGGCCAGCTATGCGGTGATCAAGAACATCGCTGTGGGGCGCGTGCCGCGTGGGATTTCGCTTTCGCCTGACGGCGCCCGGTTGTTTGTGACCAACTCGTGGGACGATACGCTTTCCATCATCGACACGAATGCGCTCGTGGTGGTGGCTACGTGGCCGGTGGGCGCGGAGCCTTCCAGCGTGGTAGAGGACCGGCAGGGCAAGCGGTTGTTTATTGCCAATCGCATCAGCAACGATGTGGCCGTGCTGGATGCGCAGACGGGCGCGGAAGAGAAGCGGCTGCTGGCCGGGCGCGGATCGAGTTATCTTGCGCTCTCCCCGGATGGAACGAAGCTTTATGCAACGCATGTGTATCCGAATGCGTCGCCGCATAGAACGGCGCCGGAGTCGGAGATCACGGTGGTCGATGTTGCGCGTGCCGTGGTGGTGGATCGCATCCCGCTGCACGGGATTGCAGGCGTCTTTCACATGGCATTTTCAGGCGATGGGCGGCTGGGCGTGGTGGCCGAGTACCATCCCAAAAATCTTGTGCCGCTGGCGCACCTTGAGCACGGCGGTGCGTTCGAGGATACGCTCACGGTGTTTGGCGCGGACGTGGGCAAGACCGTTGAAGTGCCGCTGGATGAGCTGGAGTGCTACGCCTCGCAGCCGTTTGGCGTGGCGATTGCGCCGGACAAGTCGCGGATTTACGTGACCAGCGGCGGCTCGGAGATTGTGACGGTTGTCGATGTTCCGCGAATGCTGCGCTTCATTCATGCGCACAACGGACCCTTTGTGCAGGATCTTTCAGCGAGCGCAAACTATGTAGTTGCGCGGATTGCCGTGGGACTCAATCCGCGCGGCCTGACGCTGACACGCGATGGCCGCAGGCTGTTTGTGGCCAACAGGCTTGACGACACGATCAGCCTGATAGACACGCGCACCAACCGCGTGACGTCCACCATTACACTGGCCGGACCGAAGACGATCACCGCGCTGCGCCACGGGGAGCAGACCTTCTATACCGCGCGCTATTCGTTTCAGGGGCAGATTGGCTGCGCCAACTGCCACATCGATTCCTCCTTCGACGGCATTCAATGGAACCTGGAGCCGGATGGCTTTGGCCGCAGCATTGTGGACAACAAATTGCTCGAGGGCGTCAAGGACACCGAGCCTTACAAGTGGACGGGCACCAATCCAAACATACCGACGGAGTGCGGCCCGCGAACTGAAAAGTATTTCTGGCGTTCGGAAAACTACGACAATCTCACGCTGGCCGACCTGACCGTTTACGTTCGCAGCATTGCTCCGCGGCCCAACCGCTGGCGGCTGGCGGGCGGCGAGCTTACTCCGCCACAGGAGCGCGGCCAAGCCATCTTTGAGCGTTCCGTGGACAAGTTCAAGAAGCCGATCCCGGAATATAACCGCTGCTCCTATTGCCACAGCGGTCCCAAGGGCACGAATCAGAAGATTGTTGACGTGGGGACGCGTAAACCCACGGACAATACAGGCCTTCTGAAGGCGCCGCCGTTGACTAACATCGCGCTGACCGCGCCTTACTTGCACGATGGTTCGGCGCGCTCGCTTGAAGAAATCTGGACGGTCTACAACCCTGAAGACAAGCACGGCCGGACCAACGATCTGACCAAAGATGAACTCAACGATCTGATTGAGTATTTGAGGACGCGATGAAGAAACTCTGTACGATCGCATTGCTTCTGGTCGCAGGAACGACAGCGTTTGCCGTGCCGCCGGCGTCTGCCGCACCGCGGGTTCCCGTGCCGCCCACGATGCCGCGCTATCGCTTTGAGAACTTCACCACCGCCAACGGACTGCCGGACAATCATGTGTTTGCGGTGCTGGTGGACGGAGATCGGATCTGGGCGGCCACGGAGAATGGGCTGGCGCTCTACGAGAATCGTGTTTGGAAGACCTACACAACCAAAGACGGCCTTGCCCATCGCGCGGTGCTTTCCCTGGCCCTCGACAAGCGCACGGGAGACGTGTGGGCCGGCACCATGGCGGGCTTGAGCCGCATCTCCGGCGGCCGCATCGACAGCTATACGCAGTTGAACTCAGGGCTCAGCAACGATGTGGTCTACGGCGTATCGGTGGAAGGCGAGAACGTGTGGGTGGCTACGGCCGCGGGCGGCTGCCGCTTGAATACCCGCACCGGCCAGTGGGCGCTCTATAACGAGCGCAATACACCCATGGTCGAGATTTGGACCTACGGCGTGGCGGCAACGCCCACCAAGGTTTATTACGCGGTGTGGGGCAGCGGCGTGCTCGAATATGATCAAAAGACGGGACGCTGGGACAAGTACGACGATCCAGACGGCGAAAACGAAATCGTGCTGTTCAAGGATCAGGGCCTCATCCACGAGATTGTCACATCGGTCAGTTATGTGGACAATATTCTTTGGGCGGCTACGTACTTTGGCGACAGCCGGTACGACGGGCGCTATTGGCACAACTTCCTAACGAAAGACAGCGGACTTCCCTCGAACTTTACGAACTACATCAAAGGAGTAGACGCCAAAAGCGCCTGGTTCTGCACGGACAAGGGGCTGGCCTACTACGACGGGGTCAATTGGGCTGTGTATCGCACCTCGCTGAAAGACGGCAAGCCGGAGATGACGGTGCGCGACGCGGAGGCCAAGGTAACCCCGGTGGCCGTCACCACCGCGCCCGCACACAATTATGTTCTCGGGATCGACTTTCAAGGCGCCGATATTTGGGTCGCCACTGCCAAGGGTTTAAGCCACGGAATTCGCGAAAAACAATAAGGACTTAAGGAGACACACAATCATGAATGCATTTGCAGATATTCTGGAAGCCATCGCACACGCGCCGATCGAGAAGCGCGCCATCACCAACCACGGTGTTCTCAACGAGGCGTATGCCTATGACAAGCCGAGTTCGTTCTCGCGCGGGATGCGGATCGATATTGGCGGCGTCACCATCCTGCTGATCTCCGGCACTGCGTCGATCGACGAGCACGGCGTAAGCGTGCATATCGGCGACTTCCAGGCCCAGTTGCGGCGCACATTCGACAACATCACTGGCCTGCTGGAGGCTGAAGGTTGCACCTGGCACGACATTGTGCGCACCAGTTGCTACCTGCGCGATATCGATCGCGACTACGACGTGTTCAATGCGGGGCGCACAGCGTTCTTCAAGCAGCAGGGGCTCAACCCGCTGCCCGCATCTACCGGCATCCAGGCGCATCTCTGCAGGCCCGAACTGCTGGTCGAGATTGAGGCTATCGCGATGTTTCGGACAGAGAAGGCCGCCAACAGCAAGGAGTAGTTGCGATGCGTAAGGGATGGTTGTTGGTTGCGTTCTGCGTGATTGCCATGACTGCTCGAGTGAGCTGCGTGGCGCAAGACACGAGTCAGGCCGCCCGCGTGTGCGAGTGTGGCGCGCATCCGCCGGGGCCTGCCAAAGACCGCACGGTTGAGCCCTATGCGGGTGAACCGGAAGATTTGAGTCCCTACGCCAAGTTTGCCGCGCCCTATGATCGCAACTACATTCATCCCAATATCTACTCCGGGGCGGCGCGGGATATTCCCGAGCCCAAGAACCTGACCGAAGTGCGGATCGGCTTCTTCGGGCCCATCGAACATAATCCGGAATCGGTTTTTGGATTGCGGATGCTGCACGGTGCGCAGTTGGCCGTCGAAGAGGCCAACGCCCGCGGCGGTTACGGGGGCAAGCCCTTCAAGCTGATGCTGCACAACGACTACGACAACTGGCAGGCGAAGACGGTTTATGGCGATGACCGGCCCACCGACCCCACCATCTGGGGTTCGGCCTCGAATGAAGTGGTGAAGATGGTCTACGACGACCAGGATTGGGCGATCTTCGGCTCCATCAGCTCCGAGTCCACTCACATTGCGCTGCGCGTGGCTCTGCGCGCCGAGATTCCCATCGTGAACTCGGCCTCGACCGATCCCACCATTCCGGAGACCTACGTTCCGTGGTACTTCACCGACCTCCAGGATGACCGCGTGCAAAGCCTGACGCTGGCGCGCCGGATCTTTACCGAACTGGGGCTGAAACGCGTGGCCTTGCTCCGGGTGAACAATCGTTATGGCCGCTTTGGCGTTCCCAAGTTTCGCGATGCGGCGCGGCGGCTGGGCCATCCGGTGGTGATCGAGCAGAAGTATCTGCCGGGGGACACGGATTTTTCTCAGCAGTTGAAGGTGATTCGCTCCTCGCGTGCCGATGCCATCGTGCTGTGGACCGATGAGGCCCAGGCCGCCATCATCCTGAAGCAGTTGCGCGCGGCCGGCATGAAGCAGCCGGTATTCGGCGCCTATCGGACGCTGGGGCCAACGCTCCTGGCAGAGGCAGGCCGAGCCGCTGAGGGCTTTCAGGCGCTATTTCCCTACGATCCCAACCGCCAGGACCCCCGCTGGCTCAGCTTCAACCGCCGCTTCGAGGACCGCTTCCACGAGAAGCCGGAGCAGTTTGCCTCGCTCGCCTATGATGCGATGAACGCGCTGCTCGATTCAATCTGCAAGGCCGGCCTCAATCGAGCCCGCATTCACGATGCCCTGGCCGATATCGAACAATACGACGGCGTGACCGGGCACATGGTCTTCGACCCCAACCAGAAGAACGTGGCTCCCATGTATTTGGGCACAGTACACAACGGCGCAATCACCTACCGGGTTGCAACCATGGAAAAGGAGCCGGCCCCTGCGCCGGGTCAGGCGCCCACCGTGCAACTTGTGCCCCCTGTTGCGCCACAAGCTCTTCCGGCCGCGCAAGCGGTAACCGCCGCGCCACAGGCGCCGTATGCGCGGGTGGGTGAGGAAGGGGTGGACTATGCCGGGCCGCACCGGGCCGACGTACCCGCGGGGCCGATCAACATTGTTTTGTTTGGGCCGAAGGCCGCCCAGGTCGCCGAGTCGCCGGAGGTGCGGGCGGAACGGGCATTCGGCGCGGCAAAAGGGCGGCCGTGGAACCTGCTGCCTGTCGAGAGCGATCGGAACTGGGGAGCTGCGTCAACTGCGCTCGTTCATGCGCTGATGGATGAGCACGTGCTGGCGATTGTGGCGCTGGATCGCAATGCAAGCCACCTGGCGGAGCAACTGGCGCTCAAGAGCTTTGTGCCCGTGGTCGCCCTCAGCAGCGACAAGGCGCTGACCTCCTCCAACATTCCATGGATCTTCCGGTTGCAGCCCAATACGACGCCGGCCGCCGCGCTGCGGATGCTTGTGGCAGCCGCATGTCGAAGCGGAGCCAATCCAGAGCGGCTGAGGGGCGTGCTTGCCTCGGGGGATGAGGTTTCTGGCGTGGCTTTTCTGCCCACGGGCGAACCGCGCAGTCGATAAGGAATGCAAGCAAGCTTCGAGCACTTTCACTTCACATGCTGTCATTGCATCGGCATGCAAGGCGGCTTTTGCCTCAGGGAAAAGCCATTCGACCGCATGGTTTCTGTAATGAGCGGAAGTGAAAAATGCTGAGCCCAAGACAGGAATCGTGACCCCAGCCAGAGGTTACTCTAGGTCTCTGACCGTCTGGTCATGTACCAGTAAAAAGTGTAGCGTCTCCTGACCGGCTGTAGCGCGG
>PLFY01000153.1 GCA_003138365.1 Acidobacteriaceae bacterium
TGGTACATAACCAGACGGTCAGAAACCTAGTGCCGGTTGCGGATTTGATTCGGCCTCCTTGACCTCACACCGCGCACTTCCGTATGCTGCGATGGTTTCCGCGTGGTGATTGGATTCCACCGTCAACCTGCGCAGGGAGAGCTCGCATGAGCACGAACCCCTCGGCCGCAACTTCCGCTTCCAGCTCCGCTGCTCTGCCGTTTCCCAAGGTTGCTCAGCCGTTTCTCGTCCGCCGCGCCGCGGTTTTGGGCGCGGGAACGATGGGCTCGCGCATTGCCGCCCACCTGGCCAACGCCGGAATTCCTGTGCTTCTGCTCGACATGGTCCCAGCCGGCTCAGACAATGCGCGCAACCGGCTTGCGAACGCGGCCATTGAAGCGCTGGGCAAGGCCAAGCCGGCTGCCTTCTATGAGGCCTCGCTGGCCGCGCTGGTCACCCCCGGCAATTTCGAGGACGACCTGCCTAAACTGGCGCAGTGCGACTGGGTGATCGAAGCAGTGGCCGAGAATCTGGCCATCAAGACGGCCCTGCTGTCGCGCGTTGTACTCCACCTTGCGCCCCACGCCGTTCTGACCACCAACACCTCCGGACTGCCGATCGCACAAATTGCCGCCGGGCTTGCCGCGCACCGAGAGCGTTTCTTCGGGACGCACTTCTTTAACCCGCCACGCTATATGCGGCTGCTTGAGGTGATTCCCACGGCGGACAGTGACGCGAGCGTGGTGGCTGCCTTTGCCGCTTTTGCCGATCGCACGCTGGGCAAGCAGGTGGTGCTTGCCAACGACACGCCCAACTTTATCGCCAACCGCATCGGCGTTTCCGTGATGTTCAGCGCCGCGAATCTGATGCTCGAGCAGGGACTGACCATCGAAGAAGTGGACGCGCTGACTGGCGCCGCCATCGGCTGGCCCAGGACTGGGACATTTCGCTTGGCGGACCTGGTGGGCATCGACATTCTGGCGCATGTGGCCGCGAACTTTCCCCAGGGCGCGCCACAGGGCGGCTTTTCGGCGGTGCTGGAGGAAGTGGTCAAGCGGGGATGGATCGGGGACAAGGCAGGCCAGGGTTTCTACAAGAAGGGCCGCAGTGAGGATGGAAAAGAGGTCAGGCTGGCGCTCGATCTGGAGACCTTCGAGTACCGTCCTACCGCCAAGCCAAACCTGCCCGCGCTTGAAATGGCCAAGAACGCCGCTGCGCTGCCGGAGAAGCTCCGTTTGCTTTTGGCGAACGACCCGGCCAAGGACAAGGCCTCGGCTTTTCTGTGGCCGTTTCTGGCCTCGCTTTGGAACTTTGCCGCGGAAAGAATTGGTGAGGTCGCCGCCGACGCGCCTTCCATCGACAGCGCCATGCGCGCCGGCTTCAACTGGGAGTTGGGGCCGTTTGAAATGTGGGATGCGGCAGGCGTTAGGGAAACTGTCGCGCGCATGAAGGCGCTCCATCTGCCGGTGAGCCGCGCCGTTGAAGATCTCCTTGACTCCAGCTCCGGCTCCGGCCCCGAGTCCGCACCTGTCTCCTGGTATTCGCCTGACGGACCTGAGTGCTACAACCCAACCAAGGGCGGTTGGGAACCTATCCTCCAGCAGAAAGGCCACGCGCGGGTCGCAAACTTCAGGAGGGCTAGTGGGGTCGTTCGGTCCAACCCCGGCGCTTCGCTGGTGGATCTGGGCGACGGCATCGGCTGCATCGAGCTGCACTCGCTCAAGAACGCGATCGGCGGCGACGTGCTGGCGCTGATTTCCTCGGTGCTGAATCCCGGGTCCGATGCGGTGCGCAACTTTGCCGGCTTTGTGATTGCGAGCGATCGGGAAAACTTCAGCGTGGGCGCCAACCTGATGCAACTGCTGCTGGCCGCGCAGGAGGGCGAGTGGGACGAGTTGGCCGCTGTGATTCACGGCTTCCAGCAAATGACCGCGGCTATCAAGTTCTGCCCGCGCCCGGTGGTGGCTGCGCCGTTTGGGCTCACGCTTGGCGGGGGCGCGGAGATCTGCCTGCACGCCGCGCGGCGGCAGCCTCACGCGGAGACCTATTTAGGGCTGGTTGAGGCCGGAGTGGGCCTGATTCCAGCCGGAGGCGGGACCAAGGAGATGCTGTTGCGGGCCGTGGATGCCGCCGTTGCCCTGGCGCCTCCTGACCCCCGCGATCCGTTCTCCCGCTTCGCCCAGTCGGCGGAGATGGCGACGGCGCTCCGGCGAACGTTTGAAACCATCGCCTTGGCCAAGGTCTCCACATCGGCCGCCGAGGCCCGTTCGCTGGGGCTATTGGCTGCGGCTGACCGCATCACCATGAACCGCGAACGGCTTTTGCTGGACGCCAAGGGGCAGGTTGCAGCTCTCGCCGAGGCCGGTTACTCCGCTCCGCAGCCGCGGACGCAGATTCCCGCTCCCGGCACGGCGGCGCTGGCCACAATGGCGACAGGAATCTTTCTGATGGGCGAGGCCGGGTACGCCTCGGAACACGACCAGAAGGTTGCCCGCTGGGCCGCATACATTCTGGCTGGCGGCCGGGTGACGGCGGGCACGCCGGTGAGTGAGCAATACCTGCTTGACTTGGAGCGGGAGGCGTTTCTCTCCCTCGCGGGCGAGCGGAAGACGCAGGAGCGGATTGCCTTCACGCTGAAGACTGGCAAGCCGCTGCGGAACTAATCATGAAGCTAGCGACATTCATCCTGCTTGTGGCTGTGACAATTGCGCTTGGAACCGTCCCGGCGAGAGGTCAGAGAACCTTGCTTCCGCCGGAGCAACAGCCATCGCAACTCACTGACTCTGGTCATATTGTCGTCGCCGGTCACTCGACCCCTTACCTCATCCGCCATTTGCCGGTCAGTTCGTTTCCCGAGCTGCCTGCCGGCGTGGTGGAGCTGCTTAACCGCCGCGGCTGCCTGATTCCGCAGACCTACCAGGCGCACCGCCCGGAGAACGTGGTTCATGCCAGCCTTGAGGGTCCCGGCTCCTCCGACTGGGCAGTCCTGTGCACGGCGCAGGGAACTGTCTCGCTGCTGGTCTTCTTCAGCGACACACCTGCTCAGTTCCTTGTGCTCAAGTCGGCGCCGGAAACTGAGCGCCTGCAAGCGCACGACCCGACCGGCGTTCTCGGCTTCAACTGGGGCATCGATCCCGCATCGCCGGGGCAAGTCCACGAAGCTCAGTCCGGCCTGGAACATCGGCCGCCGTTCGTGGATCACGACGCCCTGGCCGATTCGATCGTCGATCAACGCACGATCTACCACTTCTACAGGAAGAACGCCTGGACGCTGGTGGATTTGCCGGATTAGGTTAGCTGTGTCAGGCTTACGCGAAGTTCAAGGAGCACGTCCCATGCCGGAAGCCGTCCTCGTCAGCGCCGTTCGCACTCCCGTTGGCCGCGCCCCCAAAGGCGCTCTGTCCACCACCCGCCCGGACGATCTGGCCGCAACTGCATTGAGGGGGGCTTTGGACAGAATTCCAGAGCTGGATCAAGCCGAGATCGACGACGTGATTCTGGGTTGCGCTCAGCCGGAGGGCGAACAGGGCTGGGACATTGCTCGCTGGGCCGTGCTGCGCGCGGGCTTGCCGGTCGAGATTCCCGGCGTCACTGTCAACCGCCTCTGCTCTTCCGGCCTTGAGGCGATTGCGCTGGCCGATCTGCGGATTCGCGCAGGGGGCGACCGGGTGGTGGTGGCGGGCGGCGCGGAATCGATGAGCCTGCTTCCTTTTGGGGGCCTTAAGCCGAGCCCCAATCCGTACATGGCCGAGCATTATCCGGCGTCGCTGCTGACCATGGGCCTGACCGCCGAGCGGGTCGCCCGCCACTACGGCGTCCCGCGCGAAGATCAGGACGCATTCGCGCTGGCCAGCCACCAGAAAGCTGTGGCCGCGCAGGCCGCCGGACGCTTCAATGAAGAGCTGATCCCAGTGACGGTGACCCATTCCGTTCCCGGAGCGAAGGCCGGCAAGCCGGTCGTCACGGAATCGATCTTTGCCGCCGACGAAGGCCCGCGCGCGGACACCTCCGCTGCAGCCCTGGCCCAGCTCAAACCGGCATTCCACGCGCAGGGAACGGTCACAGCCGGCAACTCCTCGCAGACCTCTGACGGCGCGGCAGCGGCGGTTTTGATGGAGGCTGGCCGCGCAAAGGAACTGGGGATTCGCCCGCTCGGCCGTCTGGTTGCTTACGCCGCCACGGGCTGCCTGCCGGAGGAGATGGGCATTGGCCCCATTAGCGCCATTCCCAAGGCGCTGAAGAGAGCTGGTCTCACCCTGGACGAGATCGGGCTGATCGAATTCAACGAAGCCTTTGCCGCGCAGATGCTGGCTGTCATTCGCGTGCTGGGCCTCGATGCCGAGCGGATCAACGTCAACGGCGGCGCCATCGCCCTCGGCCATCCGCTGGGCTGTACGGGCGCAAAACTGACCGCGACGCTGCTCAGCGAGATGCGGCGGCGAAAGGTCCGCTACGGGATGGTGACGATGTGCGTTGGCGGAGGCATGGGAGCGGCGGGAATCTTCGAGCTGCTGGATTGATCCGGCGATTTGGCGAATTCTTTACGCCAAGAAACACGAACAGCCGAGGATGAACCCCGGCTGTTCGTGTGATTCGATCTGTTTTCGAGCCTTGGCGGCTCCGCGGAGCTACGCCTTGGCGGTGGCCAGGGCCTTCAGCCGCGCATTGAGCCGGCTCTTGTAGCGGGAGACGGTATTGTGGTGAAGGATACCCTTCTGCACGCCCTTGTCGAGAGTGGAGACGGTCTCGCGATACTGCGTCTGAGCGGCCTTGACGTCGCCCTTGGTGAGAGCCTCGCGCAGGGCCCGCAGGCTGGTGCGCACACGGCTGCGGTTGGCGCGGTTCACTTCGGTGCGGGTTACTGTCTGACGGGCGCGCTTGAGCGCCGATACATGGTTTGCCATTGAACTTCCTTATCTCACAATCTCTGGGTGAAATGCGGCACAGAATGCCCATCGAGCCGCATCCCTCGCAATTTCTTAGTCTACGGGAAATTGGATTGCGGGTCAATTCGCGTGATTTTGGGCAAATTCGGCTTAAAACTGGGCAGATTTGCCTTGTTTTGGGGTGAAAAATGGCCGGTTTTCGCGGGTCTAATGCATATAAGTGCTTTGTTTGCAACAAATACTGTGGCCGGGAAGGGGGGAGGGGGGTAGGGGGTATTTATTTTCTGGTAACGGTACAGCGGAACTTTCTTCCGTCGCCCTACTCTTAATCATTGTGCGCCGTGGGAGGGTTATTTTATGCAAGGCGAAAGCGAGAGTCGCAGGCGGGGGATGTTAGCCGACTTCAGGGGACCTATCCGAGGAGCAGCGTGGAATCGGGGGTATTTCCGGATTGTCGACGATCCAACAGCTATCGCGCAAATCGGGATTACTGGTGATATTCACACCAATTAGTGAACTGCGCGACTTCATCGTTCGGCGTTTGCCCAAGCAGAACAGACAAATTGAAGGGGGCCCCAGCAGCGTCCGATTCGCAGTAGCGGCAAACGCGCTTGCGGGGCATCCCCGTGTTTCGCGGAATTTTCCGGGCGCACGACCTGCTAGTTTTCAGGGCAACCGGTCGCAGATTCCCCTGGCATGCGATGACAGGTTTCCAAGGCGGTGAGCGCGGATGCGCCGGCCGGCAGTTCGAGGAAGCGACGCCTGGAAATTGTTGTCACTTGCCTGCCGGGGCCGCCTTCGGGTGCCCCAGGAAGGTGTGTGGTGAATGACAGTTCACACACGTCTTGCCTTTCATGAATGGATCAGACTTCAGTTGTGCCACCTGCTCGCCGTGACAGGTGTCGCATACGCTTAAGGCCGGCGGGGCCGCGACGCTCTGTGCTGTGATCTCGCCATGGCACACGGTGCATTCGACACCGCTAGCGCCATGCGGGCTGTCTTTCCATTGGGCATACGTCATCTTGTGGCAGTCAGAACAGGTTTTCCCGGCTGGAATCGCCTGATGGTGCTCCTGCCTGGCATGAGCCTCCTGAGCCATGGCAGGCTGGACGGCAGCAGCCAAAACGAGAAAAACGAGCAGGGCAGAACTGAACAAAAGCGCGCGGAAACTATTCATGGGCAGATCTCCTGAGTGGAAAGTCGTAGTATCGGACCGGCGATGGCCGCCGTCAGTGATGCAGATTACATCTCACCGTAATGCGATCTGCGCACTGGCCGCGAGGTCTGTTGCCAAAGGAATGGTCACAAACCTCGCTTTATACCGCTGTCTGCCGCTACGGTCGTGCAGATTCACGCGCTATGATGCGCCTTTTCGCTGCCACCTCGCCTGAGGCGTTGCTGTCACTAGAGTCGGCCCAACCGCACAACTGGCAGCGTACCGAGCCTTTGAGGAACCCTGTCCGACCGTTCTAACATGCAGGCGAACACCCAAAGCCCCAATCGAGCAAACGTGGTGCGGCTCTTGGCGAGTCACGGGCAAGCCGGAACTTATCCGTCCATTCGTCAGATCAGTACCCACAAACG
>PLFY01000122.1 GCA_003138365.1 Acidobacteriaceae bacterium
ATTCACTACTGGTGGCAGGTGAAACCCGGCGTACTAAGCCCGCTCAGACTGACAATTGTGTTAGCCGTCCTGCTGGCCGCACGGCCCGTCTGGAACTTGCGTCAGAAGTGGGTTCGCCGCGGCAGACCGCAAGCGTCTTCGGTGGGCAACTAGGTCTCTGACCGTCTGGTNNTTCATCCGGTCAGAGACCTAGCTCCTGGCCGCCCCTGAGTCAATACTGTCCAGCAATCGTCGAGGCGCCTTATTGATTTTGAGGCTTCTCCGCCGCAACCGGGGATAGCCCAACCTGCAAGTCAGTCACGTCGCCCATCACGATGACGGGCAACTCCTTATCCGCGTAGCGACGAGGGGCGCTTGCGTTTGCGGGGATGGCGGCAGCGTCGCCGGCGGCTGGCTCGGAACCCTTTGGCTCCGCGTCCTGTGCGCCGGAGACTGCGAGAATGTAATTCCCTTCTGGAACATACTCGAACGAGAAGCTCCCATCCTCAAGAGGGGATGCTTCCCGCGCTTTTTCACGGTCATCGGCATACAGCAGGCGCAGCGTCGCGTGGCCCAGCGTGTGTCCGTCGCCAAGCGCCGAGACAGTTCCGGCCACCGTGTGCATTCCTGAGAGCGGGATCACAATGTTCTCGCCCGTCAAAACATCTCCTGCCTGCACCTTGACGGTCCCGGCATCCTTCCTGCGAAAGGTATTCGAGAGGCAAATGCGCGGAGCGGAATCCTGGGACTCGGTTGGCATCAAGGCACAGACGGAGTACTCCCCAGCGGGCAAGTTGGTCAGGTTGTAGCGGCCGTGACCATCGCTGACTGTGTGGATCGACCAGCTATCGAACAGAGGCAGGCCAACATCTGTCCAGCCGCCCTTCTGGCCCTTGCGAAGGAGTTGAAAATGCATGCCGATGGCAGGGCTACCGTCGTCGAACGTGACCGTTCCGCCGATCTCCGCCGCCCGCTCCAGTTGCAGCGATACCTCGGAGACGCGGTGCACGCTCACGGTCACCTCCATCAGGTGGCCTTTCCACTGCTCGATCGCATCTTGATTGCGGTCCCTGTCGGTGGTCAAGGCGTTCAGCCGAGTTAAATCGAGTCCCAGTTCAGGGTCCAGATAGCCTTCCAGGGTCGCGAACCCGTAGTAATGGCCCGGCTCGACGGCTTCGAGCCTGAATCGCCCGTCAAGATCGGTCACTGTGCTTTCGGTGGCGGGAAGGGGATCGCCTTGCTCTAACTTCTCATCCTTCTTCGGCGCCGCGGAAAGGATGACCGTGGCAAAGCGAGCCGGCTTGCCGGTGTCCGAGCAGAGAACGATTCCGGTGACCGCGCCCTTGGTGGGGTCGGGCTTTTTGTGGCGATTTTTATCGCAGCCGCCCAGAAACAGGCAAGCGACGGATAGAATCCAGACCCAGTGCAGCCGCGTCAAGGAGGGACCTCCAGCGTGATTCACAGCTCAGGGAATTGTAACGCCGTTTGCGCCACGGGATGAAAGCTCCTGCGGTGCAGCGGGGTTGGTCCCAGGCGGGCCAGGGCGGCAACGTGCTGGGGCGAGCCGTAGCCCTTATGCTGGGCAAGGCCGTAGCCGGGAAACTCGCGGTCCAGCTCGACGAGTAGGCGGTCGCGGTGCACCTTCGCCAACACGCTTGCCGCCGCGATGGAGAAGCTGGTGGCGTCGCCCTGNNGGCGCATGGCCAACAGCGAGGCCTGGCGAATATTGATGTGATCGATGGTCTCCGCATCCACAACTGCGATCGCCCAGGCGACAGCGTTGGCCCTGATCTCCGGCTCAAGCTCGTTGCGCTTTCTTTCCGAAAGCCTTTTGGAGTCGGTCAAGCTCGCCAGGTGGCATCCCTTGTGAAGAATCACTGCTGCAGCCACCACCGGGCCAAACAGCGGACCGCGCCCCACCTCGTCCAGCCCGGCGATGCGCAGCGCCCCGCGCTTGCGCGCTGCCAGCTCCAGCGTCCATCCGCAAACCGGGGCCTTGGCCATGGATTCAGTATAAGAAGCGAAAAGCGAGTGGCAAAGGAAAATCCGCAATTACCGGAAGGAGGACCATTTCAATCTGATGTAGATGGCGAAGACGGCCACGATGGAAGTGCCGAGGATGATGGCTACGAGCTGTTTCAAAGAATTTACCGGGTAGAGTCCCATGGCAACCATGGCGACGCGCCCGATGATGTCAGCGATCAAAAACGCAATGGCAAGCGCCGCCGCCCGTCTCTTCATCGACAGAATGAGCAGCCCTGCCACGGCATAGAGTGCGCCGATGGCAGTACCCGCATAGGCAGCGGCCGTGACCTTGGCGGTAGAGATGCCGAAGAAGTTGTGAGTAAGGCCTGTCGACACCTCGGCCAGGCCGAAGGCAATCATCAGCAGCGCTGCGATGACGATCCCTCGTGGGCGCTTAGGGTTCACAGACCCCTCCTTTGGAAACTCTTCGGCGATAGATCGTTCCGATTCGGCGCCGGCACTCAAAATTGNNTTGCCGGTGACGCGATCCACTTCTTTCAGGCGAGCAGCCTTGCCGCGCAGTCCGCGAAGGTAAAACAGCTTGGCGCGGCGCACTCTGTAGCTGCGAATCTTCTCGATCTTGTCGATGACCTTGGAATTGAAGGGGAAGATGCGCTCCACGCCCTGACCAAAGCTCATTTTGCGGACGGTAAAGGTGCCCTGGGGCCCTTTGTTGATGGCGATAACCAGACCTTCAAACGCCTGCAAGCGTTCCTTATCGCCTTCCTTGATCTTGACTTGGACGCGAATCTGGTCGCCAGGGACGAATACCGGGAGGTCGGTGCGCTTCAGCTTGTCGGCCAGGCGCTGCATTACGGGATGAATNNATGAATGGACATTGTGTTTTCCTACAGTTGAACTCAGAACTTTTAGTTTACTACATAATCCTCTACCTGTGCCCGGCTTCAGGTCCGATAGTCCCTGGGATCAATGCATTTGCCGTAGAGGTTAGGGTCAAAAATGAATAACCCCGCCTGAGGCCTGTCGGCAGTCGGACGGGGAGCAGATGGTGATCCCCGTCTAACGTTTTTAGCGGCAAGGAATCAAGAGCCGGCTCGAATTCCGCCGCTTCTTGCGCTATAGTTTTCCGGTATGGATGAGAAACGCGAACTGCTGCGGCACACGCTGGCTACCTTGGCTTACCGAGCGGCCCGAGCCCTNNAGATTCTGGCCCACATGGGCGATCTGTTCGACTGGTCGCTGAGCATGGCCAACGGCAAACAAAGCTGGCATAGCTCCGAGCCGCGTGCGTGGGATGCGGAGAAGCAGCGTTTCTTTGCGGTGCTCGGGGCCTTTGACGCGTATCTCGCNNACCGTCGGCGAGAACTTCTATATCGCGGCGGTCGAGGTGGGCCAGGTCAGTGCGGATCAGCCTCCGCCGGTTCAGCCGTTCAAGTAGGGCCGCAGCCCAACTCTCAGCAAGACCCGGAAATATGTGCGCGCCGTTTGCCGATCATTTGGGCGCACCAGCGCAGAATGAACCTATGCAATCCCTCCGCACAGGCAAATCTTCCGCGTGGACAAGCAAAATTCTCCGCGCCAAAATGAATACCCCACCCCCCCCCTACCCTGCCTTTCCAGTAACATGCTGAAACAAAAGATGTTAGCTATTAATTAGAGTAGAAAACAGCCCCAAAAGGGCCTCATTCTGCCTCAGAATTGGCGTGTTTCTCAACTTTTTTGCCCTTATTTCTCTTCTTTAGCAGCCTGTGGTGGAAGTCTGGTNNGGCACGACTTTAGTCGTGCCATAAAGCCTCAGGAATCAATGGGGCTTTAGCCGCTGAGCTTTCCGCCAGACTGCGACTTCTGCCACAGGCTGTTAGCTGTCTTCGTGCGCCATCGATTCGAGCAGCTTGCGGTCTTCCTTGCTCAGTGCGGCGTTTGCCAGCAGATCGGGCCGGTTGGCCAGCGTCTTCCGCAACTGCTGCTCGCGCCGCCAGCGGCGGATTTCCAGGTGGTCGCCGTTCAACAGAACCTCCGGCGTCCGCAGCCCGGCAAACTCCGCCGGCCGAGTGTAGTGGGGGTAGTCGAGCAGCCCTCCGGCGCCGTGCTGAGAGCGCGGAACGCCCTCCGCATCAGCCGTAATGTCGGCGTCGGCAACGCCAAAGCTCTCAAATTCACTTGAAGCCTCGTTGCCCAGCACGCCGGGAATCAGCCGCATCGCCGCGTCGATCACCACCGCCGCGGCCAGTTCGCCTCCGCTCAGCACGTAGTCGCCGATGGATAGCTCCATGTCGCAGTAGAGCTGGTTGATGCGCTCGTCCACGCCTTCATAGCGGCCACAAAGCAGCACGACGCGGTCGAGGGTGGCCAACTCGCGTGCCACCGCCTGCGTAAACGGCCGCCCTTGCGCGGAGAGCAGGATGACGCGGGTGCGCGCCGGAGCGGTCGGACGGGGTTGGTAGGCCAGGGCTTCACTGGCTGCGGAAAAACTCCTTCGGGCGGTAGGCCAGGGATTTATCCCTGGCATAAGTCCGCCAAAATCAACCTGGGCTTCAGCCCCTGAGGTATGCCCTTCGGGAATCGCGCTCTCCGTTTCCACTTGTTCTGTAACCGCTTCTCCCACTTTCCGGTCCGCTTTGGGTTCGATCCCCAACGAAGCCAGCGCCTCGGCCAGGGGCTCAGGCTTCAGCACCATGCCTTCCCCGCCGCCAAACGGCCGGTCGTCCACGGTCCGATGGCGGTCGTGGGTGAACGTCCGGAGATCGTGGATACCCACCTCGACCAGCCCCTCGGCCAGCGCCCGGCGCAGGATTCCATTCTCGAAGATGCTCGAAAAGAAGCCCGGAAAGATGGTGACGATCTCAAATTTCATACAACCTCATGATAGACGGCAGAAGCATCACACGGTGCGGTTCAGCGGAATGTGCTCTAATGTGGCCAACTGCCATGGCTGACTTTGAATCGCTGCTAAACCGCTGGCAATCGGCCGGCGTCCTGAATGCGGAGGCTGCTGCCCGCATTCGCGCCTTTGAGCTGCAACAGGAGCGCCCCGCTGGTTTGCGTTGGCAGGGCATGGTGGCGCTGATTCTCGGGGCCATTCTGCTGGCCTGCGGCGTGGTGCTGTTTGTCTCTGCCCATTGGGACGAGATTGGCCCCGGCGCGCGCTATGTGCTGGTCATCGCCATGGTGGCCGTCTTCCACCTGACCGGAGCCTGGGCGCGCGAGCGCTTCCGCGGCCTCTCCACCGCCCTGCACGCCGTCGGCACCATTGCCACCGGCGCGGCCATTGCGCTCGTGGGCCAGATCTTCAACATTCAGGAGCACTGGCCGGGAGCGGTCATGCTGTGGGCCATCGCGGCGGCGGCGGGATGGATACTGCTCCGCGACGAGGCTCAGCAGACTCTTGCGCTACTGCTGTTTCCTGCGTGGCTGTTTTGCGAGTTCTCGTTTGCCGCGCAGGGGCACATTGGCCAAAACATCTATCTGGGCCGGTTTCTGGTCGTCTGGGCGGTTCTCTATCTCACGGTCTTTCTCGGCTCCAGGCGCAAGGCGGTCCAGGGCATCTTGTTTGCCGCGGCGGCCATTGCTTCTGTTTTCGGGATCAGCGTTATGTTAGAAAGCTGGAATGCGTGGCAGGGGAGCCAGACTTTTCTGCCCTTCGGCACGCGCATGTGGGGCTGGGTCGATATTGCCGTGCTGCCGCTGCTGGTCGCGCTTTTTTGGCGGCGCAAGAGCCTGGTTCCGGTGGCTGTGGCCATCGCGTTTGGCGTCGCGCTGCCTTGGTGCAGGCATATTCGGACGCAGCAATTCTATAATGGCAATTTCCAGCAGACCTACACGTACGTCGTGCCCAATCTATTGGCTCATGCGCTGGTTGCGGCCTTCACCGTCTTCATCATCTGGTGGGGCGTGCGGCAAGTTTCGCGCGCTCTGGTCAATCTCGGCATTGTGGGCTTTGCCATCGCGGTCAGCTGGTTCTATTTCAGTGACATTTTTAGCAAGGTGGGCCGCTCGCTGGGCCTGATCGGCCTGGGCGTGCTCTTTCTGGCCGGAGGTTGGGCTCTGGAGAGAATGCGCCGCAAACTCATCAACCATATGGGCCAACCCGGCATATCAAAGGAGGAGGCGCTATGAAACTGGCCAAAACATCGATCGCGCTGCTGGTGATTCAGTTGGCGCTCGTCTCCCTGATCGCCGCCAAGTATCTCTATCAGCGCTGGACCTGCCCGCGGGTTTGGACGCGCACGGTTGTCGACGATCCGGAGCTGGTGATGCGCGGCCGCTATCTGAGCGAGCAGCTTATCGTGGATGGCTGCCAAAGTACGCTGCCCTCGGCCAAGCAGGCCACGATGCCCAGGAACCTGGACGGCCTGCCGGTGGGATTGAGATTCTCCATCAATTCCGCCCAAGCTGTGCGGTTCCTGGCCAAGCTCAAGGTGGAGGGCAACAAGTTGGTGGCGATTCGGATTCCAGACAGCGATGGCCAGGCTTCAGAGCAGGCGGGGGGACAGATGGTTGCCGCCTGGCCCGGCTCGTCCTGCGAGGACCTTCGGCTGGATACGCCGGTGGACTTCTACATTGCGGAACATGCGGCGAGCCCGATGCCGCTCAAGCCGGGCCAGGAGCTGTGGATTGAGGTCACACTCCCGCCCAAGGGTCCGCCAAGGCCGCTTCAACTGGCGCTGAAACAGGATGGTGCATGGAAGCCGCTGGCGTTCCAATAGCTCGCGATACAGCAGTTGGGGCTTTGAAAGGGCACGGCTTTACAGGCTGCGGAAGAACTCGTTCGGGCGGTAGGCCAGGGATTTATCCCTGGTATAAGACCAACAGAATCAATGCGGGCTTTACAGGCTGCGGAAAAACCCATTCCGGGGCGCAGGAAGCGTCAGGGCACGACTTTAGTCGTGCCGTAAGTGCCGCAGAATCAATGCGGGCTTTAGCCCCTGCGGTATGCTTTTTGCCGCATTTGACCCAGAACAGGCCTTTTCCCGGAGCCTGTAAAGCCGTGCTCTTTCAAAGCGAATAGATTCTCCGCGTCCGAGTTTTCCGCAATTTATTCAGATCTTTCCCGGCGTGTTCAAGTCGGCCAGGCCTTCGGGCAGTGCCATCTCCACGCGTTTGGTATTGAGATCCAGCTTCCGCAGATAGCTCTTCGCAAAAGGGATCAGAATCTCGCCCTTCGCCCCGCGAACCACCAGCAGCGCCACAGGACCAGCCGTCCGGTCCACGTCTTCGATCTCTCCGACCTGGACCGGAGTCTCCCCGGCCACATCGAAAAGCTCGCAGCCGATCAGGTCGGCGACATAAACCTCATCCTCGGCCAGCGGCGCTCGCTCGGCGCGTGGAATGGCCACAATCAGCCCCTTGAGAGTTTCTGCGGCGGAGATGGAATCGACCCCGGAAAAATGCAGCACCACGCCGCCTTTATGCAGCCAGTGCGCCACGAGTTCGACCTCACGCGGCGTGCTCGACGCGGCCTCGGCCAGCAGCCAAAGCCGGCGTCGCTCGGCAAATTTTTCAGGGAAATCGGTCAGGATGTCGGCGAAGACTTCGCCTTTGCGGCCCTGCGGGCGGCGAATGCGGGCCAGCCAGACCCAGTCTTCAGCTTGCCCACCTTGGGCAGGTTGTTCCTGTGCGGTCATCGCGGCCTCCGGGACTCGCAGGATGCTTCGGCGGCGGCCATGCCGGCCTTTATTCGTCTTCTTCCAGGATGTCGAGCGTGTAGCGGTGATGCAGCTTCATGCTGACGGCGCCCAGAATCGTGCGCACCGAGCGGGCGGTACGTCCCTGTTTGCCGATGACCTTGCCCACGTCCTGAGGCGCAACCCGGAGCTTGAGAACGGTGTTTTCGTCCCGGTCAACGGATTGCACATCGACGGCTGTCGGCTCATCCACCAAGGCTCGCGCGATTTCGCGAACCAACTCATCCACTGCGAAGCTACCGCTTTGGGTCATGTTCGTGCCCCTGACCAGATGTGTCAAAGAATTAACGACTTGAATCTGTGCGCGAATACTATCAGCACACACCCGTCGCCGTCAGCAAATCTGTGCGCGAACACCCGAATGCCCGCGGCCACAATCCTCATGGACGCCTTGAATGCCTGTTGGGTCAGGCGGGGTGCGGAGCAGAAGGGGATCAGGCGCCGACTGGCGTCAAAGGAGCATCGGCCGGGGTCTCGCCCGCGGCCTGAGCCGGGTTCTTGGCCACCAGCTTCTCCACGATGGTCGAGAACTGCGCGCCAACGCTGCGCCAGTAGGCGATGCGCTCGTGCTTCAGGTCGACCGTGGCCGGGCTGGTGCGGGGGTTGTAGGTGCCGACGACCTCGATCGAACGGCCATTGCGGGCGCGGTCNNAGGGCTGCTTGCGGGCGCCAAAGCGCGCCAAACGAATCATCACCACGGCGATACGGTTCCTTTCAAAATCCAGTGCTCTGTTGCGGTCTTTAGGGTATTTCCGGCCGGCGACGAACGCGCCTGGCCTGATCGGGGGCCGGAAGAATGGTCCAGCCGCGCAAGACTCAACACCTAAGTATCGCTGAAAGCGGGCGTCCAGGCAAGTTTCTAGCTCGCCGGGAAGAGAAACCGCAGCATCGGCCGCACCCGCTTGGC
>PLFY01000181.1 GCA_003138365.1 Acidobacteriaceae bacterium
CATACCTCAGCGGCTAAAGCCGGCGCTGATTCTGTTGCCTTTGTGCCAGGGATAAATCCCTGGCCTACCGCCCGGACGAGTTTTTCCGCAGCCTGTAAAGCCCATAAGTCCTCCGGCTGTTTTGCGGCACGGCTAAAGCCGTGCCCTTTCAAAACAGCCTTGAGAAAGACAGTTTCTGGACAGATTCTCAGAGAGTACTTCTCACGGCCTATCGTGAGTTTCATGTTCCTGATCTCTATATCCGCACCAGCTCCCGCTGAATCCGTCCCGTGACCCAGGCCTTGCCCGGCGCTGTCAGCATGTTCACCTCGCTGCGCACGCCAAACTCCGGCAGATAAATGCCCGGCTCGACCGAGAAGCAGGTGTTGGGCAGCAACAGCCGGACGTCGTGCGTCTCCAGATTGTCAAGGTGCGCGCCGGAGCCATGCAGCTCCTGCGCGATGTTGTGCCCCGTCCTGTGGGTGAAGAATTCGCCGAACCCAGCCGCCCGGATCACCGCCCGAGCCGCATCGTCGGCCTCATACCCGCAAATCGCCCGGCGCTCCGCAAACGCCTGCTCGACCTTGAGAATAGCTGCGTCCCGCGCGTTCCGCACCGTCTCAAAAACCAGTTGCTCCCGCTCCGTCGGCTCGCGTCCCACCACCCCGGTCCAGGTAATGTCGTAGAAGACGCTGCCCGGCTTCTCCAGCCGCCCCCAGATGTCGATCAGCACAAAATCGCCCTCGCAAATCGCTGCCGATTTCTCCGCCGTCGGCTCATAGTGCGAGTCGGAGCTGTTTGCGTTGGCGCTGACGTTGGGCCCGTTCTCCCATACCAGCCCTTCGCGCCGCATCGCCTCGCTCAGCCAAACCACCAAATCGAATTCTGTCAGCCAGCCCGTGCCGCCACCGCTTGGCCGCAAGCGGCGTCCAATCTCCTGCCAACCCTCGGCCACAATCTTGTCGATGGCCCGCTGGGCGACGCCGTGGCTGGCCAACTGCTCTTCGTTCAGCACCGCCTCAAACTGGCTCACCAGGTCGGCAGAACTCACAATCTCCTTGCCCAGGCCGCGCAAGAACTCCACCGTCCCCGCGTCGACCATGGATACGTACATAATCGCGTTGTTGGGCGAGTACTGCATCGCGATCCGCTGCGCGTCGAACAGCATCGCTTCCAACCCCGCCGCCAGTTCCTGCCAGCTCGAGTACTGACCCTTGGCTCCAGGCAGCGAATCCAGCCGGCCCTGCTCAATGCGGTGCACCAGCTTGCGCGGCGCCCCGAGAGCCGGCACAAAGTAGTACCAGCGCCGCGTGACGTGCGCCTTCTCATCCAGCCCTAGAATGCGCCCGCCGATCGGGTCGCGGTGATGATGGTCATAAAACAGCCAGCCGTCCATGCCGGCCTGGCTGAGTGCCGCCTGAATCGCGTCGAGATTCGCTTCGAGCTTCATACCGGCCATAATACGCGCTCGCCTGCCGGCCCGATTGGGTTTATGTCACGTTCCTGCAACAATGCCGGGGCGCTGGTTCGGTAATATAGCCAAGACTGGAGATTTGATGAGCTTCTATCACGGCTTGCGCGGTGGTCTTGGATGCGTTCTGATTCTTTCGGGGCTGTCGGGGCTTTTTTCGCTGCCCGCGTTGGCTCAGGCAATCGCCGCTCCGCAGCCGGCCACGGTTCCGGCCGTGATGCTCAGCGATCTGCACCTGGATCCATTTCACGATCCGGCCAAAGTGCCGTTGCTGGTCAAGGCTCCGCTGCGGCAGTGGGAGGCGATTCTCAAGTCTCCCGACTCGCCCACGCAGCAGGCCGACTTTGCCGCGGTCCAAAGTGCGTGCAAAGGCAAGCAATCGACGGACGCGCCCTACGCGCTGCTCAACAGCAGCCTGCGGGCGGCAAAGAATCAGGCGCCCGATGCGCCCTTCGTTACGGTGAGCGGCGATCTGCTGGTGCACGACCTGGACTGCCGCTATCGTGCCGCCATGAAGCTCGATAAGGCCGCCGGGGACGACCAGTCCGTGTCGGCTGCATTTGCTGAGAAGACCACTGTGTTTGTGATGCGGCAGGTAGAGTCAATGTTTCCGGGCATTCCGGTGTACCTGGCCCTCGGCAACAACGATTCAAGATGCAATCACAACCGCTTGGATGTGCATGATGCGTACCTGAAGGCCACAGGGCGGGCGGTCATCGACGGGCTGGTGGGGATCGGCGAGGCGGAGCGCAAGCGGGCTCTGGCCACCTATGAGTCGGCCGGGTACTACGCCGTGACCATGGCTGCTCCCATGGAGCACACGCGGCTCCTGGTGCTGGACGATATCTACATGATGTCGTCCTTCGCCACCTGCGAGGCCGATGAAAAAGATCACACGGGAGCGCAGGAGCAGATTGCCTGGTTGACCAGGGAGCTGGACGGCGCGCGCCAGCGGGGCGAACGGGTGTGGGTGCTGGGGCATGTGCCGCCGACAGTGGATTTGAAGAATTCGCTGGCCAAGGGGATCAAGATGTGCATGGGCGGGGGCGCGGACACGTATCTATCCTCCGACGCTTTGGCGACCGCGCTCACCAGCCACCTGGATGTAGTTCGGCTTGCGCTTTTCGGCCATACGCATATGGATGAAATGCATCTGCTGGGGACCAAGGGCGCCGGAGTTCCCATGAAAGTGGTCGCTTCGGTCTCGCCCGTGGATGGGAACACGCCTTCGTTTACCGTGGGCAAGGTGGCCCCGGCCACGGCGATGCTGGTGGACTACACGGTGTTTGAGGCATCGAATAAGACTGGCATCGGGACCACATGGGCGCAGGAGTACGACTTCGGCGAGACCTATCACGAGGCCAGCTTTTCGGCCAAAGCTCTGGACGATCTGATCGGACGCTTCCGTGCCGACACCGGCGGCGCGAGCGCCGAGAGCCAGGCTTATCAAACGCATTTCTTCAAGGGCCACGCCCCCATGCAGCTGGGACCGCTGTGGGAGGGCTATGTCTGCAGCCTCGATCATGCAACGGCTGACGGATTCAAAGCCTGCGTGTGCGGCGGCAACTGACGAGTCGCCGGCATTTGTGGAGCGATGTATCACCCGGTTTCCGTGCGTACCCGGCGCGAGTATTCGCATCTATGTTGGAGGATGATGTAACCCCTGAACTTTGTTCTTGATTCTTCAAGTCATGGCGGCCATTCTTGGTCCGTACAAACTTGTCACTCTTGGATAGGAAGGAATGATGCGCAAGAGACAATCGGACCTTACTTATTGTGTCCCGGAGCGGCCCTCGCCTGACAACCTCAACCTCGGGGCCGACATTCCATTTGGTGTGTCTGTCGAACACATATTCCAAGCGATGGTGGAATTCACAGATTTTCTACGGACTGTGGATACGGAACTTGTCCGAAAGGACATGGCTCGACTGGAAGACATGCTGATGCCGGCGAACTTTAGCAGCATGGTCGGTGAATTTATCACGAGCAATCTTCCAAAGCACTGTTCAACAATTGCAAAGAACACCTATCGCAACGGCCACCCAGACTTGCTTCCGGCAGGTAAGTATCAGGGGAACTCGGCGCAGCATGTGGGGTCGGACGGAATTGAAGTGAAGGCGTCTCGTTACAGAAAGGGCTGGCAGGGGCATAATCCCGAGGATGTTTGGCTCATGGTCTTCGTGTTCGAGGGTGGCCGCCCCTCGGATGCGGGCACCGCGAAAGGCAAAGTGCGATTTCGGTTTCTGGCAGTTTATGGAGCGCTTTTAGAGATGGCCGATTGGCAATTTGCGGGACGGAGTCAGACGAGTCGACGAACGATCACTGCTACGGTTCTACCGTCAGGGTTCGAGAAAATGGCGAAGAACTGGATTTATAAGGCGCCAGAATCAGCGGCCAAACCCTAAACCAAACTGATCTCGTTCCACGGCAACCCGGGACAACGGCCTGATCGCCGTGGAAGCCAGTTGGTAGTAGGATTCGTATTTTTCAATCCCTATGCTTCGGTAGCCGAGAGCTTCGGCCGCTGCCACTGTTGACCCCGATCCCATAAACGGATCGCATACCACGCCTTCTCCCAACGGCAGGATGGACCAAACCAATTCCCGCAGAAGCGCCTGTGGTTTCAGGCTTGGATGAGGCGCAATTTCTCGCTCGGCTTTCGGCGTCCGCCCAATATCGAGGATGTCGGAGAAAGGCAAGTCTTCCGGCAGCCGCCGGAGGCCTCCAGTGCCGTACCTGCGCAGGCATTCGCCAACCGTCATGCCCGAAGGCAATGGCTTCCGAAAGACACCCCAAGGCTCATACGCGCCGCGCGGAAGCGAGCAAACGCCGGGAAACTCCTCTTCGGCGTTTTTAGGCCGATCTCCCCCCCGCAACGTGCGAACAATTCTTATGATCTGGCCCCTGAATTCAAGTCCTCCCTCAACCAGCGCAGCGTAAACCAGCTGGGCCAGGAAGGAATTGCAGGCAAGGATAACGTGTGCCCCCGGCAAGAGAGCATGAGTGGCAACCTTGGCCCATTCCGCAAAAAAGCGGTAAAGCTGTCTTCGTTCTTTTTCGTTGAGGGCAGTAAACCGGGGAAGCGGTTGGCGATTCGACCCGTCAAACGAAGGCGGAATGCGCCAGATCCCGCCGTTTCCATTGGCCCGCTTCTCAATCTGGTCGAATTCGTATTCCTTCACGCCGTAAGGCGGATCTGTGACGATCCCATGGATTGACCCAGCCGGAATCCGGCCAAGCCATTCCAGGCAATCGGCATGAAGAATCATCGCCTTGCCCAGCTTGGCATGGGTGTAGTCCAACGCGAGCGTGCCGGATTCTGTCGCTGTCGGGCTCATGGAATCAATCGTAGCCCACATCCAGCCTTGTTGGAGCAGAATGCCGTCTTGATAAACCGGTACGGAACTCTTTTGGGAATCAATCTCACTACAGCGCCGCCAGCGCCTCGGCCTGACTGGGAAACAGGCCGGCGTACTTGGTAATCCCCACCATGGTGAACACCTTGGTGAAGTGCGTCGATAGCCCGAAGGCGTACACCTTCTGCGCCGAATTCGCGGCTTCGATCAGCAGTTGGATCACCAGCGCAATCCCGCTCGAATTGATGTAATCCACTTTTGTAAAATCCAGCAGGATCAGCTTGGCCGTCTCTTTCGGCAGCGCCTGGTACGTCCCCAGCACCGCCTCCTTTGACGTGCTGGCGATATCCCCCTCAAAACGCAGTACGGTTACCGGATGCCCGGCCGGGGAAGTGAGCTGGTCAACGTGGGACTTGGTTTCGCTTTGCACGATCGATGATCTCCCTATTCTCTCAAACCTGTAACTGGGGCCTGGCCTGGACTCGCCGTCCAAGCAAAGTTCTTGGCTTATTGATGCATTCACCCGACGCCGTCAGGCGCGGAAGCAACTCACTGACAACTGACAACTGATCACTGACAACTTGCAACTGTAGCTATTCCGCATCTTTATCCAGCCTGATCACCAGGCGGACATAACTGCTCTTGCCGTTCGATCCAGCCACCCACTCAGCCTCGTCCACCAGCGCCTGGATCAGGAACATGCCCATCCCGCGCGGGTCTTCCTCGCCGTGCATCTTGCGGTCGATGTCCGGCTTTGCCTGATGCTTGCTCATCCCCTTGCCGTCGTCGATCACCTTCACTTCCAGCGAATCCGCGCCCGCTGAAAGCACCACCCCCACACTCAGCTTTTCGTTCAGGCGGTTGCCGTGTTCAATGGCGTTGATGCACGCCTCGGCCACCGCCGTCTTCAGGTCCTCGACGCGATCCTCGCGAAAGCCCATCAGCTTGGCCACTGAGGCAGCCGTGCTCATCGCCACCTTCTCGAACCCCATGCGCGAGGGCAGCCGCACTTCCACGGTCGCAGTCTTCAACTCGCTCATGCCGGCATCTCCATCTTGCTCGTTCCCCGGCAAAGCGTCAGTGCGGTCATGTCGTCTCCCTGCGGGCCCCCTTCAGAGAACTCTTCTATGGCCCCCCACAATGCATCGAGAATACCATCGGCCTTCACTGCCCGGCACTTGGAAAATTCATCTAATAATCGTTCGGGCCCAAATTCCTCATCCCCCCGGAACACTTCCGTCAGCCCGTCGGTATAAAGCAGCAGCCGCGTCCCCGGCGCAAAACCGTGCCGCTCGATTGAGTAGTGCATTCGCGGCATCACCCCCAGCGGCGGCCCTGCCGCGTCAAACTGGTGCGTGGCCGCACCCGGCTCAATCAGAAATCCCGGATTGTGCCCCGCATTGACCACCTCGATCTCGCCCGCCTCCGGATGGAGCCTGAGAAAGATCGCCGTCACATACCGGCGCCGCGCCTCTTCGCCCTCAGCCCAGTGGTGCTGGTTCATCCGCGTAGCCAGCTCGTCCAGCGGCATCCCGCCGGCGGCCATCGCCCTGAAAGCCGAGCGGAAGCTCGTCGCCATGATCGCTGAAGCGAGCCCTTTGCCCGCCACATCCGCCACCGCAATCAGCAGGCTCCCATCCGGCTGCTCCACAATGTCCAGATAATCCCCGCCAACCTCATAGCATGTAACCGAGCGAAACCCCAGCGAGTAGCCTGCAATCGAAGGCAGCTTTTGCGGCAACAGCGACCGCTGAATCAGCCGCGCCGCATCCAGGTCCTGCTGCACCCGCGCAAACGCAACATTGCGTTTGTGATTCCGCGCATTTTCCAGAGCCACCGCGGCCTGCAGCGCAAGCCCCTCGATAAAGTCCGCCTCGTAGAGCGTCAACTCCCGTCCATGCGGCGCCGCCACAACCAACTCCGTCATCCGCTTTCCGTCGCGATCATTCAAGGCATAACGGGTCAGCGCCGGACCGGCGACGCCTGCCGCTCCGCTCTCATCCGGAATGACCTCATCCCCATAAGCCAGCCCGGTTCCCGGAAACGCCGCCCCCGCCATCTCCAGCTCCCGCACCACGATCCGCAGCACCTGCTCGAGCACCTCATCCTCGCGAATTGTCGAATGCACCTGGCGCGAGGCCTCAAGCAGCGCCTGTAACCGCGCCACCTGCTGCTGCAAGTCGATCGTCTCGTCATTTCCCGGAATCTGCACCCCAGCCGCCATCCAAGCCCCTCCGTGGATTCCCACTCTAACACGCCCGCAGTTGCGCTTGCGGGAGATCGCTCCTGCAGTTCACGCAAGCGCCCGCGAATGACTGAACCCTCGCCCGGACGAGCGGTACTGAGTTTCAGGCCAGTGTGTGCTCTGGTAAACTCGCTCAGCCCATCGCAATGCCCCGCCGCGCCCAAGGTGAAAAAGCGCTGTAAAATGGTGCCTGTGAGGCCGGACCAGATGCGAATTTCCTTGGTGTGGTTGTCCTTTGCTTTTCTGCTGCTTGCCGTCGCCGCGACTGTGGCGCGAGCTGACGACCTGCGCTCGCCCTGGGACGATCTTAAGGTAACGCAAACCACCGTCGCCTACGACTGCCCTTCGTCTCCGCCCTTCGCCAAGACCCTTGAAGTCGATTCGTACTACATCGACAGTCATGCATCGATCATCGACCCCAAGAAGCAAGCCGCGTTCCAGACGGCCTCAGAGCCCACCACGCACCTGAGCCAATTCGCGGCCCTGGCTGCGGACGCTTATCTCGACAAGGGCAGCCGCGCCGCGGCCCTCTGTGTCTACTCCCTCCTCGACGCGGCCGCCAAAGCGGATGCCTGGACCGGCAAGATGCCCGGCTTTCAAGGTGTCTACGTACAGAATTGGCTGCTGAGCGCAGTCGCCATCTCCTATCTCAAAGTCCGTCCCAGCGGCCTGGGAACGCCCGATCAGGACGCCCGCATTCAAAAATGGTTCGCCCTGCTTGCCGCACGGGTCAGGGAATATTTTGATGCCGAAGTGGCACGCCTCGGCAGCGATGGCGAAAACAACCACATCTACTGGGCCGGCTTGGCCGTCGCCGCTGAAGCCATAGCCGACAACGATTCGGATGCAGGCCAGTGGGCTATTACCGCTTACCGCATGGGTGTGGCCGCCATCCAACCCGATGGCTCCCTCAAAGCGGAGATGAATCGCGCCCAGATGGCCCTTCACTACCACCTCTACGCACTTGCCCCGCTCATCATGCTGGCCGAGTTCGGCGAGGCCAACGGCCTGGACTTATATGCGGAAGACAACGGCGCCCTGCACCGCCTCGTGAATTTCTGCGTTGCCGGCCTCGAAGACCCCACCCTGCTTCAGAAGCGGACCGGCGTGGCGCAAGTCGTCACACTTCCTTACGCAGGCTCGGATATTGGATGGGCCGTCCCCTACGTGCACCGGTTTCCCAATCCACAGTTGTCCTCGCTGATCGCCAAGGCGCCCTGGGTCAGGTACACAACATGGGGCGGCGCGCCTCCAGACTAGAGGACCGCCGCCGGATTTGCAGCCATTGCTGTTCTGGGCCGGGCGCACCACCTTCGCGGCGTCTTTGTTGTTGCCGCTAACGGGGGATAGATTCACCTGCCTATGTCCCTTGTCATTCGTTCGTCCGGAGCTCTTGGCCAACCACAGCGCGAATATCCCTGGTCTCCAATACCCGTTTCTGAAAGCCATGTTTCGCCACCGCCAGCATCGCCCGCCCAATCTCCCGCGTCGTCAGCACCAGATTCGGCAGAGCCCATCGCAGCACCGGCAGCATCGGCCCGCAAATCGTATAAAGAATCCGATAAACCTGCGTCTTCGACTTGATCCCATCCATCGGCTGAATTAACCCCGGCCGAAACATATAAGCCTCCAGCGGCAGCCGCAGCAGCGCATTTTCAGTCCGTCCCTTCACCCGCGCCCACATGATCCGACCCTTCTCCGCGCTGTCTGTCCCCGCGCCCGAAACGAAGGTGAACGTCATCCCCGGATTGATCCGGCTCAGCGTCTCCGCCGCCGCCAGCGTAAGCCCATACGTGATCCGCTCGTAATCAGCTTCCTTCATCCCGCTCGACGACACTCCGAGACAGAAGAAGCACGCACCGAACCCAGCCAGCTCCCCTTCAATCCCTGCATAGCTCGACAAATCCCCATGCACAATTTCTCGCAGCTTCGCATCGCGCATCCCCGTCGCCGTCCGCCCCACGGTCACCGCCAACTCCACATCCGCGTCCCGCAGGCACTCCCGCAGCACCCCCTGTCCCACCATCCCCGTCGCCCCAAACAAAAGCACCCTCATCGCGTCCCCATTCTCACTTTGCCTAACCTCGTTCCAAGCATAATCCCAACATAATGGTGGATACTCGTGGTGTGCGCGCCGCTCTCTTCATTCCGGCTCTTGCAGTCATTCTCGCTGCACCTTTCCCTTGCGCGGCGCAACCCGCTCCCACTTGGCCCTCCGCCGCGGCCCATGCCGCCGAGTTCTCACCTGACGCCCGCATCCTGGTGCTCGACATCGCCACCGGCCATCTGCTCGCCTCGAGCCATCTGCCTGAAGCCGCCGTCACCCTGGCCGCTCCCGGTTCTACCCTCAAGCCGCTGGTCCTTTACAGCCTGGTCGCCTCCGGCCGCTGGGACCCATCCCGGCGCATCGCCTGCACCCGCAAGCTCACCATCGCCGGCCATTCCCTCAACTGCTCCCATCCTCCCGCCGATCCCATGGACGCACGCCAGGCCCTCACCTGGTCCTGCAACACCTACTTCGCCAGCGTAGCCGGAGCCTTGGCCCCCGGCGAACTCCGCTCGCTCCTCGCCCCAACGGGACTGCTCAGCCCGCCCACCTTCGTCCCCGCTGAAGTGACAGCCGTCTTCCGCAATCCCCAAACCCCCGACGCCACCCGCCTCGCCATTCTCGGCGTCGAGGGCATTGAAGTCACTCCTCTCGAACTAGCCTCCGCCTACCGCTGGCTAGCCATCCAACTCGCCGCCCACCCAGGTTCCGCGGCCACACAAGTGGTGCTAGCCGGCCTTCAAGACTCCGCCAGCTTCGGCATGGCCGGCGCAGCCTCCCTCGGCGGAGTCCCCATCGCCGGCAAAACCGGCACCGCCGCCTCCCAAACCGGCGCCCAGACTCACGGCTGGTTCATAGGCATGGCTCCATCCGGCCCCGCCCCATCCAATGCGCCCCGCGTAGTAATCGCCGTCTATCTCCCCGCAGGCCACGGCGCCGACGCGGCCCGAGTAGCTGCCGATCTGCTAGCCCACTCCCCCCTGAGGCAGCCGAAGCCATGAGAGCCCTTCCACTCGCGCTCTCCCGCGCCCTGTTGCTTGCCGCGCTGCTCACCCCCGCAGCCCAAGCCCAATCCTCCGCAAATCCACTCCCGCACCCGCCCGCAACCCTCCGAATCGGCCTATGGACCCTCTGGCACGACAAGCAAATCACCATCGCGCCCGCTGCCGAATCCGCTCCCACCCTCCGACTCTGCGAAACCTGCGCCACGTCCCCGCTCACCCACCCCATGCAGATCCGCGCCACCGCCTCCCGTCTCGCCCTCGCCGACAACCGCGAAGCCGCCTCCGTAAACCTCGCCGGTTCCGTCACCTTAACCGCCCACGGCGAATCTCTCACCCTACGCAACCCAATCCGCATCGCGGCCCGCTCCGGCCAGCTCGTCCTGGCCGTGACTCTCCCCGTCGAAACCTACGTCGAGCGCGTAGTCGCCAGCGAGAGCGGCTCCGCCGACACACCCGAGTCCCTCAAGGCGCTAGCCATTGTCGTCCGCTCCTTTGCCTTGCACCAGTCCCACGGCCACGCAGATTACGACCTCTGCGACTCCACGCACTGCCAACTCCTCCACTGGGCCGGCAATTCCGGACGAACTTTCGCCGCCCACACCGCCGCCCTCACCACCGCCGGTGAAACCCTCTTCTTCCACGGCCAACGCGCCCAGGCCTGGTTCCACCAGAACTGCGGCGGCCGCACCGCCTCGCCGCAGGAGGTTTGGCCGGCAAGAGGCCAGGGCACGGAACTGCCCGCAAAGCCGACGCCCTGGCTAACTTCCCGCATCGACCCCTATTGCACCGCCAACGGCGCCCGCGAGTGGTCCGCTGACCTCTCTCTCTCCGATCTCACCTCGGTTCTTGCCACGGCCGGCCTCGCTCGCCCCGGATGGACCACCCTCACCGTAGCCCGCCGAGGCGAATCAGGCCGCGCCGTCACGCTTTCCCTGGCTTCGGCTGGGAAATCGGACCCCACCCAAATCTCCGCCGAAGACTTTCGTCTCGCCGTAGGGCGCAGTCTCGGCTGGAGCAAGATTCTCAGCACATGGTTCGAGGTCTCGCGCCAGGGCGATCGTTTTCTCTTCCACGGCCGCGGCTCCGGCCACGGCGTAGGCCTCTGTCAGGCCGGAGCTGCAGCCATGTCCACGCAGGGCCGCGACTCGACCCAGATTCTTGCCCAGTATTTTCCTGGGGCCATAGCCGCCGACGAGTCTACCGGCCAGCCCTGGCAAACCCTCCGCGCCCAGGGCTTTGTGCTTGAAACCCTCAACCCCGCCGACGCCGCCTATCTCCCCCAGCTCACTCAGGCCCTCGCCGACGCACAATCGCGCTCCGGCCTCCAGCCCGCAATCTCCATCACCATCCGCGCCTTCCCATCCACTCCAGCCTTCCGCGACGCCACGCTAGCCCCCGGCTGGGTTGCCGCCTTCACTGAGGGCAACTGGATCGCCACCCAGCCTCTCCCCACGCTCGCCGCCCGCAAGCTGCTGGCGTCCACTCTTCGCCACGAGTTTATGCACGCTTTGATTGAGGCTCAGGCCGCGCCCAACACTCCCCTGTGGTTCCGGGAGGGCCTGGTCGAGGCCCTAAATGCCGAAACCAAGTCTGACAGCAGGGGCGCCAACCTCAGCACCTCACCCCCCATCCTCAAGCTCAACCAGATCGACCGCGCGCTTGCCCATGCCGCCACCAAGTCCCAGTCCGAGGGCGCCCATCGCGCCGCAGCCTGGTATGCCGCCCGCCTGCTCAATCAATTTGGCCGCGCCCAGGTCATGGGCTGGCTCCGCACCGCACTCCCCGCCACCGCCCTTGCTGAACTCAAGTGAGCCCACGCCACCGCCCAGCCGGTTTATCCTTGCAACGATGCGCCAGACCCTATCCGTAGCCATGATTGCCATGAACGAAGAGGCGAATCTGCCTCGCACACTGGAGAGCGTGCGCTGGGCAGACGAGATCGTGATCGTCGACTCCGGTTCCAAGGACCGCACCCTCGAAATCGCCCATTCCTTCGGCGCCAAGACCGCTTACCACGCCATCACCGGCCACGGCGAACAGAAAAACGTCGCCCTCGACCTCTGCACCTCCGACTGGATTCTGCTTCTGGATGCCGATGAAGTTCTCACGCAGGAGTTACAGCAGGAAATCCGCAAACTGCTTGCTTGCGAAGATGGAGCCGACCCAAAATTTGACGCTTATTGGATTCCCCGCCTCAACCTGGTCTTTGGCCGTTGGGTGCGCCACGGCGGCTTCTATCCCGACCGCAAGCTCCGCCTTTTCCGACGCGGGGCAGCTAGGCTGAGTGAAGGCGTCGGCCCGCACAGCACGCCTCAGTTCACGGGCCCCAAGGGCAAGCTCAGGCACCACATGCTCCACTACGCCTATCCCAGCCTGACCATCTATCTGGAACACATGAACCGATATAGCTCTGAGATAGCCCAATTACTCTATAAGAAAGGCCGCACCAGTTACTCCCTGCCCGCCTTTCTATGGAACGCCGCAGCCAACCCCGCCGCAACCTTTATCTATAACTACTTTTTCCGCCTCGGCTTTCTCGATGGCCGCGAAGGCCTGCTGCTTCACCTCAACCACTCCGTCTACATCCACTGGAAGTTCATCAAAGCCTGGCGCCTGGGCCAGGGCAAGGAATGAATACACCTGCCGGGCCCAGCGTCGTGCGTATCAGGACCCACTCCCAGGGGGATATTTAGGATGTCTGTTGTACGGCCCGCCTTCTGTGCCGGGTCCCTCGTCGGGATCTATCGGCGACTCAACCTTCGCCGCCTGCGTTCCTTCCGGCGGTCCAGCCAGCACCGGAACCGCTACCAACACTTCCTCCGTCGGCGGCTTTTGCCGTCCAAACAGCGTAGTGACCCACCCCAGCAGAAAAACCCAACTTCCGACCGCCAGTAAATAAGCCCCCGCCAGCTTCAGCCCCACGTGCCACACCTGCCCGGAGACCGTCCCGCTCGGCTCCGCGACAAAGAACCTGCTCGGCAGCCACACCGCTGCCAGCGCTGCCACCACAACCGCCAGCCACCACTGCCAGTTCCACAGTATCCGCAAGATCCGCCGCCAGGGCACGCGCCAACCCCACTGCATCGAGGCTGCCGCATACGGAATCACCTTGGCCGGCACCGCCACCCAGCGCATCACCCACTCCAGGATGGTCAAGTCCCTGACGATGTGCTCAAACGAGAGGTACGTAACCCGCGCATGGAACGAAGCCTTCGAGTTGAGGTACCCCGCCCACAGCGGAAACTGATCGTCGCACCAGTCCAGAATCCACCAGGTAACCCAGACCACGGCCACCCACACCAGCAGCGTCATCGCGCCCCAAACCAGCTTCACTCGCTTGCCGTCGTCGTCCGCCAGTTTGCGCACGGTTCCGGCCTGCAACTCCAGCGCAGAGATCGCAAGCAGCACGGGAACCACCAGGCTCAGCGCCACCTGCCACCCGTGCTTGTCCGGCAGCCGCGTCCACGCCAGCCCCGCCAAAATCAGCAGCAGCGTCCCGCCAAACTGTCCCACAACCCACCGTCGCGCCGTCCACAACCGGCCAAACAGGCCATTCAAATTCTTCACTGCTGCACCTCCAGAGTTGCCGGGTCGGTCGTCGTCTGCACATTCGATTGATACATAGGTCCCGTTTGCGCCGGACTTATAGCGAACTTACCGGGAGTTACCACCTTCAGCAGGTAGACATATTCGCGCCGCCGGCTGAATTCCGTATTGAAGAACGCCGCCCGATCGTCGTGGAACTCTTTCCGCGTAAACCAGTCCGCCCACCAATCCGGCTTGTTGTTCAGCTTGTAAAGTCCGGTGTTCGCCATAAACTCCGTCCCCGCCGGAATCGGGTCCTCGGCCAGAAGATATTTCCAGTCCGTCCCATTCACCGCCAGCTTGACCGCAACAATATCGCCCACATGTACCGGGCCAGTGAGCGGGACCAGGTCGTAAGTGATGGGGTCGCTCGCCGTCGCCTGCTTCTTCTGCAACAGGTAATAATCCCGCGTAATATTCAGCGCCAGTTGTTCTTTCTGGAATTGCTTCTTATCCGCCGAGTACCAGGCGTTCTCCGCCGACCAATAAGTAATTCCATTGCCGCTCTTGCGAATCGTCACCTGTCCGCCGGCCCCAACTTGTGCCGCCGGAATCGCGATCTTCCAGGGCAGCGCAAACCCGTCACCCACGCCAAAATGCCGCTTGCCCACACTCGCCCCGTTCACCAGCACCTCCACGTCTGAAGTGTTGGCTAACTCGCCGCTCAGCGCCAGATAGTCGGTAAGTCCCTGGATCACCATCGCCGTCTGCTTGGTTGACTCCCAATAGTCCCCACTGCGGTTCTTGCCCAGCCACAGTGCTGCCTTGGGCAACAATCCACTCCCGCGATCCTGCCGCGCCAGCAGCTTCAGCGCAAACGCCGTCGTTTCAGGGGAAGTCTCGCCCCAGTAGTCCAGTAGCTCGTCGTAATTCCCTGACCAATACGCATCGGAGTCGGTCGTCTTGGCCTTCTTTTCCACCAGTCCCGCCGCCTCCTTCGCGCGCCCATCGCTGCTGGCATCAAGCGCCAACCCAATCAGCGCCAGCCCCTCGTCGCTCACCTTGCCGCGGCTCTCCCACGCCTTTTCGAGAGCATCCTTCGGCGCGCTGCCGGTGGTAGCCAGCGCATAGACCGTGTAAGCCCGCAGGTCGGCAAGCATGTCAGGATGCGCCGCAAGCGCGGCCTGCAACCATGCGCGCGCCTTGCCCAGCCGGCTGTCGTCGATTGTGTAGCCGGCGTCTTTGGCCTGTCCCAGCCCGCTCACGACATAAGCGGTCATGAAGACGCGGCTCTCATCGTCCGGCCACCAGCCCCACCCGCCATCGTCATGCTGATAGCTATACAGCCGCTCAAGTCCCGCCTTTACCTCATCGTTCAGCGTGGCTCGGTCGATCGGCGACTTCAGATGCAACTTATCCACCGCCTGCGCCACAATCACGTCCGGCAGGAAGCTTGACATCGTCTGCTCCGTGCATCCCCACGGATAACCCGTCAAGTAATCCAGTGCTTCAAACACCGTCCCCGCCACACTCGGCGCAATGGTAATCGTCAGTCCCCGCGTCCCCGCATCCGAGTTAGCCGGATAGCCATAATTCCACCCACCCTGCCCCGAGCCGGAGAACACCACCCCCGAACCACTGGCCCGTTGTTTCACGCCAAACGGCAGCACCGCCAGCGTCATCTCCAACGCGTCGGACTCTTCGTTCGTAAGCGCCTTCGCCGTCAGCACAGCGTTGCCGGTCGTGTGCGCCTTCACCCTCCAGTCCACATAACTCTCGCCCTTGGCCGGAATGTTGACTTTCTGCGTTTGGCCGCCAACTACCTCCAGCCCAGTAACATCCAGCGCGAAAGTCACGTCCTTGGCAGACTCAAGGTAGTTATGCGCAATGACACGCAGAGTTGCCTCGTCCCCTTGACGGAAGAACCTTGGAGCGGCCAGCCGAACAATCAGATTTTTCCTCACCAGCACCCGCGTCACCATCCCGCCGGCCTTGCCGTCGTCCGTCATCGCCCGAATCGTCGTCCGCCATGTCGTAAGCGAATCCGGGAAGTTGAACTCCACCTTCGCGTGCCCGTCCGGCCCCGTATGCACATTGGGATTCCAATACGCCGTATCCGGAAACGCCTTTCGCACCTTGGGCACAACCAGATCCGATCCCGGCTTCACCTGCGCCATCCGCGGATGATAGAGCCCCGCCCCCTGGGCCAGCAGCGGACTCTTCAATCCCGCTTCGCCGGAAAAGTAGAAATCAAACGAACTCTGCGGATCAAGCCCGACAAACCGCTTCGGATAGAAGCGAGCTACAATGTCCCCGCTCTCATCCGGACGGACCGAGTAAAGCGCCTCGTCAACTTCGCCAAAACTCAGGTCCGCCTCAACGGGTTTGTTTTGGTAATCCACCGCCCGCACATCGAAGCTACCCTTTTCCCCAGGAAGATACGTTGCCTTGCTCGCCGTGGCCGTAATGGTCAAGGTCCGCTCCACCAGCGGAACTTTCAAACTTTTCTGAGCAGTGATCACCTGGTTATCGTGGACAATCACCGCGCTAATCACCAGGTTAGGTTGCGCCAGTTTGGTAATCGGCACGTCGAAAGCAAAACTCTGCCCCGTCGCGTGAATCAACTGCCGCGACTGCACCGAGTCGCCCTCAGCCGTAACTACCGCCCACGACTCAGGCAAACCCGTCACCAGCAGCAGATGCGCTACGTCACCCACCTGGTAACTCTTCTTGTCCGCCACAATCTGCGCCTGTGTGTTCTGGTTGTACCACGCGCCCGCCCCGCTCCAGATCCACACCCAGCTCTTGCCCTCCACGGTCCGTTTCTCCGGAGTCTCGGCGCTCGCCGTCACGCTAAAGCTGCCGCTCCCAGTTATAGGCAACTCCACCAGCGCCGTCCCATCCGATCCCGTCGCAAGGTCACGGCTGGTTACCGGAGTCTCCGTCCTCTGATGCGTCACGGAATCCCACTTCTCCAGGGTCGCCGCAACATGCACCGCCGTCTGCACCGGCTTCCCGTCGTAGTCCTGCGCTGTCACCTTCACCTTGGGCGTCTGCCCTGGCTCGAAGACATAACTCGTCGGCTCCACGCTCACCCGGAACGACCCATAAGTCGCCAGCACTGTCGAGTGGCCGCTTACCTCGCGATTGGCCGCGTCTGTAACTCGCGCTTCGATGCGGTAATCCTGGTCATTGTGCTTTCCGTCAATCGCGGTCGGCACCGTGACAGTTAGCCGCCCGTTCGCGTCCAGCACGCCTTCATGCTCCTGCTGCTCGGTCTCGCCGTAGCTATAGTCCGAGTCTCCGGAGTTATCGGCCGAGCCGCCTTCTCCTCCCGCATCGCTGTCGTCCGCCTCATCCTCACCCCACCAATAGTGCTGCGAAGTATGCACCACGTACTTCACCTTTACCCCGGCCACCGGCTCGCCAAAAAAGTACCGCGCCTCAATCACCGCCTGAATCGAGTTGCCCTGCAAGACGCGCTGAACTGAAGGTTTCACGGTCACTTGGTACTCCGGCTTCTTGTACTCCTCCACATAAAAGCTGCCATAGCCGCCGCCGGATTGGCCGCTTCCGACTACGCCCAGGCTGTAGTAGCCCAGCGCCGCATCCGTCGCCAGTATCAGGTCCGCCGTCGCCGTTCCATGCGCCGAAACCGGCACATCCTGCGCCATCACCGCCTTGCCATCGGGGTCATTTACCGTCAGCTTCACCGTCTTCTCGTCCGGCAAATCCAGCGCGTCGTCCTTCTCCTTGCGGATGATTGCCTTGATGTGGACCGTGTGCCCCGGCCGGTAAACGGGCCGGTCGGTGTAGACATAGGCCTTCATCTGAGACCCTGTTTCCCCGCTGAATCCATAACTCCACGGAGTTACCAGCGCCGCGTCGTCCCCATGCCGCGCCAGAACCCAAATGTTCTCCGGCTCAGCTCCTTGCGCAGCTCCACGAACCTTCATGGTCAGCAAAGCCAACCCATCCACTCCGGTGGTTCCCGACGACTGCAACGTCCCGCCGCTCCACAGCGCCACGTCCGCCTTCTCCACCGGCGCGCCCGTCTTCCTGTCCGCCACATAAAGGCTGACCTGGCTGCCACTGGACCGTTCCACCAACGCAATGCTTGTAACAATGGCCACGGTGTACGCCTTGTACGTTCCGTCCGTAGCCTCGATCAGGTACACCCCAGCGGCAAGCCCGTCGATGGGCAACTGCTGCGTCTCGCTCACAATGGCCGGCGGCGTCACCAGCTTCCAGCGCGCCACCAGTTGGCTCTCGTTCAGCAGCGGAATCTGCGCAAACTCCGTTGCCCCCACCACCTGGCTGCGTTTGCCCAGTTTGCCCTGCTCCTCGCGAAAGTTATCCCTCGCCACGTCGGTGAACTGCCCGCGAAAGAAGTGCCGGACCCGCCACCACAAGTCGGCCTTGAAGTCGTGCAACCGCTCGATCCACGTCTTCTCGTCGATCTGCTCCTGGGGCGAGTAACTCTTCACCCCAAAGCTATGCACGTCCTTCAGCCCGGCGAAAAACTTCTCCGCGTCCCGCACCTTGTAGACGCGAAACTCCAGCGCCGGCACGTTCCGCGCAAACAGTTGGATTTTCACGCTCTCGCCCGGCGCAAACGTGCGCGTCGTCGATAGCGAAAACGACCGCGGCGCATCCTTGGCCGCAGCCGTCTGTGGAGCGGCACATGCAAGAACAAGCAACGACGAAGCAAACAGCAGCGACTTAGGCAGCCTCATAAAGTCCCTCGCAAAATATTCCACCTGTAAACGCCCAGGAAGTTGGGATTGGCGGCCAGCGGCCTCCATTGCGGTTGAGGATGATCGAGCAGCTCCGCCAGGGCCACGCGCCGCAACTCGCCAGCCTTGCCGTGATCGGTTCCCGTATCGTAAACCACCGCAGCCTGCCCGCCAATGCGGGTCACGATCATCGAGTGCCACGGCGAAGACTGCCCAAACTGCCTGTAAAAAAGCAAGTCCCCCGGCTCGGCCTCGCGCACATTTCGGCTGACACGGTACGCATTGCGATCGACAAGAGTTTTCGCATCCGCGAACTGCGCAAAGGCCCCGTTGGTCGCGTCCGCAGCCTCAAAGCTCCCCGGACGCACGCGGAACAGTCCCGCGCCCAATGGAGTATCGGGATAGCGCCACTGCCGAATCTCGCCCGGCAGCGCCGCAACGTCAATCCCCGTAGCCACAAACCAGGAATCGTCGTGGCGCTTCAGCGCTTCGCGATACGAAAAACGCAACAGGCTTGCACAATCCGTAATCTCCGCCGGAACCTCCGCCTTGGGCCGAATCGCCTCGTAGTCCGCGATCAGCGTAAACCACTGCCGGAACGCCGCCTGGTCCGCCGGATCCGTCAATCGCAAAAAGTCCGGTGTCCCATCGCCAAAGCGGTCGGTCCAGGGTCGTCGGTTCCAATCTGTTGCCTTGCCTGAGTCCCCCGATAAGCTTGCCGGTCGAACCGCAGCCATCGCCACCTGTCCGCCCTGTCCCGTGACTCCAACCCTGTGCCGTCCATGTCCATGCACAAAAACAAACAGGCGCAGCAACAGCAGCAGAACGGCAAGCGCCACAAAGCCCGCCAGAACCAGGCTCTGCAACCGCGACTTAGTTTGGGAAGTCATGGGAAAGGTCGATGCCAAGCGAGACCCATCTTACCGCGAATCCCACACCCTCTGCGCAATTCCCGAGGAAATGTTTTTCTTTGCTTCTTTAGGCGGCTTTGAAATGAGCGGCTTTGAAAGGAAGCGGCCTTAGCCGCACCGCATTGCTCCCAGAGTCTCCCCGGCTTCAGACCCCGAGGGAATGACCGCTTCTGACCTGATTCTTCTTCCAGTCACGTGAACGGGATTCCGCGAACGCAAAAAGGCCCTCCAGCATGCGCCGAAGGGCCTTCGCGAACCGCCAAACATCCGACAAGCCTACGCCGTAATCGTCCGCGTCGGCTTCGATCCCCACAGCCCGTAATAAGCGATGTAGAGATAGCAAATCACCGGCAGCACAAATGAATGCTGAATGCCTACTCTGTCTGCCAACGCGCCCAGCAGGTAGGGAATCACCGCTCCGCCCACAACCGCGGTCATAATCAGCCCTGAGCCCTTGCTCGTCATCGGTCCCAGCCCGGCAATGCCCAAGGTAAAGATGTTGGGGAACATGATCGAGTTGAAGAAGCCGCACAGGACCAGTGTCCAGATGGCGACCCACCCACCGGTAAACATGGAAAGCGCGATCAGCGCGGCCGCGGCAAAGCCGAAGATGCCCAGCAGCTTGCCGGACTTGACCTTGGTCAGAATCCATGATCCGAGCAAACGGCCCACCAGCGCGCCGAACCAGTAGAGGGAGACCAGGAAGGATGCGGTCTCGGCGGTACTCATGCCTTGCGTTTTGAAGTAGTCAACTGCGATCGACCCAAGGCCGACTTCCACGCCGACATAGAAGAAGATGCCCAAGGCGCCAAGCACCGTATGCCTGAAGCTCCAGATGCTGCGGCTCAGCAGATCGTCGCCGTCCTTGGCGGGCCGGAATGACTGGGTCTCAGTAACCGCGGGCAGGTGCATAAAGGCCACAGCTATGCCCAGCAGCAGCAGCGCCCCAGCGATGAGCAGGTAGGGTACCCGCACCGTGTCGGCAACGCTCGCTTTCGATGCCAGCTTTCCCGGATCGGTCAGAATATATGCCCCAGCCACCAGCGGAGCGATGGTGGTGCCAATGGAGTTGAAGGCCTGCGCCAACGTCAGTCGAACCGGCGCGCTATGCTCCGGTCCCAGAATCGAAACATACGGGTTTGCCGACGTCTGCAAGGCCGTAACGCCTGCTCCTACCACAAAAACAGCCGTGAGGAACAGCGGAAAGCTCACCATTTTGGCCGCGGGTACGAACAACAGGCAACCAACTACCTGGACAAACAGCGACACGACCATCGTCCGCTTGTATCCGATCAACTCGATCAGCTTGGAAGTCGGGGCGGAGAAGACGAAGTAGGCGAGAAAGAATGCCGATTCCGCCAGCATCGCCCACGCATGGGACAGATCGAAGATCGACCGGAGGTGGGGCACCAACGCCATGTTCAGGGTGGTAATGAACCCGAAGATGAAAAACAGTGCGGTGACGGTAATGAATGGGACAAGATACCCCGGCGACGTGAGAGCGGCCGGTTGTGTGGATCGTGTAGTCATAAGAGGGCTTTCCCCGCTTCCTTGAAAAAGTTTTGCCCGGTTTGGGCTNNAAAGCCCCCCGCTGGGGAAGGGCAGAAAAAACGATTGAGCAAAGCTGCGCTGCCTTTTCAATCCGCAACATTTTCCTCGCCTGCATTGACGGCTGCGGGATGGCTCATCCCGCGAGCGTTGTTTGCGCGCAGGGTGGGAGGCTGTCGAATCGAGCAAAAATACCGTATCCTCATAGAGAAGCAAGGAGCGACACGTGGCCAAGGAAGCGTTGAGCGGCGTCAGGCTGAAGAAGGTTCTGGCGGCCCTGGAAGGCAACTGGCAAGCTGAGATGGAGGGCCATAACACCTACCTGGCCCTTGCCGAACGCGACACCGACCCGGTTCGCGCCCAGGTGCTGCGTCACCTTGCCGGCGCCGAGTGGGAGCACGCCGCTCTGTGGCACGGCCGCATCCTCGAACTCGGCGGTCCTGAGCCCGTCTACACCGGCCGCGCCCACGGCGAGGCGGACTCGCTGGCCAACCGCGCCGGCGGCGTGCGCATGGCCCTGCGGCGCCTGGAAATCGAGGAGAGCCGCCATGTAGCCAACTACGGCGAGCAGCTCAAAGCCCTCGGCGACGAGGGCTCCATCGCCATCCTCGATCACGTCATTGAGGATGAGAAGGATCACTACCGGGAGCTGGGATCGCTCATTCGCGGGCACTATACCGCACCGGCCGGCGCCCCCAAAATCGACGCCAAGGATGTTCTCAATGAACTCCTCGCCAAGCGCAACCAGGGCCGCAAACAGCCCGGCAGTTGGATCGGCGACGCCATCTACGGCGTCAACGACGGCCTCGGCGCCATCTTTGGCATCGTTTCCGGCGTCTCCGGCGCCACCGCCGGCGACAGCAAATATGTTCTCCTTGCCGGCCTCTCCGGCATGATCGCCTCCGCGCTCAGCATGGGCTCCGGCGCATACCTTGCAGCCAAGAGCGAGCGCGAAATCTACCACGCCGAGGTCATCCGTGAGCGCGATGCCATCCAGATGAACGGCCCTGAAGCCCGCGAGCTCCTCTCCCTCTACTACCAGGTCAAGGGCCTGCCCGAGGAAGACGCCCACCACATGGTCAACCACATCGCCAGCGACCCCGAGCAGTTGCTGCGCGCCCTGGCCAGCGAACGCCTCGGCTCGTCTGAGGATGCGCTTTCCAACCCCCTCGTCTCCGCCAGCTCCGGCGCGCTCTCGACAGCCATCGGCGCCTCCATCCCCATCATTCCCTTCTTCTTCATGCACGGCATTGAGGCGGTCATCGCCGCCGGGATCATCTCCCTCGCCGCCCATTTCGCCGTCGGCGCAGCCAAGAGCCTCATCACGGTCCGCTCCTGGTGGTCCTCCGGCTTCGAGATGACCGTAGTTGGCGCAGTCGAAGGCGCTGTCACCTACGGGATCGGAATCCTGCTGGGCAAAGGTGGCATGTAAGTCGGTGCAGTGCTTTATACTGATTGGCGCGTGATTGGCTGTAGGTTGATTGCGGAGGTGATCCTCTTGAATAGATGGCATTGGCGCAAAATTCTGGTTGGGGTCGCCGTGTTCCTGGTCGTGTTGGGCATAACGCCTCTGGCATATTTGTTATGGTTCGGAAGCACACACAACTTCACGCCGCTGTCGGTTCCAATATCGCTTAAGCGTGGCGAGTTTACTTCACCTTTCTTTACGACAGACTTGAACGACGATTATCAAGTAGAAATATACTTTCTCCCACATCGCACGACCCCGCTGGATCTTGACTGGAAGATCGTGGACGAGACTGGTGCACTGATTCAAAGTGGAAGTTACACAGACGATCGGCAACTGTGGGGAAACGATGCGATTCTCGATAGGCAGTTTCGGCCAAAGCGTGGATCACGCGAGAGAGTCATTGTGAACATCCATCAGGACGTTGAATCGCCTGACGCCGAAAAGGGAATGCGGAGTACCGATACGAGGCTATATGTTGGACTGCCAGAGAGAATACTGGATCAAGCCTGGGGATTGGGCCTGTACTCCGTTTGGGCTGCTGTCGTTGCCGGCACTGGAGCAATCATGCTTCTTGTCCTACTAATCCTGAGAGTGTTTCGGCGGCAGACCGAGCAAGTCAGTCACGTTCAAAGCTGATACTCAATCGACAGGACCTTGGCTTCCTCTGGGCTGAATTGCGAACACCTGGGAAAACGGCGAGTTCAGTATAGGCGCAGTTCGCAGGTGAATGCGTTAACAGTTGCTCCGTGAATGCAACCCACCGTCCCGATGTTCTCGGCAGGTTTTCAAACAAGTTTCATCGCCTCCGGATCCCATCTGACGATCACGCCGCAGTCGATACTCAGATTGCTCAGCAGCGCCGCCCCAGCCGCGCGGAACCCAAAGACCGCATCTTCCACCACCGGGTCCAGCTACTGAAGCACCGCGGCCTCATTCCGCGGTGGCTCGATTGGGCGCACAAAGGCAGCGCGGTAATGGATCAGAACCGCCGCAATCGCGATGCAGAACAAAACTGAAAAGCCAAACGAGGCACTGTACAGCATGGTCTGAAAGTGCGCCGGCAGCGGAGGCTGCGTGGGAGTCAAGGTCTGGGTCAGCTCCGCGCTGTATTGAAGCAGCAGCGAGGGACGGACGAGATAAACAACGGACTGAGCCAGCATGAGGACCATCATGGCCAGCGTCAGCCGCCGTCCCCACTCCGCCATCCGCCACAGGCCGACTCCCACAGCCAATTCCAGGGCAGCAAAGGCCAGATAGAGCGCCGCTTTCTGCCAGCCGTGCAAAAGCAATCCGAAAATCGCTCCCGGAATCGGAAGAAACACCATCAGCAGACAAGTGGCTGCCCCGAATAGGTTGAGTATGGCAATGACGGCGATCAGGAATGGCCGCCGGCTCTGCGGAGCCTCACCCATCCCGCCTGCAAACACCTCGCACACCTTTTTCCGGTTGAAGTAGACCAGCCAGGAGACACCCACGGCGCAGAGGATCAAGTAAAGGCACCCGACGACCCCAAAAATGACTCTTGTTATCGCCTGCACATTGTTGACCTGGGACGCATCCATGCCGGACGCTACCGGCAAAGGAACCACAAGGAAGAGCAGTGTAGTGAGCGCGGAAACCAGACCGATCAGCGCCAATGCGCCGCCAATCACCAGTACGGAATACCTCGCCCAGCGGCGCAAGCGGAAGAGCCCCACCGCCGTCAGGATTCCCCACACTGCCAGAGCGATAAAAAATGCGCAGAGCGCGTACATGTAGATGGGCATCCAGGTGGGCATGGGCGCACCCGCGGGCATGCCGTGAAGCCCGCCGGAAGCAATCTGCTTCCGCATAAGGGCTCCGCTGAACGCCATCATGCCGCCGATCAGCAACTGAAACAGCGATAAAAGCAGGAGAAGAACAGCGGAGAAAACTACGCCAAACGGACGCTTCACGGGATCTCCTTCGTAGCAGAGAGTTGAGGATTGCACTCTGGAAGATGAAATAGAGCCGGCACTTCCAAGTGCTTTTCCGATTACGAAGCAATATACCACCAGTATCTTGATTCGCGGCCCTTTATGTCCTGTATCCGCTCCAGGCCAAGTATTCGGGACCGCCCGGCAGGGGGAGACTGAGCCTCATTTGACCCAAACAGCCCATCGCAGCCGTGGAGATAAGTTCCATTCATACGGCGATTTCGGTAGCTGGCGTAGACCGATCGGAATTCGGCGGGTGCGCCGGAGGTAATGCAAGCTACCGTCCTCACGTTATGAGCAGGCCGTCACACCAGCTTCATCGCCTCCGGATCCCACTTCACGACTGCCCCGCGCTCCATGCTCAGATTGCTCAGCAGCGCCGCCCCAGCCGCGCGGAACCCAAAGACCGCATCTTCCACCACCGGCTGCCGCGACCGCACCGCCCAAAAGAAGTTCTTCAAGTGGTCATAACTGTCGCTGTATCCGGCAGGCGCGACATACTTCTCGAATCCCACCGGCGGCTCTCCTTCCGGGTTCACAAGCGGATACTTCTTCCGGTATTCGTCAAGAAATTGCTTCTGCGTAGCTTCAGTGAAGCTGCCGATCATATAGCCCGGCTCCTTTTCGCGCGGCACGCGGTTTACGCTCACCGAGTTCCCGCCAATCTCCATCGTCCCTTCCGAGCCCGTGAAGAGCAGCCCTTCGCTCTCTTCCCCGCCGTCCACAAAGTTGACGTGCAGGCTCAGGTTGAACCCCTCCGGGTAGTCGAACAGCCCCAGCATCACGTCCGGCACATCCCGCCCATCCTTCCAAAAGCGCAGCCCGCCGGTCGCCATCCCGCGCGTCGGCCCATGCGATCCGGTAATGAAGTGCGTTCCGCTAAATAGATGCACAAACAGGTCGCCTGCCACTCCGCTCCCATACGCCTTCCACTTGCGCCACTGGAAAAACTGCTCCGCATTGAAAGCAATCTTCGGCGCGGCGCCCAGAAACCGCGGCCAGTCGCATGTCTCCGGCGACGCATCCGGAGGAACCGTGTAGTTCCACGCGCCCATCGACGAATTCCGATCCCACCGCGCGGTCACCATGTTGAGCTTTCCGATCGCACCGGCGGCCAGCAGTTCCTTAGCTTTGGCGTAGATCGCCGAACTCACCCTCTGGCTGCCCACCTGCAGAATCCGCTTCGTTGCCCGCGCCGTCTCAATCATCTCCGGCCCATCGGCATACAGATGGATCATCGGCTTCTCGCAATACACATCCTTGCCAGCCTTCATCGCATCCACACTGGCTTTCTTGTGCCAGTGGTCCGGCGTGCCGACGATCACCGCGTCGATGTCCTTGCGCGCCAGAATCTCTCCGTAGTCGCGCGTCGTAAAAATGTCGTCGCCCCACAGTTCCTTGCTGTGCTCAAGCCGCCCGTTGTAGCAGTCCGCCACCGCAATCAGCTTCACCCCCGGAACCCGCAGCGCCGTCTTCGTATCTCCCTGGCCCTGGCCGCCCGCGCCGATCAGCGCAATTTGGATGTGATCGTTGGCCGCAACCGGCCGCCCAGCCTCACTTTGAACCGCCGCCAGCGCATGAAGCCGCGCTCCCAGCAGCGTTCCCGTTGTTGCCGCTCCTGCCGCCTTCAGAAACCCCCTCCGATTCAAAGCCTGCACTCCAGCACCTCACCCTCTGAATTTTCTTGCCGTCTGCAACGATACACCGCGAAGGGACCTAACCTCATCCGCGCCCTAAGCCAATACAATGGTTTCGGCCTCTGCCGCCGAGGAATCGACCTTCCATGCTCAAAAAACCTCTTTGCCTTCTCGCCTTAGCCTTCGCGCTCCCCTCCATCTCCTCAGTGGGCCAAACCGCTCCTGCAATCGCAGCGCCCTCCGTTCAGGTCATCGTGGAGAAAGACGTCGCCATGCAGACCCGCGACGGCGTAACCCTCCGCGCCGACATCTACCGCCCCGCCGCCGACAGCAACTATCCCGTCCTGCTCACCCGCACTCCCTATAACAAGGACAACTTCGCCTCGTTCGGCCAGAAGGGCGCAGCACGCGGCTTCATGGTCGTAGTCCAGGATGTCCGCGGCCGTTTTACCTCTGACGGCGAGTGGTACCCCTTCAAGCACGAGATCGAAGACGGCTACGACACCGTGGAATGGGCCGCCGCGCTGCCCCACTCCAACAGCAAAGTCGGCATGTTCAGCGGCTCCTATGTAGGCGCAACGCAAATGCTCGCCGCCATTGGCCATCCTCCCCATCTGGCCGGAATCTGTCCCGTCGTCACCGCCAGCAACTACCACGAAAACTGGACCTACCAGGGCGGCGCATTCGAGCAGTGGTTCAACGAGTCATGGACCTCAGCCTTGGCCCAAGACACGCTCCACCGCCGGGTTGCGGAAGCGAACAATGCGCTGATCGGCAGCACCGTTCTCCCCCTCAAGCAGTACCCCGTCTTCAACGTGTCCAATGGTCTCGATGGCCAGGGCCTGACTCGCGCGCTTGCTCCCTACTTTCTCGATTGGCTCGATCACCCGGCCTATGACAGCTACTGGAAGCAGTGGTCCATCGAGGAGAACTACCAGAACATTCAGGTTCCCTCGCTCACCATCGCGGCTTGGTACGACATCTTTCAGGGCGGCTCAATTCGCAATTACCTGGGACTCAAGGCCCATGCCGGCAACGAGGCAGCCCGCACGCAGCAACACCTGCTCGTCGCCATCGGCGGCCATTCCGGTTGGAGCCGCGCGGTCGGCACCGTCGATTTCGGCCCCGATGCGCCTTTTGATGAAAACGCCGTCACCCTGGATTGGTACGACTACCTCTTCCAGGGCAAGCAGAATCAGTTCGCCACAGACAAGCCGGTCACCATTTTTGTCATGGGCAAGAACGAGTGGCGCAATGAGGCCGCCTGGCCGCTGGAGCGTGCCAAGCCCACACGCTACTTGCTCCACTCCTCCGGCAACGCCAACACCGCCTCGGGCGACGGCGGGCTCTCCACCACAGCCTCGCACTCTGAAGCCGCCGACACCTACGTCTACGACCCCGCCAATCCCGTCCCCACCGTGGGCGGTCCTTTATGCTGCGACGCCGTTCACCTTGCCCCCGGTCCGAGAGACCAGCGGCAGGTCGAGGCCCGTCCCGATGTCCTCGTCTACTCCACGCCGCCCCTCGAAGAAGACATCGAAGTTACCGGCCCCATAACTCTGGACTTATTCGCCAAATCCTCAGCCGTCGACACCGACTTCACCGGCAAGTTAGTCGATGTAACTCCGGATGGCGCCGCGATCAACCTGACTGAAGGCATTCTGCGCGCCCGCTATCGCGAATCGATGAGCACGGCCAGTCCCATCGTCCCCGGCCAAGTTTACGAGTACAAGATCGATCTCTGGTCCACCAGCAATGTCTTCCTCAAAGGGCACAAGATCCGCGTAGAAGTCAGCAGCAGCAACTTCCCGCGGTTCGACCGCAACCTCAACACCGGCAAGGACGCGAGCACGGATGCAACGATGGTGAAAGCCACCAACACCATCCTTCACGACCAGCAACACCCCAGCGCGCTAATCCTGCCCGTGGTGCCAAAATAGGTGCGCCGGAAGCCAGGCGGAGATACGACAGCGGGTGTCCCAGGTCTGAAAATCCAGGCCTGGGGCGCCCATCCGTTTGGTGAAGAATTGAGATGTAGGCCACACGCCTCATTCACCTGCGAGATGTGCCAGATAATAAGCAGGCGAGACCACTGTCACTCCATTGCGTAATGGTTTCGGAAAGTGCTTGAGATTTCCTGTCACAAGCCAGGCCCCGGCTGCGTGCGCCAGGGCGATAAAGGGAGTGTCTTTCGGGTCGGGACAAGCATAAGGCCATGATACTGGGTCTGATACAGGGTCTGGAAGCCGCATGCTCTCCTCAATCAAATACTCCAACCAAAGAGGAGGAAACCCGTAACGATGGAACTTGGCACGCCGGACAACTTCCCGGTATTCTGCCGCGACTCTTGGACTGGTCACGATATGAATCATGCCACTCAACACCAGACCGGCAACGATCTTTGCAGGTGGTCCGACGGGACTGATACCGGCAGAGACGATTACGTTGGTGTCGAGAACAATCAAGCGCATTCCGACTCATCCTCAGGGGATCTGCGAATGCGGCTTATTTCTGCTTCAATATCTTCGTCGCTTGCCAGACTGGCTCCTGACTCTTCAGCAAGACGCCATCCCTCTCGCAAGCTGGCCAGCGCCATCGCACGCCGAAGTTCGCGATCTTCCTTAACAACATCGCCAAAGACAGGGACCAAGAAGAATGCAGGGCCATTCTGGCCAACCAGAAGAGTGGTTTCTCCCGCAGGGACTTCCTTCAGAGCCTTGACCCCGCGAGTTCTGAACTCACGCAGTGAAACTTGACGCATAGAGCACCCCCGAGACTTAGTGTAGCCATATTGGCTACACTAAGTCAATTAAGCCATCATGCAAACCAACCCCCAACCTGTAGTGGCCGGTGGCGTGAAGCAAATGCCCATACTATCGATTGTTCTTGATGGCGTTACCTGACTAGCTGACCTGCCGATTCGCCAAGTGCCACTAACTCCCGCGCCGCCTTCCGCCCCAGCCGAATGCAATCCGGAATTCCGATTCCGTCGTATGCATTTCCGGCCAACCGCAGTCCCGGCAGCCCCGCGACCCGCGCCGCAATGCGCTCCACCCGCTGCCGATGGCCTACGGCATACTGCGCCATCGCCCGGCGCCACCGCGAAACCTGCGTATGTTCCGGCTCCATCCCCAGCCCAATTACGTTCTCGCCCAGGATTTCCGCCAGCTCCCGCCGCACCCGCGCCACCAACGACTCGTCCGATTCCGCCAGCAGCGCTTCATTCTTCATTCCGCCCAAAAACGCCCTCAACACCGCTGTCTCCGGCGGCGTCCGCCCGAGAAACTTGCGATGCACAAAGGTGCAGGCCAGCATCGCCCGCCCTTCGCTGGCCGGCACCAGGAAGCCAAACCCATCCGGCAGCCGCCCCAGCTTCGTCTCGTCGTAAATCAGGTTCACGGTAATCGAAGACGAGTAAGGAATCCCCCCCAGTTCCTCGCCCAGTGCCGCGTCCACCGGCCCCAGCAGCACGCCCGCAGCCCACGCCGGCGAGGCCACAATCACCGCATCGTAAAACTCGGCGTTCCATCCCGCCGTAACCATCCAGCCGTGCGCAACCTTTTCCAGCCCGCTCACCGGCAAAGCCAGCCGCACCGCCGCCGGATTGAGCCGCGCGGCAAGAGCGTCGACCAACTGCTTCATCCCGCCCCGCAGCGTCGTAAAAACTCCCCTTGGCGCGACAGGCTGAGCACCGCCCGCTGCGTTCGCCGGGCGCGCAGCCCCATTCTTCCGCGCGGCCGCCCTGGCACGCATCTTCCGGTGCGCCGCCAACATGCCTCGCGTCAGCGACCCGTATTCGCTCTCCATCTCGACCAGCCGCGGCAGCACCATCCGCGCGCTCAGTTGCGCCGCGTCCCCGCCAAAAATCCCGCTCAGCAGAGGATCGGCCAGCCTGTCCACGACCTCCGCGCCAAAGTGCCGCTGCACCAGCGCCGCCACAGCCTCATCCGCCTCGCCGCTCGGCCGCGGAGGATGCAGCAGCTCCAGCCCCATCCGCAATTTAGTTGTCCAACTGAACAGCCGTGTCGTCGCCGTAGGAATCAGCTTCGTCGGCACCAGAAACATCAGCCCATCCGGCAGCGCCACTAGCCGGTTTTTCACCACAATATAGGTCTTTCGCGCCGCATCGTTTGAGGGGATCAACTCCGCACCGAGTCCCAGCTCCCGGCACAACTCCGCCGCCGCCGGCTTCTCCGTCAAAAACGAGTCCGGCCCCCGCTCCAGCACCGCGCCGTCCACCATCTCCGAATTCAAGACGCCACCCAGCCGCTCCCCCGCCTCATACAGCGTGTACTCCACCCGCGCACCTGCCGCACGCGCCTTCTCCAGCTCAAAAGCAGCCGCCAGCCCCGCAATGCCACCGCCAATGATTGCCGTCCGCATCCCCGCCGTCCGCCTTTCTAACCCCATCCCACCATTACACCAGTTCCCGCCAGCACCCGCAGGTCAGCTGGCGCAAACTTCCGGATTCACCCAAGAATCAGGGCCCAAAGAATTAGAATCAAGGACTTGGCCATATGTTGCATGTGATTTAAATCACATCAAGACTTGTCATTCAATCCGGTTCGTCGGCCCCAGCATCCGCGCCGGCGTCCCGCTCTAGTATTACTTGTGAAGACCGATCCATACTGCATGAGGGTCCAACTGCACGTATGCAAGGAGTAGCAATGCGCATCGTCGACCTGCGTGAAATCACAGCGCCGATCTCAAGCCCGATTGCCAACGCATACATCGACTTTTCCCGGATGACCTGCTCCCTGGTCGCCGTCGTCACAGATGTCGTTCGCGATGGCAGGCCTGTCGTCGGCTATGGATTCAACTCCAACGGGCGCTATGGCCAGGGCGGACTCATCCGCGAGCGTTTTGCGCGCCGCCTTCTGGATGCCCCGCCGGCAAGCCTGCTGAACGACGCCGCCGACAATCTGGACCCCGACCGCATCTGGGCAGTGCTCATGCGCAACGAGAAGCCCGGCGGGCATGGCGAGCGCAGCGTCGCGGTGGGCACCATCGATATGGCGGTGTGGGACGCCGTGGCGAAGATCGCCGGCATGCCGCTCTTCCGTCTGCTTGCAGAGCGTCACGGCGTGCAGCCCGACTCGCGCGTCTTTGTCTATGCCGCGGGAGGCTACTACTATCCCGGCAAAGACCTGACTGCCTTGCGCGAGGAGATGCGCAGCTATCTGAACCGCGGATTCACTGTCGTGAAGATGAAGATCGGCGGCGTCAGCATCGCTGAAGATCGCGAACGCATCGAAGCGGTACTTGCGGAAATTGGCAGCGAGGCCCAACTTGCCGTGGATGCGAATGGCCGCTTCAATCTTGAGACCGCGATTGCCTACGCGAAGATGCTGCGCGAGTATCCTCTCTTCTGGTACGAGGAGGCGGGCGATCCTCTCGACTACGGGTTGCAGGCGGCTTTGGCGGAGTTCTACCCCAACCCCATGGCCACCGGAGAAAATCTCTTCAGCCATCAGGATGCGCGGAATCTGCTGCGCTATGGCGGCATGCGCCCCGATCGCGACTGGCTTCAGTTCGACTGCGCCTTGTCCTACGGCCTGTGTGAATATCTGCGCACGCTGGAGGTACTGAAGACCGCCGGCTGGTCGCCGCGCCGCTGCATTCCGCACGGCGGTCACCAGATGTCCCTCAACATCGCAGCCGGCCTCTCACTCGGCGGGAATGAAAGCTACCCCGACCTGTTCCAACCCTATGGCGGATTTCCAGATGGCGTCCGCGTCGAGGCCGGCTACATCACCATGCCCGATCTGCCCGGCATTGGTTTCGAGGGCAAAGCCGATCTGATCCGCGTCATGCGAGCCCTTGCGGAGTAACCAAAGATGCCTGCAAAAGTCGTCCCCACCGCCGCTCCGGCTCGTCGCCGCTCCCTCCTGGGACCGTTGTGGCTGCAGGTGCTGGTGGCCATCGTGCTCGGCGTTCTCGCCGGAGTGTTTTTCCCCCATCAAGCAGTCTCACTCAAGCCGCTCGGCGACGGATTTGTCCGGCTCATCCGCATGACGCTCGCGCCCATCATCTTCGCCAGCGTCGTCATTGGCATCGCTAAAATGGGCGACCTGAAAGAAGTGGGACGCGTCGGGGCCAAAGCCCTGGTTTACTTTGAGGTCGTCTCCTCCGTTTCGCTGCTTATGGGCCTGATCGCCATCAACCTCCTCCACCCCGGCCGAGGAATGAACATCGATCCCGCCACGCTCGATGTGCAAGCCATCGCCAGCTACACCGCGTCAGCTCAGCACTTGACTCTTGTCGGCTTTCTGCTCAACATCATTCCTTCCAGCATCGGCGATGCCTTTGTCAGCGGCAACATTCTCCAGATCATTCTCTTCAGCGTGCTCTTTGGACTGGCGCTCTCGCAGTTCCGCGACGCCGCGCGCCCGCTCGTCAACATGCTCGATCTCTTTCTCCGCGGCATGTTCGGCATCGTGCGCTTTGTCATGCGCCTGGCGCCCATAGGAGCCTTCGGCGGCATGGCCTACACCATCGGCCAGTATGGCCTGCGCAGCCTCAAGCCCCTGGCGCTGTTCACCGCCGAAGTATGGATCGTCTCCATCCTCTTTGTAGTGGTCGTGCTCGGCGTCATCGCCCGCGCAGCCGGCTTCAGCCTGTTCAAACTCCTGCGCTATTTCCGCGAAGAGATCCTCATCACGTTTGGCACATCCTCGTCGGAAGCGGTCATGGCGCCATTGATGCTCAAGCTTGAGCAACTCGGCTGCGAGCAATCCATCGTCGGCATGGTCATGCCCGCCGGTTATACCTTCAACGCCGGTGGAACCGCCATCTATCTCAGCATGGGCGCAATCTTCATCGCCCAGGCCACCAATACGAACCTCAGTCTCGCTGACCAGATCGTGGTTCTTCTCGTACTCATGCTTACGTCCAAAGGATCGGCCGGAGTCGCCGGAGCGGGCTTTGTCACCCTGGCTGCCACGCTGGCCACCATGCACCAGATCCCCGCCGCGGGCCTGGTTCTGCTGCTAGGCGTCGAGCAGTTCACCAACGCAGCGCGCGCCGTCACCAACATCATCGGCAACGGCGTCGCAACCATCGTCATCGCCAAGTGGGAGCGCGCCTTCGACGGCCAACGGGCCACGCTCATCCTCAATGGCGCTTCACCGAATCCCGAAACCGCTAGACCATCAGCCCCGCAATCGTTCGCATCGGCAGAACCAAACGCATCGCCTCCGGCAGTTGAATGAATCCATGCGCCCGATAAAACCGCGCAGCCCGCTCGTCGATCGCATCCACCACAACCATCGAGGAGCCCACCACGCCGGCATTCTCATAGGCCTTGGCAAGCGCCTTCGCCAACAGCACGGAACCCAACCCACGCCCTTGAAGCGTACTGCCGACAGCAAGCCGCCCCATCAACGTCGCGCTCACCACGGGGTACCGGGGAAGATGCTTCTGCGCCGCCTCAGGAACAGTTCCGGGTGAGAGCCTGTAGGCGCAAAGCGTAAAGTAGCCCGCAATCGTGCCTGGAGAGTCTTCCGGAACCAGAATGAAAACCGCATTGGCCTTGCGGCGCATGTCCTGCGAGGCCTGTGTCTTCAGATACACATCCAGGCTCTCCACGCCGCAACTGAACCCGGCCCGCTCGTGGTGTTTGCCGAGCAACTCAAGCCGGTAAAGAACCTCTCCCGCCTGCCCCATCAGGAGACGGCCCGCTCCTCAGCCAACCGAAATGCCCGCCGCAGCCGCTCATTGGGTTCTGGAGCATGAACCAGCGCGTCGAAGAACACTTCGCGGTCCCGCTCTGAAAGAACCAGGCTCTCATGCCGTGTAATCGTCTCCCGCGTCGCCTGCGTGAGCGCCGTCAAACAGAAATCCGTTACACTCCGCCGCTCCAGTGCCGCGGCGTGCTCCACCTGCTTCTTCGTCTCCGCATCCACACGAAAACCGAGCCTCATCCCGCGTGTGCGCCTTTCTCCTGTTTCCACTAATGCGGGGCTCTGGGTCATAAGGGTCTCTCCTTCGCGTTGCGCTCAATAAGAGTGTACGTCCATTGGCTGTCTTGTGCCCATTCGTCATGGAACTTCGACGTTTGGACGCACATCCTACCTTATTCCAAGAGTTTCACTGGCTCGCCGGGCGATGGCAGAAAAAGCCCTTAGCCGCTAAGAAATAGCCCCTGTGGAAATCACTTGGCCCACTGCCCAAAACTAAGGTGCCGGGCACGAAACCCGGCCGCATGCGATAGGCTCATAGATGTATGGAAATTACCTGCACACGCTGCCACCAGACCGTCCAGGACGAGAACTGCTACTGCCCTAACTGTGGGCTGCCGCGACTGGTCTACTCGGCAGAAGGCGCCCCGGGCCTGCCTCAGCCTGAGCGCTGGAATGAGCCTGTGCGGGATGCAAGCACCATCAACTGGAAGCCGGCCATCCGCGCCGCCGTCACGCTGGCGCTTCCTGCCGGATTGTTGTGCTCCATGTTTTCCCCGGTGAGTATCTTTGGGTTTCTCTTGATGGCGATGGCCGCGGCCTGGGCGGTTGTGCTTTACGTGCGCAGCCAGCGTCCGGCCTGGATCACCGTAGGAGCCGGCGCACGGATCGGACTGGTCACCGGGCTGATGGGAAGTTGGATGGCCGCCGCAACCACCGGCGTCACCCTGTTTGCCATGCGGTTCTTCATGCATCAGGGCAAGTTTTTCGACGATTTCTGGCAGGATTTTGTGAACCAGCAGATGACCCAACAATGGACATCGATGGGCGTTGACGCACAGACCATCGCACTCACAAAAGCATGGCTTCTGGCTCCCGAAGGACGGGCGGGCTCGATGCTGAGCGCCATTCTTTTCCTCGCCGTTGGCTTGCTTTTCTTCGCAGTCGGCGGCGGTGCTTTAGGCGCGCGGCTGCTGGCCCGCACGCGCCGGCCAGAAATCTAGGAACTCGTTGAAACAGGTCCCGCACTTGCTTTGAAAGGGCGCGGCTTTAGCCATTGCGCCGCTAACTCAAAGCACGATGGAGGCGCTGGCCGGCCCTCTGACTCTGCGCGTATACATGGGCGATGACTGCAAGGGGACGCTCTATCAGGATGACGGCGCCTCCCATGATTTCAAACAGGGAAAGTTTCTGCGAATGGATAGCACTTGTTCCGTGGAACGCGACATGCTGCACGTCCATGTGGGGCCGCACCAGGGAAGCTACAGTGCATGGTAGTCGGAAACCGCCGCCCTAAAAAGGCTTGGCAGATGGCATCTGGAACCAGTCCCCGCAACCAGAGCATCATGGGCCTGCCTGGCCAAACTAATCACCCTGCTTGAAGAAAACGCGGCTGACGTTGGAGCCATGAATGCTGGCGTGGCAAGTCAGGCACGACTGGGATTGAGCTGCTTGGTTGTGATACGGACCGGCAGGCGTGAAGGTGGTAAAGTTCGGCGATGGAGAGTGGCACTGGAGGCAGATGGCGTCCACGTTGGCGCGGTTGAGCAGGTGTGGATTAGGCCCTCCGTGCGGGAAGTGGCAGGCAGTGCAACCCTCGGTCTTCACGACGGCGTGCTCATAGACGAACGGACCAGCCATTTCGGTGTGGCACTTGACGCAAAAGGCGTCCTGCTCGATGGCCGGCTTGAGGCCCTTCTTCTTGTAGGCGCCGTGCGGGTCGTGACAGTCAGAGCACTGAACCAGTCCCTCATTCACTTTGTGGTGGAAGGGCATGGAGAATTGCGGCTTAATTTCGGTGTGGCACTGGTAGCAGAGGGTAGGCTGAGGAGCTTTTAGCAGGGACTCCACCTTGCTGTGGTGAATGTCGTGGCAGCCGATGCAGCTTACGTTGCCCTCGGCGTGGGCCGAATCGTCAAGGCTCCGGTGCTTTGCCAGGTGGCACTCCAGGCACTTGGCGTCCACTTCCTTGGTGGTTCCATTGGCGGGGTTGAAGATCTTGGCTTTGTCGCCGCTTTCCACATGTGCTTGGCCCGCGCCATGGCAATCCTCGCAACTGACCCCGTTGCGGCCGTGCATCTTCGTCGTCTTGGAATGAGGATTGTTGGCGAAGTCCTCGGCAACCTCTTTATGGCAGGTGGCGCAAACGTCGGCGCCCACGAAATCCCCAGGAGCCGTGTCCTTCGCCTGCGCCGTGGCCGTTTTGCCGGCAGCATCGGCTTTCGTCGCGGAAGTGGCCAGAGCGTTGGCGGACAGGATGCTTGCGCCCAGCATCAACATCAAACAAGATCGCAGTCCCGGCAATTTTCCGAGACCCGTACCAATCGGCAATCGCGTTACAGGCCGATCTCGATGCATGAATCCTTCCCGGCTTCCCATGATACCTTTGCTGAGAACAACTGGCTAGTTCTTTGGCCGTATGANNTCATCCGGTCACGGACCTAGTCCGGTAAGCGCTTGTTGCGTCCTTTACATTCATACCGCGCAATATCTCATACCTGCAAAATGACGATGGAGCGTGGTCTTCAATACTTGAATAGTGCAACGATCGCAACGAGCATCGGCAGAGCCAGCATTTCGGCCATAAGATTCAGGTCGATCGCAAGTGTCGTACCTCCCTGCATCGAACAGAGAAGAGCGAGCGAACCTCGAGCAATCGCCAAGTGTGTCACTGGTTCCCCTCCGGTGAAGATGGGCTGCCGAGCTCAACTGGCGCCAAGCATTGCCGCTATTGGCGATCTCGCGTGCTCGTTTGAAGCGACCGGGAGTGTCACCGTGATCTGCGCGCCGCCGCTCTCGCGGTTGCATGCCGTGACGGTCCCGCCATGAGCGCGCGCGACTGCATCGATAAATGCAAGGCCAAGCCCGTGGCCGTTCGACTCTCTTCCTTTCACTCGGCGCTCAAACAGATGAGGCATGACTTCCGGAGAAAACCCCGGTCCATCGTCTTCAAAAACCAGCGTCATTGCCTCATCTTCCATTTGCAGTCGAATCGTCACCGTGCAGGCTGCGTGGAGGTGCTTCAGTTCGTTGTCAAAGAGATTTGCAATCATGCGATGGATCAGGGCTTCATCCGCTTCAATCTTCAGCGAACCAACGCTGCGGAGTCTGATCTTCAGGCCTTTTTCAGCCATGCTCGGCTCGTAGAGATCGGTCATGACTCTGAGCAGCTCATCCAGGTCAATCTCACTGCGGGTGAGTCGAAGCGCATCCGCCTTGGCCTCGGCCACATCCAGTGATTTGTTCAAGAAATCGGTCAGGCGATCCAGTTCCTCAATCGCGGAAACGATGGGCTCGGCCTGTTCGCCTTGTGTGGCGGCCGACAACGACATCTCCAGCTTTCCGCGAATTGCGGTGAGCGGGCTGCGCAGGTCATGCGCAAGCGAATCCGTGATGGTGTGCAACTGGTGAATGGAACTCTCTATGCGGTCGAGCATCCGATTCAGGGTCAGGGCCAGGTGGCCCACTTCGTCGTTTCGTTCAGTCGTAGGCACCCTGGCGTTCAGATCGGCATGGCCGATTCTCGAAGCGGCCTCGGTAATCCTCCGCACGTGACTCAGCATGCGCCGGGTGGTAAAGAAAACAATTCCGAAACCGAAAAGAACCAGCAGCAGCCAAAGAAGAAAGAATCGAACGCGCAGGCTCCCCAGCACGCGCAACTCATCCCGTTCCGACAGCCCCAGGTAGATGTAGCTGCCATCGTCGATGCGCGTAGAAGCCACGCGAAAAGGAACTTCGAACCCTTGGACATGCAGGTCCGTTGGGTGGTCGGGCACAATTCTGTGTGCCTGGATCGCCTTCAGATTCGCCTCGCCTGTCCCCGCGCCAACCCAGAGCTTCAGTGAGCCATCGTCGCCGGCCTGCAGGAAAAATACCGAGTCGTTCGATCGGCTTTCCGACAGATCCCTGTTGGGCACTTCTTTGCCTGCCAACTCGGCGACTTCTCCAACAACCCGGTCGTAGAGAGCGTTTTTCGGAGTCCGCTCGGCGACATCGGCCAGCACTTCAACCTCTCCCGAAAGCCATGCGTCGCTGCGCCGCTGAATATCGTCGGCGACAAAGCGATGAAGAAAGACGAAGACCAGCATGGTTCCACAGGCAAACGCCAGCGTTGCCCACAATGAGATGCGCCACGCGGCACTGTGCATGATGGGCTTAGCGGTCTTTGAGGACATAGCCTACTCCTCGCAGTGTTCGAATCAGCGGCTGCTGTCCGTTGCCATCGACCTTTCCCCGCAGGCGATAGATGTGAACGTCCACGACGTTGGTGTCCGGCTGGATGCGCATACCCCAGACCTTGTCGAGAATCATCGAGCGCGTTACAACGCGGCCTGCGTTCCGGCAAAGATACTCCAGCAAAACAAATTCCTGTTGGGTCAATTGCAGGATTTCATCGCCTCGCGAAGCCTCTCGCCTGAGAAGATCCAACTCAAGGTCCAATACGCGCAGCCGGGTTGCGTCGCTTGCCGCGGGACTGTTGCGCTTGAGCAAGTTGCGAAGCCTGGCCAGCAACTCCGCAAGCGCGAAGGGCTTGGTCAGGTAATCGTCTCCGCCTTGCTCCAGGCCCCGCACCCTGTCATCGACACTGCGGCGCGCCGACAAAATCAGCACAGGCGCGCGGACCCCTAGTTGCCGCAGCCTGAGGATCAAGCTGATCCCATCCATGTCAGGCAGGCCAAGGTCCACGATGAGTATGTCGAAAGGGACATCGATCGCCAACCGCTCGGCTGTCTTGCCGTCAGCCGCCGCTTCCACCTGATAGCCAGCCTCCTCCAGCGAAGATCGCAGGAAGCTTTGAATATCGATTTCGTCTTCAACGAGCAGAAGCCGCATGTGGGGATATTAGTGCATTTCAGCGGAATTTTCACAGGTTAGCGGCATCGGGAAATTATTGCGTTCGCAAAAGCCGCTCCCGTATCCGCCAGATGAACGCTTTGTCATCTCAGCGTTGGCCTTTTGTCATCCTGCTCTACTATGCTGGAGAAGAGCCATTCAATGCGTTCCGCACCCCCCTGCATGGTTTCAGAAAGAATGAACAAATCGTCATTTGTGAAGACGTGATTTTCCGCTTTCCATTGACGCCCCGCATCCGTCTCACTCTTGAATCGCAAAGCCCAAGGCTGAGTTGGGAGACCACAAGTGAAACCCCCCAGCGCCCACCGTATCTTGAACAGCAAGAAGACAACAGGATGAGGACAAGCGTGCCAGCGGCACAATGTATGAACACACTGAACACAGAGCAATTCGCGGATGCATTCAATACTTTTCTGCCGCTGCCGGCTGGCCTTGACCCTCCCTTCGAGGAGTCAATTCGCTATGTGTTCGACAATCCGGGCAGCCTGGTCCGGCCGCGTATGGTCTTCCAGGTGGCGACGGCGTACGGCCTGGATGCGGCTCCCGCCAAAGACCTGGCCATCGCGTTTGAATACTTCCACACTGCATCGCTGGTCTTCGACGATCTTCCCTGCATGGACAATGCCTCGGACCGTCGCGGAGTTGCGTGTGTTCATTTCGCGTTCGGCGAGGCGGGCGCGATTCTTACCGCCCTTGCCCTCATCAATCGCGCCTACGCGCTCAGTTGGCGGGCGGTCGCGGCATCTTCGCAGCAAGGTCAGCCGCGCGCACTGGCCTACATTGAGCAGTGTCTCGGCGTCCAGGGGCTGCTGAACGGGCAGAGCCTCGACTTGCATTATGCAACCTTGCCGCACAACCGGGAGACGACCGAGAGGGTTGCGCGGGGCAAGACGGTTTCGTTGATCCGCCTTACGCTGGTTCTGCCCGCCATGCTGGGCGGAGCTTCTGAGCGCGAGATTCAACTCCTGGAGCGGATTGCGCTTTACTGGGGCCTCGCGTACCAGATGGTCGATGACCTGAAGGATTTGCTTGCGAGCACGGCAGAAGCCGGAAAGACGGTTGCCCGCGACATGCTGCTTGACCGGCCAAACGTTGCATCGGTCATGGGAATTCCCGGCGCCGTCCATCGCCTCACAAGGTTTCTCCATCTCGGCGACCGGACGCTCGGCCACCTTCTGAAATCAAGGCCGGAAATGACCTTCCTTGAAAAGCTCCGCGGCGACCTGGAGGAGGAGCTTGACCGGGTTACTCAAAACGCCTGCGTCATGCCTTCGGGAGAGCAGCGGTGATCTTTCTCAAGCTGATCGTGACCAATCTGCGCCGCCATCGCATCCGCTCGTTCATCAGTGTTGCGGGCATCGCCTTCAGCGTTGCCGCCATGCTCACGGTGGTCACCATCCTGCAAGGAGCCATCGGTATGTTTTCCGGCATCCTGTCTAGCGACAGCGAAATCATTGTGTTTGAGCGCAACGTCTCCGATCTCTTCTTCAGCGCCGTTCCCGCCGCGGCCGTGGAGGAGATTGCAGGCTGGCCGATGGTGTTGCACGCCGATCCGGTGCTGTTTGGAATTGTGTCCAGCGCCGACCACCCCATCATTACCTGCTTTGGCGTGACCGCTGACGACGCCCGCATCCGCAAGGCGACCTGGCTCCAGGGCGATCGCCTCGCGTTTGCGCAGCACGCCGACGATGTTGTTCTTGGTGAGCGGGCTGCGGAGTTCCTGGGTGCGAGACTCGGCGAACAGGTGCCAATCGGGCATGGGGTCTTTCACGTGATCGGAATTCTGAAGACGGCAAATGGGTTTGAGGACGGCGGCGTATTCATGCCGCTCAACTCCGCGCAGGCATTCTTTCACAAGGAAGGCACTTCGTCGGTCATCACCATCAAGCTGCGCAACAAGGACGACGCCACCGCATTCAAGAGCATGGTCAAGGCAAGGTATCCAAACCTGATTGGCCTGGAGGATGCGGAGTTCACCCGATCCTACTCTCAGTTCAAGATTCTCAAGGCTACGGCCTGGGCAGTGGGCGGGTGCGGTCTGCTGCTGGGCGGCCTGGGCGTTGCAAACACCATGATCATGTCGGTGTTTACGCGCATTCGCGAGATTGCAATCCTGCGCGTCAACGGTTTCTCTCATCTGCAAATTGCCGCCATGATCTTTGGCGAGTCCGCGGTTGTGTCTCTCCTGGGAGCGGTGTTGGGATTGCTCGCCGGAACTTGCCTTCTGTTCATCCTCAAGCAGGTTCCCGCTCTTCACGGCTATGTCGACGTATCCGTTCAACCTTTCGTTATGCTGATCGTGATCTTGCTTGCCTTGAGCACTGGAATCGCCGGTGCGCTCTACCCCGCGGCATATGCCATGCGCATCCGAGCGGTGGAGGCGCTGCGCTTCGAATGAATCTTTCTACGATGCAAGTGAGCAGTCGGGATCGCATTGTCCTTCGCGCTGAAGATGTGTGGAAGAGCTATGACGATGGAGCGATCGCAGTTCTAAAGGGCGTCAATTTCGAAGCCATCGAGGGCAAGACAACCGCGCTTTGCGGCCCATCGGGCTGCGGCAAGAGCACCCTTCTTCACTTGTTAGGCGGCCTGGATTCGCCCGACCGGGGACGAGTGACGGTCTACGGCGTGGAGATCGATCGCAAATTCAACCTGTTGCGTTTGCTCAGGCATGAGGTGGGCTTTGTGTTTCAACTTCACAACCTGATTCCGGATCTGACGCTGGAAGAGAATTGCCTCATCCCTACGGTTGCCGCGGGAACCGATCGGCGAATCGCGCAGGCACGCTTGCGCCAGCTCGCCGATCGAACCGGCCTCACCCATCGCCTCGGCCAACGCATTCAGAAACTTTCTGGCGGAGAGCGGCAGCGCACAGCGCTCTGCCGTGCGCTGATGAATAAGCCGAAGATCCTGTTGGCGGACGAGCCCACCGGCTCACTGGATGAGGGATCGAGTGCAACGGTCTTTGAGTTGTTGCTCGAAATTGTAGCCAGCGAAGGAGTGACCCTGGTGATGGCCACGCACGATCGCAGTCTGGCTGAGCGCTGCGACCGGCTTCTGGAGATGCGCGATGGAAGGATTCATGAAGCTGAAAACGCTCGATGAGCTTGCGCCTGGCCGCCGCGCTCCGCAGGTTGTTGCCGGCGCTGCATGGCACAGCTTGTTATGGCTCGTCACTGCGAATGCCATCGGAGTGTTGATCGCGATCCTTCTGCTGTTTCCCGCTCTGAACCGGCAGCTAGGCGAGTGGACTTACGGCCGCTGGATCATGGTGCACATGAATCTCGAGCTCTACGGCTGGACCAGTCTTCCGCTGGTCGGCCTCTTGTTCAGGGTCTACGGCGCAGACCGCGGACCCGCGGCGGAGTGGTGCAGGCCGGTTCTCTGGGTGTGGTCCGCAGCCCTGGGCGTGGGCGCGCTCTCGTGGCTTTCCGGCTACTCCAGCGGCAAGCTTTTTCTGGACTGGAGCGGGTACGCGCGCGTCTTGTTCCCGGCAGCTCTCCTGGCGGTTTGGCTCCTGTTAGCCTTCGCTTTCATAAAAAGCTGGAGCCGCTCGGAGAATTTCTCAGTGGCTGCCTTGGCAGCGAAGCTCATTGGTCTTTTGATCCTGCTCGTTGTCCCCTTCGTCCTCTACTTGGCAGCCAGCCCCAGCGGCTACCCGCCTGTGAACCCCGATAGCGGCGGCCCCACAGGCGCCAGTCAGTTGGAGTCCTCCCTGGCCATCGTAGCCATCCTGCTGATGCTTCCATTTGGGATCACGCGCCGCAACGCCGCGAACCGTGGAATCATCGCAACCGGTTGGATCGTGCTGGCCGCCGAATGCGTGCTCTGCGCTGCCCTGGGCCGCGCCGACATCAGCCATCATCGCCCCGCGCAGTACCTCAGCCTGGGCAGTCTGCTCCTATGGTTGCCGCTCACTCCTGCCTACTATGCGGCCTTCGAGTGGCACAGCAACACGCGCCGCTGGCGTCTGGCCTTTCTCTGCTGGTGGGCGGCCCTGCTTGTTACCGGCTGGGTCTTCTTTCTTCCCGGAGTTCTCGATCACTTCAAATTCACCGATGGCCTCGTAGGTCATTCCTTCATCGCCATGGCCGGCTTCACGTCGAGCCTCATCATCTTCGTCATGGTTCAGCTCCTCGGCGACGGTGGATGGATATTCAATCGAGCCCGTTCCTTCTATCTCTGGAACGGCAGCGTCGTCGCTTACATCGTGTTAATGACAATCGCCGGCTGGCGGGAAGGCTTCGACCCAACCTTTACCATCGTGCCTGGAACGGCCCGAAATGTCCTCTATGCTCTCCGGCTCCTGACCGGCATCCTCATGTTCCTTGCGTCTCTTGACTGGCTTCTCGACGCATCAACGCTGCTTCGCGAAGCTGGCTCCGTTTCCCTCCCGACAAACCCCGCACAGGAGAAGACATCATGAACCTTCCCATCCTCCTTGGCTATCAGTTACTGATTGGTCTCTCCGACGCCGTGACCGGCGCGCTGCTCATCATCGCGCCGGAGTTCACGCTCCGGCTGATGGGCCTGCACGTACCCACAGACTCGCTTCCGTTTCTGTCGTTCATCGGAGCGTTTGTTCTTTCCGTTGGCCTGGCCTGCCTCTATGGCGCGCTCGTGATAGCTCACAGAGGGAGCCCATGCAAACTTGAAGTCGTGTGGCTGCTCACGGCCATTACCCGCGGCAGCGTGGCCATCTTCCTGGTCACGCAGATTCTGGCGCAGAATCTTCAAGCAGGCTGGCTAACTGTGGCCATTACCGACGGCGCATGTGTGCTGATCCAGGCTGTTGGCCTGCGCAACGGTTGGGCGGCCCATGCAGCGCGGTGAGAGGCGCAAATCCGGCTGGCAAGGCGTGAGCCTTGTCGCGATCGCGTATGTCTACTTCCTCATCTTTCCTCAGTTCGCGTTCTTGAAGCGGCTGGCGAGTCTTGGGCAAGGAGCTACGCACCTGAGGGCCGTCATGGCTGCAATGGCCATCGGGGGAATCCTCTTCAGCCTGCTGGCGCCGCGGGTGAGCCGCTGGCCCTCACCGAACCTGCGCCTCCGCCTTGGACTCTCTGTCTCTGGCTCGGCTGCGTTCCTGTCGCTTCTCCCGCTGGGGCTCGCAGCCAGCGTGGTCGTATCGTTTCTGATCGGTTCCGGCCTCGGGCTGCTCACCGTCACTCTGGCTGCGAACCTGCGCCAATGGACGGGCAACCGGCATCCGCTGATGCTTGTCGGCTTGGGAACAGGCATCGGCTATCTTGTCTGCAACCTCCCCGCCTTCTTTACGGCCCCACCCGAAGCCCAGACGGCAGTGGCAGGCCTATTGTGCCTCGCGGGAATCTGCATCACTCTGCTGCCCGCGCCCGCACCGGCGCCGCTCGAAGAGGCACAGGCTCTCCCGCAACACAACCTCTCTTTTCTTCGCGTGCTGCTCTGCTTTGCCGCCCTCGTCTGGCTGGACTCGGCCGCCTTCTTCATCATTCAAAACACCCCGGCGTTGAAGGCCGGAACCTGGCAGGGTTCAGCTCATCTTTGGGCGAATGGATGGTTGCACCTTGCCGCCGCGCTAGCGTGCGCATGGCTTCTGCAACGCCGTGGGCTGCCGTTCGTTCTTTCGGCAGCGTTCCTGGCGCTGGGAGCCGCATGTCTTCTGCTCGATCCGGATCGCGTCGTCCTCGCCTCCATTCTTTATCCCGTCGGCGTCTCGCTCTACTCGGTCGCGCTTGTCGCTTATCCGTCCCTGATCGCTCCGGCTTCTTCCGCAGCGGAGCGGGGCCGTCAGGCCGGATGGATCTACGCCATCGCCGGCTGGTTGGGTTCTGCGCTTGGAATCGGCATGGGCCGGAATCTCGGCCATGTTCCTCCCGCCTTTGTACTCGGGGCGGGAGCGGTCGTTCTCCTGCCGTCGCTCTTCAGCGCATTTCGCCAACGCGCCCGCGAAGTAGCGCTGACCGTCTTCATTCTTCTAGCGGTCTTCTATCTCCATCGCGTTCTTCTCGCGGTCGATGGATCGCCGCAACTCACTCAAGTGGAGCGCGGACGCCAGGTCTACATCTCCGAGGGCTGCATCCACTGTCATTCCCAATATGTCCGTCCGAATTCGCCTGACGTACTTATGTGGGGGCCTGTCGAATCCATCCAGGAACTCCGTCTTCAGCGTCCGCCGCTCATCGGCAATCGACGCCAGGGGCCTGACCTCACTCAGGTTGGCGCGCGCCGTTCGGCTCTTTGGTTGAAAGCCCATTTCTACGACCCTGCCGAGGTCAGCGGAGCCTCGATCATGCCCTCATTCGCCATGCTCTTCCGCGACGGGCGAGGCGACGATCTGGTGGCCTATCTCGAGAGCCTGCATGGGGCAGATACGGCCCAGCACTTTACCGAGGAGAGGCTTTGGCAGCCCTCTGCCGAGGCAGTGCGAGAGGCCGATCCCGCATGGGGGGAACGTCTCTTTCAGCGCGACTGCGCCACTTGCCACAGCAACGGCGGCCGCACCCGCCAAACCTGGCAATCCAACTTCAAACGCCTTCCTCCCGATTTTGCGGTTGGTTCCTTCTTCTATCTCCCACCCGCGGGTCCCGACGCTCCGCGAATCGAGCGCCTCGCACAGATTGCCAAATTCGGAATCCCCGGAACCGATATGCCCGGACATGAGTACCTGTCCGACAAGCAAATAGCCTCCATCAGCCTTTGGTTGTCGCAGATCGTTGCGCAATCGACTCAAAAGCCGTAAGAACACATTCCACTCTGGAGAAGAACCATGAAGACGTTCGCAAAAACCATCTTCCTCGCGCTTCCACTTTCGCTCGTGCCCGTCGCACTTGCCCAGCATCAGACCTTCACTGTTACTCCGGATTCAAGCGAAGTTGCCTTTACTCTGGGCGCCTCCGACAAGCCGGTCCACGGTACGTTCCACGTGCAAAGCGGGTCCATCGACTTTGACCGCGCCGCGCCCAGGATCTCAGGCTCAGTGGTGGTCGCAGCTGGAAGCGGCAGCAGCGGCAACGATAGCCGGGACAAAAAGATGACCAAGGATGTCCTCGATGCGTCCCATTTTGCTGAAGTATCGTTTGCGCCCAGGAGCTATCAAGGGACCGTCGCGCCCTCCGGCGATTCTTCCATTCAAGTTACGGGCGTCTTCACCCTTCACGGCACTCCGCACGACCTCACGGTTCCCATGCAGATCCATATCGACGGGGAAAAACTGACCGCCAAAACACACTTCAGCGTTCCCTTTGTACAGTGGGGCCTGAAGGATCCAAGTTTCTTTGTGTTGAAGGTTGAAAAAAATGTGGGGATCGATCTCACGCTGACAGGCCATCTATCAAGTTCGAATTAAATCGTAAGAACCCCAGAGTGCCAGACTTCGTTCTGGACCCATTTGGACCGAATCTGGCTCTTTGATCTTCCAGTCCGAAGCGGTCCCCCGAAAACCATACCTCAGAGGCAGATCGTAGTGCGGGGTTGATCGCCGAAGTGGTCATGCCCGCATGGCCCCGATGATCTCCTCTGTGCTCCGCACTCTTCCCGTGCGTGCGCCAAAGGCCGCAATGACGAAATGGCCCGCACTAATTACTATAGAAAACAGTTCACGATGTCAGTTCCAACCGAAGCAGGACTCGTGTCACGCCGCTGGCTTGTCGCCATTGCCGTGATGTCAAGCGCGATCATGGAGGTGTTGGACACCTCGGTGGTCAATGTAAGCCTGCCGCATATCGCAGGGAGTCTCTCCTCGACAGTCGACGAAGCCACCTGGGTCCTCACATCCTACATCGTTGCCAACGCAATCATCCTGCCGATCACCGGCTGGCTTTCGAACTATTTCGGACGCAAACGATTGTTGATGACGGTCGTCACCGGGTTTACCCTGTCCAGCGTCCTGTGCGGCCTGGCGCCCAGCCTGCCCTTCCTGATCTTCTTCCGGGTAATGCAAGGGATCACCGGCGGGGGATTGCAGCCTCTTTCCCAATCCGTGATGCTCGAAGAATTTCCCGGAGAGGAACGCGGAAAAGCGATGGCATTCTGGGGACTGGGTATTATCGCGGCCCCGGTACTGGGGCCCACGTTGGGCGGCTGGATCACGGATAACTACTCGTGGCGCTGGGTCTTCTATATCAACCTGCCCATTGGAATCATCAGCCTGATTCTGATCTATCTCTTTGTGGCTGACCCTTCGTATATCAGGCGCGGAAACATGCGGTTCGATGCCTGGGGCATGGGAATGCTGGCAATCGGCATGGGCGCCTTGCAAATCATGTTGGATAAAGGGCAGGAAGACGACTGGTTCAGCTCTCGCCTCATCAAAACGCTTGCCATTACCGCGGCCGTCATGCTGACGGCATTCATATTCAGGGAATTGAAGACACCGCAGCCGCTCGTCAAGCTTTCGCTCTTCCGGCACCGATCGTTCGCGGTCGGCATCGCGATCGTAACGGTGCTTGGGTTTGTGCTCTATGGCAGCCTCGTGTCTCTGCCCCTGTTCATGCAGGAATTGCTTGGCTGGACTGCGGAAACAGCCGGCTTCTGGACCAGCCCGCGGGGGATTGCCACGGCAGTTTGCATGCCGGTGGTCGGCTACATGCTGGGTAAGCGTTGGGACGCCCGGTGGATGGTGGTTTTCGGATGCCTCATCGGAAGCTTGGCGTTCTTCGGCTATGCGGGAATGGACCTGGACTCCGGGACCTGGGACATTTTGGGGCACCAGATCAATCAGGGGATAGGTCAAACGCTCATATTCCTGCCATTAACCATACTTATCATGGACCCTATTTCGAAGGAAGAAACACCCTACGCGACCAGCCTGTACAGCGTGATGCGCAACATTGGGTCCAGCATGGGAATATCCTTCGTGACCACCTTGCTGGCTCGCCGGTCGCAGTTCCATCAGGCGCGTCTTTCCGGCAACATTTCGCTCCCCAATCTACAGTTGCTGCAAGCGCGGAATCAGGCCGGAGCGATGTTTGCCCAGCACGGCTCCGGTTCGGTAACATCCGCGCACCAGGCGCTTGGATTTCTGTATGGCTCATTACAGCGGCAAGCTACATTGCTCAGCTACATCGATGTGTTTCATGTGATGGCATGGCTGTTCCTGTTGACCGCCCCGCTGGTGCTGCTGATGCGCAAGCCGAAGCGGGCCCCCGATCCTTCAACGGCAGTCCATTAGAGCGCCTTCATTGTGAGCGCAGAGTCATGGGCACCCCACCCTCGCCGCAAATGCAGCAAAATGAATGCGGACTTTAATCCCCGAGAGAATGTTTGCCGCCAGGAAGAACTTGTTCAGAGTCGTCCACCGGCGCCGCTGACCCACGAAGGGATGAAACTGCGTCCTCAGCTGCCCCCCGCTAACCTGCTAACTCGTTATCCCCAGCAAAGTGGTTCCTTTTGTACAGTTTTTCCATCGCCCGTTGGAACAATCTGGTTTGGAAGCAGTGCGCCGTTTCGAGGGCAGCCGCGTCACCCACCGCTGGGCCGATATCTGCCGCCGAAACCGGGAATGGATATCCATGCTCGCCAACCGCCCTTCTTCCCTTTGAGGTGGCCTGTGAACGCCCTGTTGATCTACCCGGAATTCCCCGACACCTATTGGAGCTTCAAACATGCGCTCAAGTTTCTGGGCAAGCGGGCCGCGCAGCCTCCGCTGGGGTTGATGACGGTAGCAGCCCTGTTGCCCGGCGCCTGGAAGAAGCGGCTGGTGGACACCAACGTGGAGCGGTTGCGCGACCGCGATCTGGCCTGGGCAGACGTGGTGCTGCTGAGCGGTATGCACATTCAGCGCCACTCACTGGCAGCCATCGTGGAGCGCTGCCGCGCACGCGGGCTGCGGACTGTCGTAGGCGGCCCCATCGCCAGCAGCCTTTCAGCGGCCGATCTCAAGGCGGACCACGTGGTGATCGGCGAAGCCGAGAGCCTCATTGCCGGTCTGGCACGAGACCTCGAGCAAGGGACTGCCGCGCCCGTCTACCAGGCCGCCGAAAGGCCGGAGATGGGCTCCAGCCCGCTGCCCGACTTGAGCCTGATCAAAATGCACCGCTACTCGACCATGGCGGTGCAATACTCGCGCGGCTGCCCCTTCAACTGTGAATTCTGCGACATCATCGAGATCTACGGCCGGCGCCCACGCACCAAGGCCGTCGCCCAACTGCTGGCCGAGCTGGACCAGTTGCGCGCGGCCGGTTGGCGCGAAGCGGTATTCATCGTCGACGACAACTTCATTGGCAACAAGGCGCGCGCCAAGGAGTTATGCGCGGCGCTGGCCGAATGGCGCAACCAATACAAGACCAGCTTCGACTTCAATACCGAGGCTTCACTCAACCTGGCCGACGACCCGGAGTTGATGCAACTGATGAAAGACGCCNNCAGAACACCCGCCGCAGCCTGCTGGACAGTGTGGCCACCATCCAGAGCTATGGCATGCAGGTCATGGGCGGCTTCATCCTCGGTTTCGACACAGATCGCGACGACATCTTCGACCGCATGGTCGAGTTCATCCAGAAAAGCGGCATTCCCGTGGCCATGGTCGGGCTGCTGCAAGCCATGCCCGGGACTCAACTCTTCCGGCGCTTGTGGAAGGAGGGCCGGATTCTGGATGTGGGCCACGGCGACAATACCGGCGACAAGCTTAACTTTCTTCCCAACATGGACGCGGCACGGCTGGTGGAGGGCTATCGCTCGGTTCTGAAGAGGATCTATTCCTGCGAGGCCTACTATGAGCGCGTCAAGCTCTACCTGAGCCGCACCCAGCCGCGACCCGATAAGCGCAACAATGGCGAGCGAAAGACCAGGCAGAGGTGGTTGACAGTGGGCAATACGCGTGCCTTCGTCACCTCGATCGTTCGTCAGGGAGTCTTCGGCCGGCAGCGCTGGAGTTATTGGAAGTTTCTGTTGACAGTGGCTACCCACTATCGCCATTGTGTCGGCGCGGCCATGACCCTGGCCGTGATGGGTTATCACTTCCAGGTCATGACAAGCAGGCTGAATAACGCCGTGGACTCGCCGATGCTGCTGGCAGGAATCGAAGAGAGCCTGCCAGCCGAAACAGGCGGACAGGCGCTTTAAATTCGAAGCTCAAATTATCCTCGGAATTGAGCAAAACAGAACAGTAAATGCCGTAAACCCGCGCGATGATGGACAAGACTTGAGTGCAATATGGCTCAAGCGCGGGAATTCTGTCTCGAACATTGCGGCCCATCCCCAGGAAGCAACTCGGGCCTGCGTTGCCGGTCCGGCTGCGCGGAATGCTCTGCTCTACTTCTCTGAAGCACTCCCACCGTGGCCTTTTATCAGCCAGCGCAGTCGACTTCGCGCATCCAAACCGCCTCGAAGGAGGTTCTATGTTGATGATTGATGAGAGGATCTCTGCATTTGATCCTGCCGCTTTTCTTTCCCACCCCGGCCTTGGTCGGAAAATCGTCGATTTGAAGCCGATGCAGACCTTTTTCACCCAGGGGGATCAGGCAGACTCCGTCTTTTATCTTCAGAGTGGCCGGGCAAAACTCACCGTGGTTTCTCAAAACGGCAAAGAGGCCACAATCACGATTCTCTCCGCCGGCGACTTCGTTGGAGAGGAGTCACTGGCGTCGATTCCTGGGCTGCGTCTGGCCACGGCCACTGCTGTCAACTCGTGCGTTGCGCTCAAGATCACACGGGAAGAGATGACCCACGTGATGCATGACCAACCTGCGTTCGCAGACGTCTTTCTGAAGTTCTTGCTGGCACGCAGCATGAGAACCCAGGCCGATCTTGTCGATCAGCTCTTCAACTCCAGCGAGAAGCGCCTGGCTCGGATACTCCTGCTGATGGCGGAATTTGGCAAGCCGGGTGAACGCGAAACCTACATTCCTCCGATTACCCAGGAAACCCTGGCGGAGATGATCGGCACCACGCGCTCGCGCGTCAGCTTCTTCATGAATCGCTTTCGCAAGCTCGGCTTTGTCAGTTACAACGGCCGCATCCAGGTGCACAAGTCGCTGCTCAATGTGGTTCTCCTCGATCAATTGCCCGACCACAACTCGCAGAGGCCTCCTGTTGGCGCCTTTCGGTAACGGCAATTCCGGCGCCTGCCAGGGCGAGCAATTTTGAACAGCCCGTTGCCGCAAGCAATGCTTTAAATCGTTGCGTGGGGAATCCAAGACGGAATCCCCGGCTCAAGTCCATCGGAGAGGAGTTAATGGAGCAGAAATGAAGAAGATAGTGATTTTTCTGTTTGCCGCATTCTTCGCGATATCCGCGGCCACGCCCGCGTTCGCCAGTCATCACCGTAGACACCACAGATACCACGGTGGTCAACCTGTTGTAGTGGTTCGGTTCTAGCCAAGTTGCCTCTTCGTCAGGCGGCACGCGCGTCTTGGGCCGAGTGTTGGCGCTTGCAGAACACTCTTACGCCGGAGACGCGCCTGGACTTGGGTCTACCTGGGTGACTGCGGTATTCACAGGTTTCGAATCTTTCCAATTTCGCAATTTCGCATCTGGCCCCCGGGAGGTGGGCAGACATGAAGAAATGGTTTTGTTCCGTCGCCGGATTGTCCCTTGCAGTGGCCGGCTCCCTGGCTGCGTACGCACAAGCTCCGGCAGTTTCGCCAGTTTCGCCACCCAACATCCTCAACATCGAAACGATCAACATAAAACCCTACGCGGATGGACCCTTCGACAAAGTTGCTTCAGAATACCCGGCCGTGTCGCAGCAACTCAAGGACCCGACCCACCTGCTGGCGATGGAGGCCCTGACGGGCGCGCCTCGAGCGATTTACCTCTCCGGCTACGATTCTTTCGAGGCACTGCAAAAGAGCGAGGAGTGGCTCGGCGGCGACGCGGCGACCGACGCCAAGTTTGACGCGCTGGATGCGCGCGAGGCCCTCTACATATCCGAAGTCCATCACACCCTCTGGCATTACCGCCCCGACCTCAGCAACAATGTCGCCGCCGCGGACATACCGCACTCCCATTACTGGGAGGTGATCGTCTTCCATATGCGCCCCGGTCACGACGAACAATTTGAGGAAATGACGAAGCTTTATCGCGACGCCAATCTCAAGAGCGGCCAAAACATCCCTTGGTCGAGTTACGAAGGAATGATGGGTGTAACAGACGCGTACCTCGTCCTGATACCGATGTCGTCTCTCAAGGATGAGGACTCGGGTCTTGCGCATAAGAAGGATTTCGGGGCTGCCCTTGGAGAGGAAGGCAGGAACAAGCTGAACAAGCTCTCCGAGCAGAACGTGGTCAGCGTCGAAGACAACCTCTGGCTGGTGAATCCGGAATGGAGCTACGTTGAAAAATCCTGGATCGATGCCGATCCCCACTACTGGGCGTATGAGCCGGCCGCAAAGCCCGCGCACAAGTCCGCCGAAGCCGCACATGCGCCAAAGGCGGCGCCAGCACAGTAAAAACAAGACCGCTGGGAACACGAAGGGCGTCCGCCGCGGNNCCGCGGCGGACGCCCTTCGTGTTTTTTGCTTGCACAAGCGATTCGACATTACGGGCAATTGTGCGGCGGAAGATTCTCCTTGCAATCCGCACTGGGAGAGCGATCAGACACTTAGGAGCTGGCTTGCAGCGATCTTCTCCACAGCCTGGGCAGGGAACCTCAACAGCGCAGGTTGGATGCGATTGGCGTGAGCCCGTATGAAGGTGCGCATGTAAGACTGCGCCACCCGGTTCCAGACCATGTGCCGCCCATACATGTAAGCGCGCTGGCGCATTGCTTGGCGTTGCCCATCGTTGTCCAGAAGCTCAATTGCAGCAGTTGCGATAGCATCCGGATCCTCAAAGGGGACCAGTGCTCCGCGTCCATCGGCCAGCAGTTCGGCTGCGTGCCAATAAGGAGTGGAAATGATCGCCTTCCCGGCGCCCAGAGCATACGCCAGAGTTCCCGATACAGCCTGTGCCTCGTAGCGGTAAGGCGTGATGTAAATGTCGGCTGCACCAACCAGCGCAGCCATTTCTTGCGGGCTGACGAAGCGATTGTGGAAGATCACCTCTCGCTCAACGCCCATTTCCTTCGCCAGGGCCTGCAGTTGATCCCGATACCGATCGCCCTCGCGGGCCCTGACATGCGGGTGGGTGGCGCCGGCGATTACGTAGACAGCGTTGCTGTGCCGCGACAAAATGCGCGGCATGGCTTGAATCACGTTCTCAAATCCCTTGTTGGGCGACAGCAAGCCGAACGTGAGCAAGGCAAGCTTTCCTCCGATGGAGAGTGAATCTTTGTAAACATCGGGTTCCACAAACGGCAAGTCGGGGATGCCATGAGGAATCAGGTCGATCTTTTCGCCTGGAACCCCAAATACATCCTGGAGAACGCGAGAAGAGTACTCGCTCATCACAATCAGCCGATCGGAGCGCGCGGCGATCTGTTGCATGACTATTCGCTGGTCGAGGTCAGGCTGACGGAGAACAGTATGGAGCGTCGTGACCACCGGCATTCTAAGGTGCTGCAGCAACTCCAGGACGTTGCTGCCGGCATTCCCTCCAAAAATCCCATACTCATGCTGCAAGCACACTAAGTCGACATTGCTGGAATTGAGAAAACTGGCCGCTGCCCGATAAGACGATATGTCGCCTTCGGCAATCTGGAATCGTACCCGCGCAGGGTAGGCGTACGACGATTGGGGGTCATTGACCGCTACGACCGACAATCCTGCCGCTCCGTACTCAGCCATGACGGCATCGCACAAATCGGTTGTGAAGGTTGCAATTCCACACTGTCGCGGAAGGTGGTTCCCTACCACCGCTACCCGGACTGGAAGGGACGGGCTGCGCATCGGCTGCAAGAAGAGCGCCGGCTGTTTTCCGTATGCCGGCGGCCGCGGCTCGTGCCGCATCAGCGTGTTCGGTTGCGAACTCACGGTGATGTTCGACGTGGACATGACAGGCTCCTGACTTGAAACTGCCGAGCGCCAACGGGCTCGCGGTCCAATCTTGCAAATGGGGATCAGCGGTGAAGCGCGCTGATCATCGCCAGTGCTTCGCTCGCGATGAACACCAGAAGGAATGCCGCGGCGCCGACACCCGCCAATGGCCTGCGGGACGGGCTGGCGATGCGAATGGATGCCGCCGCTTCCGTTTCTTCTGTTCCTATTGCGACCAGGCGGAAGCCACGCAGAAATACGAAGCACCCGACGGCAGACACACACAGGTCCCGCATGAGCACTCCGATCTTGAGAAGATGGCGAACAAACCGATTCATCATGGCCTGAATCTAATCCAGTCAGGCTGAGATTGATGTGCATTGTTGCACATTGAAAATAAGGCTTTGAGCCGGGTCGAGCGATCCGAACGCCTTGGGGTTGTTGGTTCTGTTAGAGACACGGCGGAGTGAGCAATATTGAACGGACCGCATCCCGCAGCCCGCGTCAACATGGTCTCAGTTTGCTGGAAAAGCAAACGGATGGGGAGCCTGTTCAAAAGGATGGCAATTGAGATGGAAGACCCTCGGTGCAAGCACGTGGTGATCGAAATGGAAGACTCCCGGTGCAAGAGCTTGCTCAATGGCGTGGTGATCGAGATGGAGGACCCCCGATGCAGGAGCCGGCTCAATAATGTGGTGATTGAGATGGAAGACCCTCGGTGCAGGTATCTGATCGATCGCGTGGTGATTGAGATGGAAGATCCTCGGTGCAAGAGCCTGCTCGCGATGTGGTGAATGAGAGTTCAAATGGATCTCCAGTCGCCTGCATCTCGACCCCGGTCAACAGTATATACTTAAATTAGATATGCTCTAGTAGTCCATTTTCTTAATAAATAAATGCGGCTTGTTTTTAGTAAGACAATCCGATCCGCAGATTCAAGCAGGCATCGCCTGGCCGCCGGCACAACGATTTCTCTCGCTTCCGGGCGATTCTGAACCGTGAATTTTACCGTTGCGACGAGCATCCTATTCCAAAGGAAAGCCATTCCCTGGAGTATCCGTCCCGTCATTCCAGAAATCCCCAGCAAGCGGCCCGGCCCCCAAAACGCGCAGAGGAGCATTCGCCGCCACCGCCGCGCTACTGGTTGCTCTTGTCGCTTCTTGAGAACCCCGGAATGTGGAACGGAAGTTCGGCATTGGACTGCTTTTTGGGCTTTGCGTTCGAGTCCTCCCGCAACACGGTGCGCTGCGAGTTGATGCACAGCCAGCCTCCGTGTGCCCGCTCGAAGACGTGCGTAAAGATGCCCTTTTCATTCAATTCGGCCGAATTGACCTTGTGGTGCAGCACATAGGTCCCATTGGCCACCGCGATGTCTCCCAGCATGCGCACCGTGATGACCCGCTGATCCAGATGGATCGTCTTGTCCTCGCCGGTAATGACCATGGCCACCTGCTGGTTCCGTGTGGTGATGTCGCCCGTGGCGGAAACATCTACAAACAAGGGGGATAACACCAGTTCCAGGGCGTACTGGTCGCGCAAATTGACGGAGCTTGACCAGGAGTCCTCAATCTTCTGGAACTCCCGAATCTCCGGGCTTTCAGACGATGTGACATTCGGCTTGTCTGGCGCTGAGACTGCTGCCGGGCTCTGGCCATAAGCAGCGCAGAAGGGAAAAAGAACAACAGAAAAGCAAGCCAAAAGCCGGATTATGCGCACCATGAACTCCCACCTGAAAATGAAAGCGTTACTCAAATCATAGCTCTTTGACTTGGGGAGCGGGCCAGACGGGAGCGGTAAAACGGAAATTGCGTCTAGACCAGCGTTTGCAGCCGCTCCGGCTCGTGCAGGGTCACCAGGGAGTCTTCAATCGAAACCCAGCCGTCCTTCCGGAACTGGCCCAGGGTGCGCGTAACGGTTTCGCGCGTTGTGCAGGCCATCGAGGCCATCTCTTCGTGGGTAAGCAGCAGCGGGAAGCGGAAGCCGCCATCGTTCAGATGCTCGCCAATCTGATGGGCCAGTTCCAGCAGCAGCTTGCCCAGCCGGGCGGCCACGGTTTCGGCCAGCGCGATGCGGCAGGCGTCTTGAAGGGCGAAGCGGTACTCCTGGCAAATGCACTGCACCGCGCGCATCTGCGCCTCCTTGTGGCTGCGCAGGAAGCTGAGAAACCGCTCCCGCTCGACGGGGCGCAGTTGGGCTTCGGTCAACGACTCCGCCGAAACCTCATAGACACCGTGCGAGAGTACCGCGTACAGGCCAAGCATGGAGCCGGGTCCGGCCACGCGGACGATCATTTGACGATCCTCAAAGCGGCCTGCGGTCAGCTTCAGATACCCGCCACAGATTAAATATAGGCATCGCGCATCCTCGCCTTGCGTGAACAGCGAAGCCTGCGCGGGAAGGGAAATGGTGCTGGTGGCCAGCTCAAGATCGGCAAGTACGGCGCTGCCCAGAGAGCAGAACCAGCCAGGGCGGCGATTCGCGCAGGCTGCGCAACCCACAGGACTTTGCCGGTTCAGGTGCTTCTGCCGCCCGTGCGTCTCTGCCGTGATCTGCGCGCCTGTCATGGTCTTGCCCTTCCGACGCTGAGCGAGCACATTTTCCTCTGCCGTCCCTGACCCCGCACATCATTACAGGGGGTAAAGTTAAGGTGAAAATGGCCCGTGTCTTCCGGAAATGAAGCTCTTGCTTGATGAGAGTCTGCCGGAAAAATAACCCTCTGGATGTGACGGGCCTCACGTCTATGCAATCCCATCGTGGTTGCCCAATCCCCCAGGGCTCCTCCCAAATCTACCTTCCTTGCCGGTAAGCTCTGCGCTTCGCTGCCAGCTCGCACTTTACGGGTCCCCTCATGGGTTGATTGGACAGGGATCCTCCGCCTTCCAGAGAAGCTTGAGAACGCCCAAAACGGCCGCTAAGGCCCGTCGCTTTCGGCTATGGCAAAACCCTGGATGATGTACCCGAAGCCAAGGCGGCCATGAGGGAGCGACCTTGAACGGCACTCGACTGGACAAAACCTTCCTTGTTTTGCTCTGAGAGTGTTCAGTTCTGTACAGCCCGAACGCCTCGGCTTTGGTCTACTGCCCAAAGCGCTTGTCTCTTGCGTTCCGGTCTTCCCCGATTTGCGGGTAAGGCGGTGTGCGCGCATGGTTGCGGAATTCCATCAGCTGATCTTGAAGGTAGGAGCGAGGAGGGGAATCCATGTCACATTGGGACAGGAAATTCGGACCGGGATTCGACCTCTGCATCGCATGTGATGAACGTCACCGTTTGTGGCTGAAATAAAACGTAGGATGCAGCCCATGAAGTGATGCTCCGCACAAAGAGCAACTTCCGCAACACCGTAACCAGGTTCCGGCTTTTTGACGCGGCATTTTCCAGGAGAAATTGCCGTTCTCACCAGCCTGAAGCTGGTACAACTGTTTTCGGAAGTGGCGATGAGATCACACAAGGCGGTATTTTTCATGCATAAAGCAGGGCCTGTAACGCAATTGCCGATGAGTGCGGCTCCGGGTAGGTGGCCGGGACTGCGAGCTTGTTTGATGTTGATGCTGGGCGCAAGCATAATCTGCGCCACTGCGCTTGGAGCTCAGGCGCCCAAAGCCGATTCAGCTGCCAAGACGGCCGTCTCGCAGGCCAAAGACGCTGCTCCCAGCGCTTATGTCGGTGGTGATGTATGCGCTACCTGCCACGACGAGGTGTCCAAGAAGTTCGAGGGCAATCCGCACACCAAGCTTGCGGCACAGCACGGCCAACCCGGTGTGAACTGCGAAGGATGCCATGGTCCGGGCGGCGCTCACGTTGACGGCGGTGGCGACGTTACCAAAATCTTCAACCCCGCCAAGGCCACGGCCAAAGAGGTGGACGCCCGGTGCCTGACCTGCCACGCGGGAGCGCATCCCAACTTCGACCGTTCTCCCCATGCCAAGGCCGCCGTCAGCTGCATCAGTTGCCACGACATCCACAGCAGCAAGGAAGAGCCGCTGCTCAAGGCGTCTCAGCCAACGCTCTGCTTCCAGTGCCACACTGACGTGAAGCCGGCATTCAGTATGCCCTTCCATCACAGGGTGAACGAGGGCCTCGTCAAGTGCACCGACTGTCATGACGTTCACGGCACCTTCGGGAACAACAACCTGAAGTCCACGGCTGATCAGAATATGATCTGCACCAAATGCCACACCGAGGTACGCGGGCCGTACGTGTACGAGCACGCTGCGGTCAAGGCGGAGGGATGCTTGGCGTGCCACACACCGCATGGATCTCAGAACGCCCGGCTGCTGAACATGCCGAATATCAATACCTTGTGCAACCAGTGCCATAGCCCAGTCTCGGCCGGCACGGTTCACGGGATGAACGCAGGATCGGCGGAGCTGGCGCCATGCATCGACTGCCACACCATGGTCCATGGGTCCAACCTCAATGCGGCATTCCTCAAGTAATGGATCTGCGCCGCGCCCTCCAGGACCCATCGGATGGCGCGGCCCGGCTCTCGCATCAACGGTTCACAGGGATTCGAATTTTCGATGTCAGCAGTAATGCTTTTTTTCAAGTGAGGCTTCATATGAACAAGATAGGCCGGTTTTCGCGGCTGTCCAACCAACAGCCCTCTCTCGCAATGATCCAGCGCATCGCTGGGGGCATTGGAGTCGCCATTTTAATGATGACGGCAGGCATCGCTGTCGCCCAGAATCCGACGGCTGCCGCTCCAACTCCAGCGCCGGATGCAAAGATGTCCATCCCGGAAGGGTTTTCGGCCCATCAGAGCGTGGATCTGGGCGGGCGCATGTCGAGCTTGTCGGGCAGCCCAGCCATGTACGACACACTGGTCAACTTGCAGTCTGGGCCACGCGTGCTTGGCGAGACCTTTGAGCTGCATGCACTCCCCGGCAGCACGCATAACCTTGTCGATTCTCTCCATGCCTTCGGCAGCGGATTCGGCGGCGATCCGAACAACTTCGCCAAGCTGACTTTCTCCAAGGGCAAGACGTACGAGTTCTCGGGATTGTTCCGTCGCGACCGCCAGTACTTCGACTACGACCTGCTGGGGAACCCGAATGTCACCACAGGCCCGTCGATTCCCATCGGACCCTCCAACGCGCCAACGGGCTCGTTTGCGTGGCCGCAGGTTAAGCAATCGTCGGTGATGTTCAACTCGGTGCGCAGAATGACTGACACCAACCTGACGATCTTTCCCATATCGAAGGTGACGTTCAGGGCGGGGTACTCGCAGAATATCTTCCAGGGCCCAACCCTGAGCCCCGGTGAATCTGTCGGCAAGTACAATTCCCTGCTCGCGGAGTTTCAGCGCAACAGCACCGACGACTTCACGGGGGCGATCGATTGGAAGCCCGTGCAGGGTACCAAGCTGACCTTTGAAGAGCAGATCGACCATTACAAGGCGAACTCCTATTTCACGATTGCCCCCGGCGAATTCATGCTACAGGAGGCCGACGGAACACCTGTCTCCCTTGGCGATTGGGATAGTCAGACCGCCTACGGCATCGGTGGATGCAATACAGGCAGCATGGGCAGCGCATACACCAGTTCAACCGTCAACACCATCCTCTCGCAGGCGCAAACCCCCGGAGGCAAGCCGATCATCAATCCGGCGTGCGACGTCATCACGAGCTACCTGCGCTCCCAGCCGACCCGCATCCTTTACCCCACCGAGATCTTCCGGTTGCAAAGCTCGAGCATCAAGAACATCTCGATGAACGGCAATCTCAGCTACACCAACGCAAACATGAACCTGCCCAACTACTACGAGAATTTCCAGGGCCTGGACGGGGCCACTCGCAATGCGACCTTTACGGGCGTCGCGACTGCAAAGCGGGCGGTAGTCGCTGCCGATTATGGGTTCGTATGGCAGGCTATGAAGACGTTCAGTCTCTCCGAACAAATTGATTACTCCAATGTCCACCAACCCGGCACCTCAACCATTAATGAGAGCAATCAAAACACGCCTACGACGGTTGTGGCGGGGAACAATGGCTATGAAACCATCAACTACTCCCTCCCGCTGACCACCGTAATTAATGGCATCACTGCTGAGGGCAGCAGCTCCGGCGGCGCCCTGCCGGCTTACTTTGGCCAGCGGCTCCTGACCAACAACCTGACGGGGACCTGGGATGCCTCGTCTCGCGCTACGCTCTCGCTCACCTACCGCTACCGCACGCACATGATCGCGGAGAACTTGTATAGCGCCGCAACTGCTACTGTTCCTGTTGATCCCGGCGGAAATCCTGGTAACAACCCGTTAGCCGTGGCCGCGACTACAGGCGGAATCGTAACCATTAACGAAAACGGTGGAATCTTCAACGCCGCCCTGCGCCCCACCAACAATTGGGATTTGAATGGCACGGTCGAGGTGCTGTACGACGACAACGCATTCACTCCGGTCGGTCCGCGGCAAACCAAGCACTACAGAGTGCATACCATGTACAAGCCGAAGCCCTGGGCGACGATCTCTGGCGCCTATAACGACCTGGAACGGCATAACAACACCAACAACAATCAGTCCGCAGTGGCGTTGTTTGTTCCTCCTTCACCAACACCAGCTCCTAGCGGAACGGCCTCAACCGGTACCCCGTATGAAGGCCCGCTCCAGCATGTCGATTACAGTCGGATTGTGAGCTTGGGTGCGGTGCTGGCGCCGAATGAGCACTATGGGTTCGACTTCAATTACGCCTATAGCGATGTGTATGCCTCGACCAACATCTGCTACCTGAATGGCGCAACAGCCACATTGCCCGGAGCGGTGCAAACCGCTACCAGCACCGTATGCCCGAACATATGGGGAAGAGGCGCTACGGGCGCTACGGAGATCAGTGGCACTGCACTCTCGGACTGGTTTGCCAAGGACTTCTCGAAGGCTCCGACGCAGTTCGGATCGGTGGCTCTCAGCTTGTCACCCGTCAACAAAATCCACTCCAATATCGGCTATCGCATCAGCTCTGTGAACGGCAGCCGGTTCTTCAACGATGCGCGCGACGTGAACGGTTCGCTGGTGTCTTCCTACCAGACTCCCTTCGTGAATGTTGCCTGGACGCTCCATCCCGGATGGGTTTGGAAAGCGGAATACAACTACTTCGGCTACGGCGAGGGCGGTCCTTCCGGCTCACCGTACTGCAGCACGTCAACGTCCGCGACAGCAACCGTCATTCCTTGTAACTCTTCATCGCTCGCCGCGTATCCGACCGGTCTGACCGAACCATCTTCCGGCCTGACCGCTCCGCGGAACTTTCATGCAAATAACGTAACCCTCGGTATGCATTACGAGTTCTAACCGAAACCGCCGTAACTCTGAAGACTGGAGATGGACCGGATCAAGAAGCTTTACCGGTCCATCTCTGTTTCAAGCGTTTGCACAACCTCAGCACGTTCATCTGGCAAGGCAAGACCGCAAGCATATCGAGTTCATGGGGAGTTGCAGGAGCAATATCCTTGCCGCCCCAAACCCCATCAAATCATTTTGCCGGTCCCTGTGCGGTCTGTGCTTGTCACAGGGTACCCGGTTTGTGAAAGAATCCAATCGGCAGGTGCGGCTCCCGCGCGCACTCGCCGCCAAACCCCAAGGAGTCTCGCAATGACAAAGACGATTCGTACCCTGATGATGCTGGCGGCCGTGATTTGCATGGCCAGCGCTGCCCAATTGGCTCAAGCCGCCTCCGTAACGGCTGGCCAAGCGGTCTACAAGGCCAAGTGCCAGATGTGCCACGGCGCCGACGGCTCTGGTAATCTCCCCAAGGCAAAAGCGAACCCGCTGGGCGGCGCCACAGTGCAGGCAAAGAGCGACGCCGATCTAAAGACGGCCGTTACGGCCGGCGCGGGCACCATGAAGCCGGTCCCCGGAGTCGCGGGCGCGGATCTCGACAACGTAGTAGCGTTTGTACGCTCCTTGAAGAAGTAGCAGCATATCCGGCCCGCCCTCCGGGGCGGCCCATCCATTTGTGAGTGGGGGAGAGCGTGTCGCTTTTTCAAAAATTCCGCGAAGGCTGGGTGCGGCCCGCTCTGTTCTTCGGCAACAACCCCATCAGTCTTGCCGGCGGCGCCATTACCAGCGCATCCGGCGTGACCATGATCGGCTATTGGCTGGTCGAGTTTCTCGGCCTGCCCAATGAAAACCCCTACCTGGGAATCATCTTCTTCCTGCTTCTGCCGGCTCTGTTTATAGCCGGGCTCCTGCTGATCCCAGTGGGCGTATTTCTGCGCCGCAGAAAGCTCCAGAAAGCCGGACAGATTCCGGCCCAATTTCCCCAAATCGATCTCAACGACCGAATCTTTCGCCATGGCCTGGACATCGTGCTGGTGGCCACCATTGCCAACTTGCTGGTTGTTTCCATAGCCACCTATCGCGGTGCGTCCTACATGGATTCGCCGCAGTTCTGCGGCCAGTCCTGCCACGTCATGCATCCGGAGTACACGGCCTACAAGATTTCCCCGCACTCCCATGTGGCCTGCGTGGATTGCCACATCGGCTCGGGCGCAGCCTCCTTCTTTGCCGCGAAGGTGAACGGCACCAAGCAGCTTCTCGAGGTCTCGTTCGATCGCTATCCCACGCCGATTGAATCGCCGGTCAAGAATCTGCGTCCGGCCCGCTACACCTGCGAGGGCTGCCATACGCCGACCAGAGCTTACGGTGAAAAACTCCTGGTCAAATCCAGTTTTGCCGACGACGAGAAGAACACCGAGACCCAGACCGTCGTGGTGCTGCACCTCGGCGGCGAGGATTCGCTCTCCCAACTGAGCGGGATTCACGGCGTCCACCTCGGTCACATCGAGTACATCGCCACCGACCCGACGCTAACCGCCATTCCCTGGGTCCAGAGGCAAAACCACGATGGTTCCGAGACCGTGTATGCCGCCTCCGCCTTGGGCGCTACCGTGCCCCAGGGCGAACATCGCCTCATGGATTGCATCGATTGCCACAACCGTGCGGCCCACACCTTCCTGACCGCTGAAGACGCCCTCAACCGCGCTATGTCGGAGGGCGCGGTCAGTCCGGATCTGCCCTGGGTCCACAAGGAGAGTCTCGAACTGCTCAAGGCCAACTACGCCAGTGAGGCCGAAGCGAGCACGCAGATTCCACAGCAGCTCACTGCCTTTTATCGCACCCAGAACCCCGATGTCCTGGCCTCAAAGTCCGCCCTTATCAAGTCCGCGGGTGAGGAACTTGTCACTCTCTACAGTCAGAACGTCTTTCCCTTCATGAAGGTGACCTGGGGAACCCACCCCAACCACATCGGTCACATGAGCTATCCGGGTTGCTTCCGCTGCCACGACGGCGACCACGTGGCCAAGGACGGCAAGAGCATCACTCAGGACTGCGCCGCCTGCCACAACCTGCTCGCCGTAGACGAAGCCAAGCCCAAGGTTCTTGCCGACCTGGGCATTCAATAGAAGTTTCTTTCGCCAATCCCGCCACAAAGCTGAGTGCCCCACCCTTTCCACTTTTCGGTGGAAAGGGTGGGAAGCTTCCCATCTCGGACTGCTCTCCTGTCAATTCCAGCCAGACTCTCAAAATCTACCCTTTGTCCTTCTCCTAACGTGGGCCGCCCCCAACGTGGTAGCCTTGCTCTTCACTTTCAAGGAGCCTGATTCTTCATGCAATCCAACCAGCCTTTGCACTTTAATCTCGTCGCCGCCGCCCACGCCGCCATGATCGAGCATGGTTTTCAGCCCGATTTTCCCGCTGGAACCGACACGCAATTAGCCGCAATTCAGGCCCATCCCGAGGCCCCCGCTATCCCCGGCATTCAGGACCTGACAACCCTGCTTTGGTCCTCCATCGACAACGACACGTCCAAGGATCTTGACCAGATCGAGTGGGCCGAGCAACTGCCCGACGGCCGCATCCGCGTGCTTGTCGCCGTGGCCGACGTGGACGCGCGCGTCAAAGTGGGCACGGTGATTGACACTCACGCCCGAAGTGAGACGACCTCGGTCTATACCGGCGTCAAAGTCTTCCCCATGATCCCCGCCGAGCTCTCCGAGGGCATTACCTCGCTCAATGAAAATGAAGACCGCGTCGCCCACGTCATCGAGTTCTCGGTGGACCCGGCCGGTACTGCCTCCGACGGCAAGGTCTACGCCGCTCTTGTCCGCAACCGCGCGCAACTGGCCTACAACGCCGTAGGCGCCTGGCTTGAGGGGTCCGGTCCCGCACCGGCCAAGGTAGCCGCCAGCGCCGACCTGGCCGCGCAGCTCAAGCTCCAGGACTCCGCGGCCAAGCGCATGGTGGGCGGACGCTTTCAGCACGGCGCGCTCGATCTTGAAACCATCGAAACCCGCCCCGAAATGCAAGCGGATCAGCCCATCAGCATCGTCCGCCAGCAGACAAACCGCGCCACATCCCTCATTGAGGAGTTTATGGTCGCGGCCAACGGCGTCGTCGCCCGCACCTTCGAGAGTGCCGGCGTAGCCTCCATCCGTCGCATTGTCCGAGTCCCCAAGCGCTGGGACCGCATTGTCGAGGTGGCCGCAGGCCTCGGTACAACGCTCCCCGCCCAACCTGACTCGAAAGCCCTCAATGACTTCCTCCTCGCCCAGAAGGCGAAAGACCCCGACCACTTCCCGGATCTGTCGCTGGCCGTCATCAAGCTCATGGGCCCCGGCGAGTACGTCCTGGTCAAGCCCAACGAACCCTCGCCCGGCCACTTCGGCCTGGCTGTCCAGGACTACACTCACTCCACCGCCCCCAACCGCCGCTTTCCCGACGTGGTGACCGAGCGGCTCATGAAGGCGCTTCTCACCAAAATGCCCCAACCCTACTCCGAGGATGACCTCAACGCCATCGCAGTTCGCTGCACGCTCATGGAAGACGGCGCCCGCAAGGTCGAGCGCGAGATGCAGAAGCGCATCGCCGCCGTTGTCCTCCACCCCCGCATCGGCCAGAGCTTCCCCGCCATCGTCACCGGCGTGAACAAATACGGCACCTTCGTGCGCACCCTGGATCCGCACGTCGATGGAATGCTGGTTCAGGGCGGCAAGGGCCTCGACGTGGGCGACAAGCTGACGGTGAAGTTGATCTCCACCGACCCCCAGCGAGGCTTTATCGACTTCGCCGCGTAAACGGAGCGGATTACTGCTTCACCGGTTGCTGCACCAGGCCCACCAGGTTCCCCTCGGGGTCGGTGAAGCCGGCGATGATCGCGCCCGTGGGCACCGGATGCGGCCCAAACGCCTTTTGCCCACCCTTGCTCTCAATCGTGGCCAGTGCTGCCTCCACATCTGCAACCTCAACATAAAACGTCACATGCCGCCGCGCTGCTCCCATCCCGCCGATGCCCCCACGATCCCGGAGCCGGTAGTCACCAGCGAATACTCCTCCATGATTGGGTCGATCTTCCAGTCGAACACGCTCCCGTAGAAACTGTTGAGCAGTTGCATGTTCTCGCCAACGATCTCAAAATGTACAACCGGATTGCCCATCGATCTGTTCTCCTCGCCACTTGTCGGGACTGAATTCTGAAATGCGTGTGTGGACTCTACACTGCCTGCTTCCCAAAAATCCAGTGAAATTCTCCGGCGCAGGGCTGCGAGGGCCGCTCAGGGTCATTTCAATGTGTCCTCGAGGCGCAAAAGTGCGTCTAACAAACAAGTGCTTGAACTCACAATGAAACGTAGCCCCTGCCGCGGAACCTGAACGAGAGTTTCCCCATGGGTGATTTACCCTAGAAATTGGCCCTCCCCCGGTCCCGTTTGCCTTTTCTCAAGGTCAGCGGCCCTGGTGAGCGCCCACTCTGACACTTGGTGAATGGATGCGCTTAGGTTCTTGTCTTATCTATGCAATACTTTTTGCGGGCATTGCTCCGCTGGCGCTGCCCTCTCAGCTTGTTTCGCAGGAACCGGACGCGCGTCCGATCGCTATCGCCGCTGACAACTTCCCCGGCGCCATCCCCGACGCTCCTCAGCCGCAGATTGCTCTTGCCGAGGCCCTGCCGCCCAGCCAGCAGACCCAGACCGGGCAAAGCCAAGGCGTCCAGCCTCCTGCCCAGGATTCCACACCAGCCCAGACCCCTGCCGCCCAGGGCAGTTCCAGCTCTCAATCGCCCGCTGCCCAGTCCGCGGACGAGAAGAGCCTGCACGAAAAGGCCGAAGAGCAGCTCAAGGCACAAGAGCACCAGCGGGTCATGGGCGTCATGGCCACCTTCAACACCACCACGAACAAGGACGCGCTTCCTCTCACGCCGGGGCAGAAATTTCAGCTTTTCTTCAAGAGTTCCACCGATCCGTGGCCCTTCCTGCTGGCAGGTGTCGTTTCCGGCATCGGCCAGGCCGACGACAGCTACGCGGAGTGGGGGCAGGGCGCCCAAGGCTATGCGAAGCGATATGGCGCCGCATATTCCGATGCCTTCATCGGCAATTTCTTCGGCAATGCGGTGTTGCCGAGCATTTGGCATGAAGATCCACGTTACTTCCAGAAGGGAACGGGCAGTGCCACCAACCGCGCCTTGTGGGCGGCGGCGAGCACGGTATGGTGCAGGCGCGACAGTGGCAAGTGGGGACCGAACTACGCCAACGTTGTGGGCAACCTGATGGGCGCAGCCGTCGCCCGTGCGTATTACCCTGCTTCAGAGCGAACTGTCAGCGACACGATCAATGACGGATTGACTGTGTCGGTCGAAGGCATCGTGGGCGCAGAAGTCATCGAGTTCTGGCCGGACATCGCACGGCACTACAAAAAAAAGCACGCCGAGAAGGCCGCCCGCCTTGCTGCTCAGAGCGATGCGCAGAGCGCCGCCAAGCCGGCTCCGCAAACTGCCCCGCAAGACCAGAATCAGAAATAACGCGGCCGCGTTCTCGCTCTTTTCATCCACACTACCGCTTCTTTGTCTTTGCGGGCGTGCCAGCCTTCCTGGCAGTCCGCTTGCCCCCGGGCAAGTTCAGCGCGTCCAGCACCGCCAGATTCTTTTCGATCAGTGCATAGCGCTGCTCCACGCAGGCGTGGCTGCGCAGCGGATCGGCAGGTGTGTGCAGCACATAATCGAGCAGCCGGTCGACAGAGCTGGTCGCCACGTGCAACCGCGTGTCCGATGAGGCATAGTAAATAAAAACATCTCCATTCCTGCGTTCGATCCAGCCGTTGCTGAAAACAACATTGGAAACATCGCCCACCCGCTCTTCGCCTTCGGGCGCGATGAAGTAGCCGGCCGGCTTGTGCGTCACCACCCATGGCCGATTCAATTCGCATAAAAACATGTAAAGCACATAGCGCAGGCCGGCCGCGGTGTTGCGCACCCCGTGCGCCAGGTGCAGCCAGCCCTTCGGCGTCTTGATGGGGGCGGGGCCAAGGCCGTTCTTGACCTCCTGGATGGTGTGGTATTCGCGGTTGTCCAGGATCACTTCCTTGTCGATCACGGCTTTCTCAATGCTCGACGCCAGCCCCCAGCCAATGCCGCCGCCCTTGCCGGCCTGGATAAAGTCGTCCTGCGGCCGGGTGTAGAAGGCGTACTTTCCCTCAACAAACTCGGGGTGCAGCACCACATTGCGTTGCTGGGGAGACTTCGACTTCAGGTCCGCCAGCCGCTCCCACGCCTTCAAGTCTTTGGTGCGGGCAATACCGCACTGCGCCACGGCCGATGAGGTGTCCCACTCCGGAGTCTTCGGGTCCTTGCGCTCCGTGCAGAACAAGCCGTAGATCCAGCCGTCCTCGTGCTTCACCAGTCGCATATCATAAACATTCGTGTCCGGTTCCCCGGCCTCAGGCATCAGAATCGGATAGTCCCAAAAGCGAAAGTGATCTGTCCCATTCGGGCTCTCGGCCACGGCGAAGAACGATTTGCGGTCTGCCCCCTCTACCCGTGCCACCACCAGATACTTGCCCGCGTGCAAAATAGCCCCCGCATTGAAGGCGGCGTTCACCCCAATTCGCTCCATCAGAAAGGGATTCGTCTTCTGGTCGAGGTCATAGCGCCACGTGATGGGTGCATGAGCCGCGGTCAGGACCGGAAACTCATATCGCTCATAAATGCCGTTGCCGCCGGGCGACTTCCGATTGCGCCGCGACAGCAGCCTCTCCTGCTGCTTGAACAACTCCTGAATGCTCTTCTTGAATGCTGCCTGCTTCATCTCTTCACTCCGCTCCGTCTATCCTTGCTTGCCGTTGCGCCCAGTCGCGCGGACTTCCCGGCGTCCAGCCTTTCCATCACTTCAAAACAGGTGCGGCTGTTGTGGTAGGGGCACTTCCACGGCCCCACTTTATCCTGCCCCGCGTCGGGAACGCCCGCTTGCGATACCAGCCAGAACCATTCCCCATGCTCGTGATCGACGATGTACTTCTCAATGAATCCCCAGCTTCGTTCAGCCGCATCCATGAAGTGCTGTTGGCCTGACAACTCGTTGGCGTTCAGAAAGCCAACCACGGCTTCAGCCTGCGGCCACCAATGCTTGTCGGTATCGGCGATCCCATTTGTGTCAGCCTCGTAAAGCAGGCCCCCATCGCGATCCAGCCCCTGCTCATAGACGGCCTGCGCCATCTTCACCGCGACCTCGCGCACCCGTTTCAGAACCTCCGGGTCGCCAAGAACCTCCGCTGCCTCGCAGAGCAGCCAGCTTCCCTCGATGTCGTGGCCAAATGAGATCTTTTCAGACCGCGGGCGCCACTCCTCGTCGAAGAAAAGAATGAAGTGCCGCGTCGCGGGATCGATGATGTATTTCAGAAAAATCTCGATCAATTCCCTCAGCCGAAAACGAACGGTCGTGTCCTCACCGCAACGCAGCAGCGTGGCGTAAGCCTCCAGCAGATGCAGGTGAGTGTTCATGGACTTCTTCTCGTCCATGTCAACATCGCTCAGCCGTTGGTCCACCGCCGGAGTCCAGTCACGCTCAAAGGTCTCAAAGTAACCGCCGTGCTCTTCATCGTGGCCCGAGGACTCGATTTTCTCCACCAGGCGCATCGCGTTGCCCAGTGCCTCCGGATCGCCGGTTGCATGGGAGCACTCAGCCAGCGCGTAGACGGTGAACGCCTGGCCATAGATCCGCTTCTTTGTGTCCAGGGGCCGGCCTTCGCAGTCCACCATCCAGTAGACTCCGCCAAACTCGCCGTCCCAAAAGCATTGAGAGAGATATTCATACGCGCGGCGAGCCGTGGCGAGATATACCGGATCGCGATAAAAGGTGAACGCCTTTGAAAAGGTCCACAGAATGCGCGCGTTCAGGATGAGTCCCTTGGCCGCCTTCGAATCGATCGTCAGATCATTGGCAATTTGCCCGCGAAACCCGCCATACTCTTCGTCGATTGCATACTTGAGCCAGAAGGGAAGTATGTCGGACTTGAGCTCCGCTTCTACCCTTTGCCGTAAGTCCTCCACCGGGAGCTCCTCCTTCTAAAAAACCTGCAAAGAAACCTGCAAACGAGGTTTTCCGCAGCCCGCTCAGCCCTCGAGAGGACGCCCAAATTGTGCAATTTCCTCAGGCGGCCTTAGAATCGCATCGATCTGGCCCAACTCATCCGCGGAGAACTGCAGGTTGGCGAGAGCCGCCACATTCTGTTCGATCTGCTCCACCCGGCTCGCCCCGATCAGCGCTGAAGTCATCCGTCCATCGCGCAGCACCCAGGCCAGCGCCATCTGCGCCAGCGTCTGTCCACGCTCGCCGGCCAGTTTGTTCAGTGCGTGCACCTGCCCGAGACCATGGTCGTCGATATCATTTTTCTTCAGGAATCCATGCGGCTTCGACGCGCGCGAGTCGCTCGGAATCCCATGCAGGTAACGATCGGTCAGCAATCCCTGCGCCAGAGGACAAAAGGCAATCCCGCCAATCCCTTCTTCGCCCAGCACATCCAGCAGGCCATCTTCAACCCAACGCTCGAACATCGAGTATTTCGGCTGATGAATCAAGCAGGGCGTGCCCAGTCCGCGCAAAATCTTCGCTGCCGCAGCGGTCTGTTTTGCATCGTAGCTGGAGATGCCGGCATACAGCGCCTTGCCGGAGCGGACAGCTTGGTCGAGTGCTCGCATCGTCTCCTCCACGGGAGTTTTCGGGTCGGGCCGGTGCGAGTAGAAGATGTCCACGTACTCCAGGCCCATGCGCTTCAGGCTCTGATCCAGGCTGGCCAGCAGATACTTCCTCGATCCCCAATCGCCATACGGTCCCGGCCACATATCCCAGCCGGCCTTGCTGCTGACGATCAATTCGTCGCGATGGGGCCTGAGGTCGAGCCGCAGAATCTCTCCGAAGTTGCTCTCCGCGCTCCCCGGCGGCGGACCATAATTGTTGGCCAGGTCGAAATGCGTGATCCCCAGATCGAACGCCCGCCGCACCATCGCGCGCCCATTCTCAAAAGTATCCACTCCTCCGAAGTTGTGCCACAGCCCCAGGGAGATGGCAGGCAGCCGCACGCCGCTCCGACCGCAGCGGCGGTATTGCATCGTGTCGTAGCGCTGTTCATTCGCAACGTACAAGGTGCTCCTCCTAACTCAAAATGCCCCTGATCGAAACTTCCTTCCTTCCGTCCGCGGGAGGACTCACGATGTTCCCCTCGATCGCCACGCCGTCCACCGTCAGCGCAATTTGATTCCCGTCGCCCTTGCGCTCAATACATATCGTGTAGACCACGCCGCGAAACGTGCGCGTCGCCGTGAACCCCGGCCAGCTCTTCGGAATCACCGGAGCAATCTCAAGCCCGTCCAGTGAAGTCCGCACGCCAAGTATCCACTGCACGATCGCGTAGTAGTTCCACGCCGCCGTCCCCGTGAGCCACGAGTTCTTAGCCTCGCCGAACGTGGGCGCATCTTTGCCCGCAATCATCTGCGCATAAACATACGGCTCGCAGCGGTGCAATTCGCCGATCTCTTCGCGCGCCGACGGATTGATGCAGGTGTAGTAGTCGTGCGCTTCGTCGCCCCGGCCCAGCCGCGTCTCCCCGATCATCACCCACGGATTCACGTGGCAAAAGATGCCCGCATTCTCCTTGTATCCCGGCGGGTAAGACGATATCTCGCCCAGGTTCAAGTAGTACTTCGAGTACGCCGGCTGCTGCAAAACGATCCCATGCTTGGTCGCCAGGTGCTTGCGCGTAGCGTCCAGCGCCTTCATGGCCGTGCCGTCTTCCAGCCCAATCCCGGCCAGCGTGCAGAAACCCTGCGTCTCAATGAAGATCTTGCCTTCTTCGCATTCCTTCGAGCCGATCTTCGCGCCGAAATCATCGTAGGCGCGCAGAAACCACTCGCCGTCCCACCCATGCTGGCGTATGACCTCCTCCATCTTCGCAACTTCGCCCAGATAGGAAGCAGCTTCAGCACCGAGCCCGCGATGCTTCGCGATCGCTGCAAGTTCGCACCCCGCATACACAAACAGTCCGGCGATGAACACCGACTCTGCAACTTTCCCTTCCTTGTTGGTCGTTGTCTGGAAGCTCTGGCCCGGCGTGTCGGAGAAGCAGTTCAGGTTCAGGCAGTCGTTCCAGTCGGCCCGGCCAATCAGCGGCAGCCCGTGTGGCCCAAGGCGTTCCAATGTGTAGTTGAAGCTGCGCTGCAAGTGGTCGTAGAGCGGCGCCTCTGAACCGGGCTCGTTGTCGTAAGGCACAGGCTCGTCCAGAATGCTCCAGTCGCCCGTCTCCTTCAGATACGCTGAGACGCCCACGATCAGCCAGTGCGGATCGTCGTTGAAACCGCCGCCGATGTCGTTGTTGCCCCGCTTGGTCAGTGGCTGATACTGGTGGTACGCGCCGCCGGTTGGCAGTTGCGTCGCCGCCAGGTCCAGGATGCGTTCTCGTGCCCGCGAAGGCACCATGTGTACAAACCCCAGCAAATCCTGGTTCGAATCGCGGAAGCCCAGCCCCCGCCCAATGCCCGATTCATAAAACGACGCCGAGCGCGACATGTTGAACGTCGCCATGCATTGATATGCGTTCCAGATATTCACCATGCGGTTGGTGTGAATGTCCGGCGTATTGACCTGAAAAACGCTCAGTACGCTGTCCCAGTAAAGACGCAGCCGCTCGAATGCAGCGTCAGCCTCCTTGCCGTTCAGATACTTCGCAATCACCGGCTTGACCAACTTCTTGTTGATGGTCTGTGAACCGGCGGGATCGAACTTCTGGTCTATTGGATTTTCTTGATAGCCGAGCACGAAGACCACCCGCCGCGTCTCTCCAGGCTCCAGATCGAGCTTCACCTGATGTGCGCCAATCGGCGACCAGCCATGCGCAATCGAGTTGGTCAGTTGACCGGCCTCCACGGCCGCGGGCTTGTCCCAGCCGCGATTGCGGCCCAGAAACGCCTCCCGCTGCGTGTCGAATCCGGCGCCCGGTTCCGAGCAGGCAAAGTACGCGAAGTGGTTGCGGCGCTCGCGATACTCCGTCTTGTGATAAATCACGCCGTCTTCCACTTCAACTTGTCCGATATTGAAGTTTCTCTGGAAGTTGGTGGCGTCATCCTGCGCATCCCACAGGCAGAACTCGATGTTCGCAAATGCCGAAATAGTCGCGCGCGTTGTGCGGCGATTCGTAACGGTCAGTTGCCAGATTTCCAGGTTCTCGTCCAGCGGCACAAAGTAGCGTGTGTGCGCCTCAATTCCGCTATAGCTCGAACCGATGACCGAATAGCCCATGCCGTGCCGGCACGAATAGTCCTTGAGTTCGTGGCGAGTCGGCTGCCATGAGGGAGACCAGAATTCCTTCGACTCGTCGTCGCGCAAATACACATAGCGCCCGCCGTAATCCAGGGGTACGTTGTTGTACCGGTAGCGGCTAATACGCCGAAGCCGCGCGTCGCGATAGAACGAGTAGCCGCCCGCCGTGTTCGATATAATCCCGAAATAGGCTTGGCAGCCCAGGTAATTGATCCAAGGCAAGGGCGTATCCGGTTGCGTGATCACGTACTCGCGATTCAAATCGTCAAAATAGCCGAACTTCATGATGCCTGCTCCCTCAAATAAAGGACGCCCCAAGTATATTCCCCGGATTGAAACGCAATCAAACGTTTTTCCAGAACACTTCGGCGTACTTTAAAAACTGAAAAGGACTTGCGCCAGGCGGCGCGAATGTGACAAAGTATCTGCGCGGGCCAAAATCAGGCAAAACTCCCTTCGAATCCTGAATCGTTGCCAAAAATCAGGAGGACGTGAGACGCTTGCCCGTTCTTGCAGTCACCCTGGCCCCTGCGCAAGGCGAAAGTTTACATATGGCAGCTTCCTGGTTTCCATTCCTCGCGAGCGCACGATCCGGCCGAGAGCTTTCCCTCTCCGTTTTCCTTGCCGGTCTTCTCCTTTTTCCGGCCGCCCTGGCCCATGGCGCCCCTGACGCCAGCTTGGCCATCAAAGTGGATCAGGTGGGCTATCCGCTCAACGGCCCCAAGGTAGCCCTGGTCACCTTGCCAACGGCGACCAGCGCCCCGCCGGAAACCTTTCAGGTTCTGCGTTCAAGCGACAATGCCGTTGTCCTTCGCGGAAAGCTCACGCCTCCCCAGGCAGACCCGAACTCCGGCGACCAGGTGCAGGCCGCGGACTTCTCCAGCTTTCACAAGGCCGGAACCTACTACCTGCGGATCCCCGGCGTTGGCCGAAGTTGGAACTTCGCGGTGGGCAAGAATGTGTTCGAGCGCACTTACTATCTGGCCATGCGCGGATTCTACGGCCAGCGCTGCGGCATAGCGGTCGACATGGGGCCCGAGTTCCCCGGTTACTCCCATCCCGCCTGCCACCAGCATGGCGAGTTTCACCTTTCCTCCGGAGCCAAGGGGCCGCGCGACAACATTGGCGGATGGCACGACGCGGGCGACTACGGCCGCTACATGGTCAATTCCGGCATCAGTACCGGCACCATGCTTTGGGCCTGGGAAATCTTCGGACGGAAACTCAAGAAAATCCAGCTCAATATTCCTGAAACCGGCAACGGCACACCGGACATCCTCAACGAGGCGCGCTGGAACCTCGCGTGGATGCTCAAGATGCAGGACGACGATGGCGGCGTCTGGCACAAGCAGACCAGCGAACATTTTTCGGGGTTTGTTGCGCCCGAGGACGACAAACTGCCGAGCGAAATCATCGGAACCGGCGCGACGCCCTACAAAAGCACCTGTGCCACCGCGGATCTTGCCGCCGTGGGCGCAATTGCCGCGCGCGTCTTCAAGCCCTATGACGCAAAGTTTGCCGCGCAGGCGCTTGAGGCGGCACGGCGCGCCTGGGCCTGGACCGAAAAGTATCCCAATGTCACGTTCAGGAATCCGCCCGGTGTCAGTACTGGGGAGTACGGCGATGCCAACTGCAAAGACGAGCGGCTTTGGGCCGCGGCGGAACTGGGTCGCACCACAGGCGAGGCCGCGTTCAACGACTTCTTCCTGAAAAACTATGCGGAGTTTCTTCCCACCCTCGATTCGCCCCCGGCAGAGAGCTGGAGCCAGGTGGCGCCGATGGCTCTGTGGACCTATGCCCTTGCCCATCGAAAGGGATCGGATGGCGAAGCGGTTGCCGCAATCCGCCAGCGGACCGTTGCGGCGGCGCACACAGTGGTCGACCGCACCCGCGCCAATCCCTATCTCATAAGCATGAAGGCAAAGGACTATGTGTGGGGCTCGAATGGCGTTGCGGCGGGGTACGGGATGTATCTGCTCATCGCCAATGTGTTTGCGCCGGACCCCAGCTTCGTGGATGCCGCGCGGGACAATCTGCACTATCTGCTGGGACGCAATACGTTTTCGCTCTCGTGGGTCACGCAGGTGGGCGAGAATCCCTTCCTCCATCCACATCACCGGCCCAGCGGTTCAGGCAAGCAGCCGGGACCCTGGCCGGGGCTGCTCTCAGGCGGGCCAAATGCGGGCCGCCAGGACGCGGTGTTGGCGGCGTTACCCAAGGATTTGCCCCCGGCAAAGGTCTATGCCGATCAGTTGGCCTCGTACGCAAGCAATGAAATCTGCATCAACTGGCAAGCATCGCTGGTGTTCCTGTTGGCCGGCGAACTGCGATAGTGAATCGCGGAAGCCCGGTTTTGAAAGTGGCTTCCACGAAGATTGAGGGCGCCAAATGCATCTTCACGTCATTGACATCGCGATCATCGTGGCCTATCTGCTGAGCACGGTCATCATCGGTTACTGGGTTTCGCACCGCGCTTCGCAGAGCATGCAGAACTATTTTCTCGGTGGCAATACGATGCCCTGGTATATGCTGGGCATCTCCAACGCCTCGGGAATGTTCGACATCAGCGGCACCATGCTGCTGGTCTCATGGATGTTCGTCTACGGCCTGAAGAGCGTTTGGATTCCATGGCTCTGGCCCACCTTCAACCAGATCTTCCTCATGGTCTACCTCTCCGCGTGGCTCCGCCGCTCCAAGGTGATGACCGGCGCAGAGTGGATCAAGACCCGCTTCGGCACCGGGCCAGGCGCGCAGTTGTCGCACCTCATCGTAGTCATCTACGCCTTCGTCAGCATCATCGGGTTCTTCAGTTACGCGTTCAAGGGCATCGGCAAGTTTGCGCAGACGTTCCTGCCCTGGCACCTCTCAGCCAATGAATACGCCCTGATTCTGATCGGCATTACGGCCATCTACGTTATCAAAGGCGGCATGATCAGCGTGGTCATCACCGAGGTTGTGCAGTTTTTTATCCTCTCGATCGCTTCATTTGCCGTGGGCATTATCGCCATGCGCAAGGTGGCTCCCGAGATGCTCCACAGGTGGGTGCCCGCGGGCTGGGACAACATCTTCTTCGGCTGGCATTTGAACCTGGATTGGTCGACGCTGCTCCCGGCGGCCGGAGCCAAGATTGCCGACGATCGATATGAACTCTTTGGCTTCTTCGTCATGATGCTGCTCTTCAAGGGCATTCCGATTTCGGCTGCGGGTCCCGCCCCGAACTACGATATGCAGCGCGTCCTTTCCGCGAAGGATCCCCGCGAAGCCTCAATGATGAGCGCATGGGTCAACATCGTGCTCACCCCTCCGCGCTATTTTCTCGTCATCGGGCTCACCGTGCTGGCCGCCGCTTACTACAATCCCAACCTGGCCGCCATGGGAAGCAAACTGGACTTCGAGCAGGTGCTGCCTATGGCGCTTGGACAATTTGTCCCGGTTGGTTTGCTGGGCTTTTTGATCGCCGGCCTGCTGGCCGCCTTTATGTCCAACTTCGCCGCTACGGTGAACGCAGCTCCACCGTATTTCGTCAACGATATCTATAAGCGCTTCATCAATCCGCACGCGGAGCCCAAGACCTATGTCCGCCTTGCTTATCTCACCTCCTTTGCCGTTGTGGTGGTCGGCGTCCTGATCGGCTGGGAAGTGACCTCGGTGAATCAGGTTGTGGTATGGATTGTCTCTGGCCTGTGGGGCGGTTACACGGCTTCCAACGTTCTGAAGTGGTACTGGTGGCGCTTCAATGGCTACGGCTATTTCTGGGGTATGGTCACTGGCATCGCATCCGCGCTGGTGATGCCGAAACTGGTTCCGCTGGTTCCGTTCTTGCAGCACTTGCTGGCAACCTACATCATCAACATGGAGGTGGTGATCATCTTCCCGCTGGTGGTGGGCATCTCATTGATCGGCTGCCTGCTTGGCACTTTCCTCACCAAACCGGAAGACGATGCTGTGCTGAAGGACTTCTACCGCCGCGTTCGCCCATGGGGCTTCTGGGGACCGGTGTTGAACAAAGTGCTGGCTGAGGACCCCGGCTTCAAGCGCAACAAAGACTTCGTCCGCGATATGTTCAATATCGCCGTCGGCATCGTGTGGCAGATCGCTCTTGTCGCGCTGCCCTTGTACATCGTGATTCAGGAGTTCGATCGCGCCGCCATGGTACTCGCGGTGATTCTGGGAACATCGGCCATTCTCAAGTTCACTTGGTACGACCATTTGACCGAGCGGGAGGTTGAAACAAACAAAGCCGCCGCCGATGACAAGTAACTCGACCTTTGAGGAATACGGTAGCCAAGTCGCTTTGAAAGGATGCGCCGTTAGCTCCCGAAAGAACACTTCTTCTTGACCAGGGCAATCGTGCGATGATTTGATCGAAGATTCACTGGCATTGAACCAAATCCACTGCGCAACGTGAAAGAAAGAACGAGTAAGTGGCAAGCCGCTCCGAAGCATCCGCTATTCTCGAGCCCACCTCCAGCCAAGGGTCTGCCGTGTCGATTGCCCGCATCTCCTGGCATGGCTGGCCCGACTGCTTCCTGATCCAGAATGGCATCGTTGAGGCCGTAATCGTTCCCTCCATCGGTCGCGTGATGCAGTTGCGCCTGCGCGGCGACACGATGGGAACGTTCTGGGAAAATCGGGCGTTAGACGGCCAGCTCCACCCACTGGCCGCGCACCACCCCCTCTCCGGCGAGTGGCTCAATTTCGGCGGAGATAAGTGCTGGCCCGCCCCGCAATCTGACTGGCCAAAGCTGCAAGGCCGCGACTGGCCGCCTCCCGCCGCATTCGATTCCCTACCCATGGAGGCCATGGCCACCGAGCGTTCCGTCGTGCTCGCCTCGTCCATCGACCCGGCGTTTGGCATCCAGATCGTGCGCCATGTGGAGTTGGAAGCCGACCGCCCTGTCATGCGCATCCGATCGGAGTTCCGCAAGCTTCTCGGAGGCCCAGTCCGGACAGCCATCTGGACCATCACCCAGATGCGGGAACCCGAGCGCGTATCGATCCTTCTCCCGGCGCAATCGCAATTCACCAACGGCTACACCGGCTTGCTGGACGCCGAACCCGAAGACTTGAAGATCGACGAGGGCGTCCTTGCGTTCGTCCGCCATCCCCATGAATGCGTCAAGATCGGCTCGGATGGAGCCAGCCTGGCCTGGGTGGGGCGAACCTGCGTTGTCCGCATCGATGCGGAACAGGGCCCTGGAGAATATCCCGATGGCGGTTGCCTGACTCAGGTCTACACCAATCCCGATCCGCTGCACTATGTCGAGCTTGAAACCATCGGCCCCCTCGCGACCATGAGCGTCGGCGAACGCATCCAGCGGACCGCCGTCTATACGGTCTCGCCCCGATCGACGCCCGACCCGCAGGCCGAAGCACTCAAGGCATTCTGATTCCAGTGCCCACTGCTCCCGGTCCCAAAGAGATCTGAACCCCCGGTGGCGCCGCGTTTCCCCGTGACTCGGACAGGTCTCGTATCATCTCTGCAGTAGCATTTGTTTTTTTGCGCGTTATGCCGCCAAGGTGGGAAGATGCAGAGTTTTGCTCATGAGATGTTGCGTGAAATCTATGAACAGCCGGAGGCGATTCGCCGCGCCTTGGCCCTTTACCTGGCGCCCCAGGGGTTGAAGCCGGAAGTGGCCCGGATGCTGGCGGGTTGGTCGATACCGGAGGGCGAAATTCTGATCGCCGCCTCGGGCTCCAGCCGCCACAGCGGCCTGGCCGCCGAAATCCTCCTCGAAGACCTGTGCGGTCTGGCCGTGGATGTCGAATATGCCAGCGAATATAGTTCCCGCGGCAACAACGGCCAGCAAGACGCGCGCCATCCAAGCGTTCTCGTGCTCTCCCAATCGGGAGAGACCTCTGACACGCTGGCGGCCTTGCACGAGGCGAGCCTGCGGGGCCAGAAGACGCTGGCCATCACCAACGCCGCTGGCTCTTCCATGGAGCGCGAGGCTAGCGTTTCCATGCCGCTGGCCGCTGGTGTCGAACGAGCGATTCCCGCCACCAAAAGCTTTACCAGCCAGTTGGCCGTGCTTTATCTTCTGGCTCTCTACGAGGCCGCGCGCCTGGGCCGGATGGATGCCGCTGCCCTGGCCGGCCGCATCGCGAATCTACGCGCCCTGCCTGACAGCATGGATGCGCAACTGGACGGCTGGAGGGAGCAGACGGCCGCCTTGGCGCGCAAGTACAAGTCTGCCGCCACCTTCCTTTATCTGGGCCGTGGCATCCACTATGCCATTGCCAGGGAAGGCGCTTTGAAGCTGAAGGAAGCGTCCTATGTCCATGCCGAAGGCTACCCCACGGGCGAGTTGAAGCACGGGCCGAACGCGCTGGTCAGTGACCGCGTGCCCCTTGTGGTGCTGGCGACGGTGGATCGCACGCTCGATGCTTCGGTGCTTCGTTATGAGAAGACTCTGCAACTGCTGCGCGACATGAACGCGCAAGGAGCCAGGGTCATTGCCATCGCCGACACGGGCGATCAAGCGGTGCCGGCGCTCGTGAGCGATTGCGTTCATGTGCAGCCCGCCTCCGAGTACCTGCTGCCCATTCTCGAGGTGGTTCCCCTGCAACTGTTCTCCTACTTCATGGCTCTGGAACGCGGCGTGGATGTGGACCGGCCAAGGAATCTCTCCAAGGCTGTCGTCGAGCAGGCGGCTGCATCTTAAGATTGCATTTGGATAGTATGTGTGCATGAGTTTCGCCCCCATCGCGTCGCACACTTGAAAACCATGAGGAACACGCCCATGTCTACGCCTCCCGTTTCCCGCCGCGAATTTCTAGGAACGGCCGCAATCGCTGTTGCCGGGCTGCCCGTTCTTTTCGGCGCTGACCATGCCTCGTTCGCAGCAGCTCCGGCCGCCCGCTACACACCGCCCCAATCGCCGCGCACCAGATTCAACTTCAATCTCAACTGGCGATTTATCCGCGAGGACGTGGCCGGCGCCGAAGCTCCCGCCTTCGACGACTCGCAATGGTCAACCATCACCACCCCGCACAGCTTCAACGATGTCGACTCTTTCAGAAAGATCATCTCCCACAGCGGCGGCGACCTGGGCACCTACAAGGGGCTCTCGTGGTACCGCAAGCATTTCAAGCTTCCGGCCAGTTTCTCAGACCGCAAGATATTCCTAGAATTCGAGGGCATGAGGCAGGCCGGCGACATTTTCCTCAACGGGAAGCAAGTCGGATTGTATGAGAACGGAATTACTGCCTACGGCGTCGATATCTCCGCCGCGGTACATTTCGGAAGCGAAGAGAACGTGCTGGCCGTGAAGGTCGACAACCAGACCACCTACCAGGAGCGCGCCACTGGAACCAGGTTTGAATGGAATGCGAACGATTTCAATCCCGATCATGGCGGCATCAACCGGCATGTTTGGTTGCACGTAACCGGCAAGATCCACCAGACATTGCCGCTCTATTACGGCCTGGAGACAACGGGCGTTTACGTTCATGCGGCCAACTTCAACATCCCCAACAAGACTGCCGACGTAACCGTCGACTCCGAAGTGCGCAATGAATCGGGCGACAGGGCGACGGTCGGGCTGTCGATTGTCATCGTCGATCGCAGCGGGCAGATCCGGGCACGGTTCGAGGGCGATCCAGTCGACATGGTTGAAGGCGAAAAGACCCTGCTCACGGCCACGGGGGCGCTGAAGGACGCGCGCTTCTGGAGCACTGAAGATCCCTATCTCTACAACGTTTACACCATCCTCAATGTGGACGGAAAAGTCGTCGATGTCGACAAGATCGTCACTGGATTTCGCAAAGCTGAGTTCAAGGGCGGCGCCGGTTCGGGCGGCGTCTACCTCAACGGCAAGTTTGTCTACCTGAAAGGATTCGCGCAGCGCGCAAGCAACGAGTGGGCGGGCCTTGGCCAGGCATATCCTGACTGGATGCACGACTATAACGCCAAGCTCATCCGCGACTGCCACGGCAACTATATTCGCTGGATGCACATTTCGCCGCAAAAGGTAGACGCGGACGCGATGGCTCGCTATGGCATCATCCAGGTTTGTCCGGCGGGAGACAAAGAACGCAACGTGACCGGCCGCCAGTGGGATCAGCGCCTCGAAGTCATGCGCGATTCCATCATCTACTACCGCAATAACCCCAGCATTCTTTTCTGGGAGGCCGGCAACACCGTCGTGACGGTGGAACACCTGGAGCAGATGATCGCGATCCGCAAGCAGTGGGACCCCGATGGCGGCCGCGTGATGGGCGCTCGCGGCAACGACGATGTTGCCCTGAATACTGCAACCACCCCAATCGCCGAGTTTTACGGAGTCATGATCGGCCAGGACCCAAAGACGGATGCATTGACCAGCCCCAGCGACATGTTCCGCGGATACAGCGCCAACCGTCGCGATCGCGCGCCGCTGATTGAGACCGAAGACTTTCGCGATGAAGGCGCGCGACGCTTCTGGGACGATGACTCGCCCCCCTACTTCAAAGCGAAGAAAGGCCCCAACGACACCTGGAGACAACACTCAGAGTTTCTGTACACCTCAGAGAGCTTTGCGCTCGCAGGCATCCGTCGCTATTGGGACTATTGGCAAAACCGCATCTCCAATCCTGACCCGGCTCACTCCAAGTGGTCTGGCTATGCGTCCATCTACTTTTCCGATTCAGACGCGGACGGCCGCCAGGATTCGAGCGAAGTCTGCCGAGTGAGCGGCAAAACCGATGCGGTGCGTCTGCCCAAGGAGATCTACTTCTGCCACCGCGTCATGCAGAGCGACCAGCCGGATCTGCACATTCTCGGTCATTGGAGTTATCCGCTGGAGCAACTCGCCAGTCCGGAGGAGCCCGCGGTAACGGGCAGGCCCCCGATGCCAGACCAGCCGGCCATCCCGGCCCAGCCCGAACACAAGACAGCGAAGACTGTCTATGTGGTCGCCAATACCGAGTCTGTGGAACTGCTTCTCAACGGCAAGTCCCTCGGCGTGAACTCGAAGCCGGAGAGCGGCTATATCTTTGCATTCCCCGATATCGAGTTCGTCCCTGGGAGTCTGAAGGCCGTCGCCAGGAATGCCGCCAGAACGGTGGCTGAGCAGGAACTGACCACGGCCGGCCCGCCTGCCGCCATCAAACTCACGCCGACGGTGGGCCCCCAGGGATTGCAGGCCGATGGGCAGGACGCGGCATTCATCGATTTCGAAGTGGTCGACGCAAAGGGACAGCGGTGCCCGACGGATGATGCGAGGGTCGACTTCACAATCTCCGGGCCAGGGATATGGCGCGGCGGCTATAACAGCGGCAAGGTCGATTCCACAAACAATCTGTATCTGAATACCGAATGCGGCATCAACCGTGTTGGCGTGCGCTCGACTTTATCGTCTGGAACCATAACCATCAACGGCAGCCGTCCCGGCTTGAAATCGGCAAAGGTCCAGATCATAACCCGGCCAGTCAATCTTGCGGATGGCTTATCGACCCTGATCCCGCCACTTCTCACCGGACCGGCGGAAGGATGATGCCAAAGGGACTCGCGGCGCAAACGCATCGCAACCCGGAAGGCCGAGAAGACAGAGTGTTCCGGTTTCCTCACGCCGAACACAAGGTCCAGCCGTAGAATCAGCGTAGGGAGACCGTCATGCTTCGTACACCACACACCGCACAGCCGTCGTTCGCGCCCACTGCAAAACTCGATATCCCGATCTCCAAAAAACTCCGTTGGGGAGTTCTAAGCACCGCTGCCATCGGCATGAAAAAAGTCCTTCCTGCCATGCAGCAGGGCAACTATTGCAGCCTGGTCGCCATTGCATCCCGCGACCTTGCCAAAGCGCAACAAGCCGCGGCCGCTCTTGGCATCCCCGTCGCATACGGTTCATACGAAGAGCTCCTCGCCGACCCCAATATCGACGCCATCTATAACCCTCTTCCCAATCACCTCCATGTCCCCTGGACCATCAAGGCCGCGGAAGCCGGCAAGCACGTTCTCTGCGAAAAGCCCCTCGGCCTTTCCGCGGCTGAAGCGGAAACTCTGCTTGCCGTTCGCTCCCGCACCGGAGTCAAGATCGGCGAAGCCTTTATGATTCGCAGCTCTCCCCAATGGTTCCGCCTCCGCCAACTGCTCAACGAAGGCCGCATCGGGGAACTGCGCTCCATCACCGGCTTCTTCAGCTACTTCAACGTCAACCCGGCTAACATCCGCAACCGCGCTGATATCGGCGGCGGCGCCCTCATGGACATCGGTTGCTATCTCGTCCACGCATCGCGCTATGCCTTCTCTCAGGAGCCCACCCGCGTCATCGCCTGCATCGATCGCGATCCCCAGATGCACACGGACCGCCTCACCTCGGCCATACTCGACTTCCCCGGAGGCCAGTCCATCTTCACCTGCAGCACGCAATTGGTCCCTTACCAGCGCATCCACTTCCTCGGCACGCGTGGCCGCATCGAAATCGAAATCCCGGTCAACGCACCCCACGACCGCCCCACGCGGCTCTTCATTGACGACACCGGCGATGTCTCCGGCAGCGGAATCGCCACGGAGACCTTCCCGGCGTGCAACCAGTACACGTTGCAGGGCGACGCCTTCTCCAAAGCCGTTCTTGAAGACACCCAGGTTCCCGTCTCCGTCGAAGACTCGATAGCCAACATGGCAGTAATCGACGCCATCTTCAACTCCGCAATCTCCGGCAAATGGGAGTCTCCGCGGCGATGAGAAACCTTCCTCGCGCGAAGGGCTAAGGGAGTTTCACTGTTAAACGCGCCTCTTGGACTCAGGAGGCAATCCCCCCTCTCAAAGTTGCACATCTGAGCTAATTTCATGTGGCCGACGAATCGTCGTCCACCGAAGCGGAATCGTCTGCCGGAGCGGAATCATCCACCGGAGTGTCGTCAACCGGAGCGTCGTCTGCAGGGGCCGAGGAGTCGGCCTCTGGGCCCAACGGATCGCCGTACTCGCCCGATTCGCCGGCATCGTTGGCACTCCCCTGTTCGTTTTGCGCAGCGTCGGAGTAGAGCTGCGCGTCGGCCGCATCGTCCGGATTCCCGGTAGTATCGTCGGCGTAACTCTGCGCGGTCTGCGCGTCCTGATCGGCGGTCTGCTGGTCCGAGTTGGCCCAGCTCTCGTCCTGAGACGCTTCCCAGGTCTGGTCGGTCGAGTCCGGGCCTCCGTCGTTAGCCACGGTCTGCGAGTCCGAATAGGCTTGCTGAGCATCGGTCTGCGCAGTTGCGTAGTCGCCTGAAGCGGCGGCCTGTCCCTCTGCCGTCTCGTCCTGCTGGAGCGTTTGCTGGGCGTCACTCGAGGCGTCAGTCTGGGATTGGGCATCAGGGTCAGTCGCGTCGGTGGTGGTGTCAGGATCGGCAGCGGCGGTGGTGTCCGGATCGGCAGTGGTTGTATCGGGATCGGCAGCGGCGGTGGTGTCCGGGTCGGCAGTGGTTGTATCGGGATCGGCCGCGGCGGTGGTGTCCGGGTCGGCGGCGGTGGTGTCCGGGTCGGCAGCGGTGGTGTCGGGATCGAAGCCCACGACCCCTGACGGATCGTCGGCGCCGGTCTCGGTCACGGGAGAATCCATGGGATCGGCGGTGTCGGGCGTCGATATGCCTTCGGTGTCAGGGGAGACAGCGAAAGGTTCAGCCACGCCTTCCGCACCCGTATCGCCCGTTGGCGTTATGGTTGATCCGTCTCCGGCGTCAGGGGAGATAGCGGTGGGTTCAACCACGCCTCCCGGATCGGTCTCGCTTGTGGGATCTGTCGCCGATCCGCTCTCCGTGCCGGGGACATCGGCGCCAGGTTCAATGACCACGACCTCCGGTTCGCCCGCGCCCACGGCAGATGTGGCCGTTCCGCCTCCGGCATCGGGAGAGACACCGGCGGATTCAACCACCACAACCTCCGTTTCACCCGCGCCCGTGCCAACTGCGGTTGCGTCCGTTGGATCGTTGCTCCCGGTTGGATCGAGAATGGCATCAAAAATCTCTTCAACGACCGATTCGGACCCGGTAGAGGTCGAGGCCTCTGTCGGGTTCGCGGCCGCATTCAAGGTGCCCTCCGGCACAACCACTACGACTTCATCGATGGTATTGTCTGGCATAACTCAACCTCTCTTTTCCGGTCACCCGGCTGGTTTTTGTGCGGCGGCAGGCGCCGCCGGCGGGACAACTGATTTTGTTTCTGCGCCGGCAGGCGCCGGCGATGGAGCAGCCGGCTTGGGGCGCAAGGTCATAACGGTTTGACATTGTGGACAGCGGACATTCATGGACGTTTTGCCCCGCAAAACCGCAAGCGGAATCCGCATGGCGGCCTGGCACTTGGTGCAGACGACGCGAATGGAGTCCGCAGGTGTTGGCGCCGGGGCAGGCGCAGCAACCGGAGGACCAGGGGCATGAGCAGCTACGGGAGCCGCCGGCGCTAGCTTCGGTGGAGGGGCGAGTCCCTTGCGAGCGGGCTGCACGCTCTGGCTCCAGCGCATGAGCTCGGGCTCGCGCGCCGCCATGCCTAACAACCGTAGGCGCCTGGTGGTGTACATCGAAGCAGAGGTTGTCATCTCAGAGATGCGCGTCATCTGGGCGCCGCTCGCCTCTTCCTGCTTCATCCATTCTTCGATGTTGACTTGCTTGAGCAGTCTGGAGGATTTAATAGACCACGCCAGTAGAACGCGGCGGGCGAGGGCCTCGTCCCCGACGGCGAGCAGCCCGGCGCGGTCAGCGGTGATATCCGATTGGCGCGACCACGCCATCAGCGGCATTTCCACCGCGCCCTCAAGCAACTTCATGGGGCTGATGGCATTCAACAGCCCGTTGGAAAGCATTCCGTGCGGGCCGACGTCGCCGGTGAGGAAACGAGTTACGGTTTTCCAAAGAGCATGGCCGGCGCGGCAATGCCCCATTTCGCGCGCCAGTACAAACAGCAGTTCGTCGCCCTGAAAGTTATTGAGGATGGCAGTGCCCAGCACGATAAACGCGCTGTTGTCCGAGCCGAAGGTGTAGGTGACCCACTGGGAATCGCCTGAGATATACACATCGGGCATTTTGGGCAAGCCAAGAATGCGCGCAGCCAGGATCGCCTGCTTCCACACATCGGGAAACTGCTTCGGCCCCAGGAGAATGCCGTTGAATGTGGATTCGATCCAGGGGCGGCCCACTTTGTCAGAAACGGTGCGCACGGCCGAATGGAGCGCGGAGATCTGTTGCAATTTGGTCATCGCCTGGCCGTCCTGTGCCCACAAAAAGACCGAGCGATCGAGCTGATAACCAGGGAACAAAGGACGCAGCCATCCACATTCCCTGCAGACATTCTCCGCGGGGCCCAGGTTAACCCCGTTGCCGCCGCAGACCTTGCAGACGGGCGGCTGGCTCTTCACAGAAACCTGGCTTGTGGGTAAGGGCTGGCTAGCGACGAAAGTCGCCGGTACCGGAACAAAAGCCGCAGAAGTCGCTTGGGCCGGCGGCAATGCGGCCACGAGCCGGGTCCCACAGAAGGTGCAAAATAAAGAGCCGAGCGCAACAGGCATGTGTCCTTGGGGACAAGCGAGCGGCGGTGCGGTGGTTGTGGCCATTGGCTATCCTTTTCCTGTCGCAGAGAACGAAACTCAGTGACCCGCGAACTGCAAATCCGCTAACTTGAAAATCCAGCTGAGAAAGTACAGCGCAGTCGCAGCATAGATAGCCTTGCTGAAGTGAGCGCTCTCTGTAATCCGTCGAAATGACATGCGGCGCCAGAGCAGAAAGATCGAGGCCGGTATCAGGGACACAGTGCCCAGGAACGCCAGGATGCCGAATGGATTGGCGAGAAACGCTTTCCAGAACTGCAACCGGATGGCCCACGCGAAACAGGTGGTCAAGCCGCAACTCGGGCAGGGCAGATGCGTCAATCGCAGAAAGTTGCATGGAGGCAGCCCGAGCTGCGTATGCGTTCCATAGCCGCATGCTGCCGGCTTCAGCCAGCCTGCGACCGCGAGAACAGTGCAGGCAGACACCAGCAGACCAATGGCAACCAATTTGTCGGTCCGCCTGTACATGATGACAATCCCTTCGGCCTTAGAAACGCCGCAGTCCCGCCAGACCCGAAAACAGGCAGATGCCGAGAACAAATAAACTCAGGGCAATGATGTTCAGGTAGAAAGCGCCCTTGGCCCAGCCCTCATCCAGATGCGGCGCCCGCCCGGCGGCGATCTCATCCATATCTTTTTTGGCAAGAAAAATCCCTGGCACCCCGGTCAAGGGTCCGCAGCAGAACAGGGCGGCGATGCCCAACCCGACGGCCCATTTGGTGTTGTCACCGGCCACCTTGGCGCCGGGAACCAGTTGGGGATAAACGCTCGTGGGCGGAGGATTAGCGCCAGGGGGCGGAGGATAAGCGTTGGGTGGAGGCGGATTGAGGTTGGGGGGCGGAGCTTGGTTCGCGGCAGGTTGCTGCCACCCCGGCGACGACGAACTGTTAGCGGAGGCGCCTGATTGTTGAGCGGCCAGCGGAGTTCCGCAGGTTCCGCAGAACGCTGAATTTGGCGAATTTGTCCCGCCACAGCGTGGGCAAATGACATCGTTCATCGCAAGTCACCTTAAAAACTACGTGAAAAAGCCAGATCGCCAACGGACTCCACACCCCGCCGAAGCGCGACAAAAGCGCCACGCATCGAGCGGAGGGAGAGAGGTGTTCGGAATTACTCTACTCGGTTTTGTTGTCGATAGGGCAAAAAAACTTGTGCAATTCTGGGAAGCTCGCCAATCCGCCACTCTGATTGTGATGACGTCGCCGGGTACCCAGGGAAGATGTCCTGCCAGGGATTGCTGCCCTCACGACCTATAAGGCCCGCGACTTTTGCTGTTTCGGACGAGAGAATAGCCGACGCCCGATGTATGGTGTCTCAACTGGCTGTTCCTCTCCAGGCCGCCCGGCCAAGCGGTCGTGGATTTCTTTAGGTCTCCGTCGACGTCGTTCGAGTTGGAGTCTTTTCTCTGCGCCGGCTACCAGCGAACGGCCTCGCATCGCCACCGGGCACGATTCTCAAAGTCAATTTAAGGGCGTCGTTCCGGATGAATGACCGGCAACTCATCAGTTACACCTGCGCTAATAACCAAGTGCGTATATGCAATGGGAGGGCAGTTTTGGAGGAGTTCTCTGTCTCCTATCCCGTCAAACGGGATGGATGATGCTCGATTGTCTTATCCGCGCACTGACACGCCGGAGAACGACAGCACCGCCAGACCGCGCACTGGCTGGCCGAAGAAACGCGCCGGCTCAAAGCGGCCGGTCAGAAGCATGTTCTCAATCTGCGAGCGAGTCGCATCGTCGTTGGGCCCGGAGACGATGCGATAGTCGTACATCTGACCCGCGCCATTGATATAGGCTTCCACCACCACCGGGCCGGAAAAGCTGTCGATCTGATTGTTGCCCGCACCGCTTGAGAGACTCACCAGGCGAGGCGCCGTGGGATTTCCAAGCGGTTCGTCCTTGCTGGCCTGCGCCGATTCCGGCTGGGCAAACATGCTGACCAGCACAATCACCGTGCCCAGCAGCAGCACCGCACTGGCAAACCCGGCCGAGGCCTGCAGCAGGAATGGACCTACGGTGTTTTTCCAGGCCAGGTTCCAGCCTTGGAAAACGCTTCGCCGGCTGCGCGCTCGCTCCTGGCTCACCGCCACGCGAATCCGCAACAGCAGGTCTGCCGGCTCCGGCACTGGGCCCAACAAAGCCAGGGACGACTGCACTTGCCGTAGCGATGCCCACTCATGGGCACACTCCCGGCAATCTTCCAGGTGGGCGGCGATGCGCTGCATCTCATGTCCGTTCAGTTGGCCATCCAGATACTCCGTAAACCTTGCCTGCACTGCATTGCATCCACTCATCGCGCCTCCTCTCCCAGAACTGCCTCATATGCTGTAGGCGCCGGGTGGCTTGCACCGGCCGCCGATGCCGTCAGAATCGACTTTAAACAGGCTCGTCCCCGGACCAGCCTCGACTTGACCGTCCCCAGATTCACGCCCTGCATCTCCGCCACTTCCTCGTAGACAAACCCCTCGATATCGCGCAGGATCAGCGTACTGCGGAACGGTTCAGGCACCTGCTTCAAACCCGCCTCAACCCGCGCTCGGTTCTCGCCATGAACCACCGCCTCAAATGGGCCTTCGGACGGGTCCACCAGCATATCGATCAGCCGCGTTGGCGAGCCGCATTGCCCCTCGCTCGTCTCCTGCTCGATGGGCACTTCCTGCTGCTTGTGCCGCATCCACCAGCGCCGCTGGTTCGAGGCCTCGTGCAGAGCAATCCGGTAGATCCAGGTCCGCAACGACGAACCACCATGAAAATTCCCTACACCCCGGAATACCTTCACGAAGACTTCCTGGGTCAGGTCGGCGGCATCGGCGGGGTCCTGCACGGTGCGCGCCAGCAGGGAGTAGATCGGCTGGTGGAAGCGCGCGATCAACCACGCGAACGCTTCCTCCGAGCCGGCTCGAAGTTCCGCAATCAGAGCCGCTTCTTCGGATTGGAGCGTTAACGCGCTGGCAAGATTGCCCATGGTGAGGTCCGCCTGCATCTCAGTGTCCTCCCACCTTACCGCAACATTCGCACCCTTGGCATCTTTCATTTTCGCCGGATCAATTTGCCCGAATGCGAAATGCCCGAATACCGATCGTCCGAATCTGCCGCCGCTTTTCGGCCTTGCCTTGGCTCTGCGGCCTTGTCTTGGCTCTGCGGCTTTGTCGCGGCCACTCGACCCAACGGACTCAAAATCTGCCGCCGGAAACCCGATGCTGCCCCGAGTGCGCGGGAAACGGAACATCGGCTTCTCACCGAATGTCCCGCGCTCTCTATTATTTTAGACACCGGACCCTACCCAAAGTGTTCCCGGTCACGCACGTTTTGTTTCTCCAGACGGTTCCCAGGGGGCAGTTGCCACCCATCCCGGAACTGTGCCGTGCCCATCCATCCGGACTTGGGATCGGTTCGATCCCCTTGGATCCCTTTGAATTCCCTTATATTTCCAGGCTCAACCCGCATTTCAGCCCACTCCGGTTCCTGACGCGGCTTGTGTTTGACGAATCACGCCCCAGCGGAGACAATAGGAGAGTTGCATCCCTGCAGCAAGTGGGCCTGTGGCGCAGCTGGGAGCGCGCTTCCATGGCATGGAAGAGGTCATCGGTTCGATCCCGATCAGGTCCACCAATCACTCCCACAACCTGCCAAACCGGCAAAAGTGCAGATTCCGCCTGCGTCTGCCTGCTGCGCTGAGGAACACTCGCTCATGTTTACGCCCCGGCCCATTGGATTCGTAAGTAGCCCTTTCAAAGAGACAGCCGCCATTCCCAAGGGCCTTGGCGCCAAACACACAGCAGAAGGAGTGCTCAAGATCCTGCCGGAGTTTGAGCCCGGGCTCAACGACATCGAGGGCTTCTCTCACCTGTTCGTGCTCTGGACCTTCGACCGCTCCGACGGCTTCGACTTGAGTGCCGCCCCGCCCTCCGACGATCGGCCGCACGGCGTGTTTGCCACTCGATCTCCGCGACGGCCAAATCCGATCGGCCTGACCGTCGTTGAACTGCTTCGCCGCGACCAGGGATCGCTCTACGTTCGTGGCGTCGACATGCTGGACGGAACGCCGATTCTCGATATCAAGCCTTACCTATCCAGCATCCCCGCCGAGACCTTGCGCCGCGGATGGCTGGCTGAAGCAGAGGCTCGAAAAGCGTAGCCCTCCTGGGCCGCCCCGCGCTTTCGCGCGGCCATTGTCCAGACAGCCGGAGTACCTTCTCCCACGCCGCCTCGGGAGTTCGTGTGGTACATTTGCGCCATGGTGATTCGGCGTTTGGCTTTATGCGCGTTGCTATTGGCCATCTCCCAGGCGTATGTGCCAGCCTCCGGGCAGGCAGCCAAACCTGCCGACGGCAATCGGCAGACGACGCCTTCCACTTCTTCCATCGCCGCGCCGCAAGCTACGGAAACCGGCAAGACCGATTGCAACGGCGTCCCCTGCGAGGATCAGCAGCCTCGCATGATCGTCACCCTTCCGGCGCCAGCGCCTGCATCGTGGCCCTGGCACGATCGAATCTTGTGGGCTGCCTATCTCGTGCTCGTTATTCTGGGATACGCCGGAATCATGCTGGCCGTTTCCACGCTGAAAAAGATTGCGCGCCAAACCGCTTCAGCCGAAGACGCTGTTTCAGCCGCCAAAGACAGCGCCCGCGCCGCGTTGTTGATTGCCCAATCCATCATCGATGCAGAAAGGCCCTGGATCCTGATCGCCGTCGAGCCATCCAGGACGGTTGAGAACAGCTTTAGCGTAATGGCAACCAATCGCGGCCGCACCCCGGCAACCATCATTGCGGCCTTCGACCACATCGAGATCGCGTTGGATGAAATTCACCTTCCCGCGACCCCTGAGTATGGAAATGAGCAGCAAGCCGCACCAGCCGTTCCCATCATTCTGCTGCCGGGCGAGTCCACCGCCATCAAGCCCTTCGGCCGGGACGATCTGAAAGGGGTCTGCGCGTCCGATGAAACATTCAGGCGGATTGAGAGCTGGGAAGAAAAGCTTTTTATATGCGGGAAAGTTACTTACAGGGACTTGATTGCTCCGCCCGCCGACCAGTTCCACGAGACGACATGGTGCTGCTGGTACATTCACGGACGGCAGAAGAGCGGTCTGGTGATCGCCGGCCCGCCCAGTTATAACCTGCACACTTAGGAAGTCTCTGCATAAGTCGGCGTTTTGAAAGGTATGGGCTTTGCAGTCTGCGGAAAAGCTCATTCCGGGTTGCAAGAAGTGTCAGGGCACGACCGGGGTACCCAGGGACACCCCTGGGTCGCGTGCCGCAAATGTTGCAAAATCAACGTGGGCTTTATCCCTTGAGGGACTAGTTCTTTGGCCGTNNGTTCGTTCGTTGGATAGAACATCTTCATCCGGTCACGGACCTAGCTGCTTCACCAGAAAACTTGTTCAGGGATTCCAAAGACCTTGTCCTGTGCAACCGGCAATCCCCTGCTCACGCAGTCACCGACTGCCTGAGATCCTGTTCAAAGGTCGCGTCGGGTTCGTCAAGCCTGATCAAGCGATGCAAATAGGCCCGGGAGATGCACAGGCTGCGGGCAGCCAGCGTCTTATTCCCATTGTTCTCGCGAACGGCAGCGACGGCCAGCTTGACCTTATAGTCGCGCAGTTGCCGCTCGAACGAGCCTGCGGGATGGTAATCGCCGATGTCGATTGCGTCTTCGATGTCGGCGCCATCTTCCTCCTGCGTGGTCAACGACAAATCTTCCTGGCGAACGGTCTGTCCGGCAGCCAGGATGATGGCCCTCTGCATCACGTTTTCGAGTTCGCGCACATTGCCCGGCCAGGAATAACTCTGCAGCGCCGCCATTGCTTCCGGCTCAATGCTCTCCATCGGCTTTTGAAACACCTGCGCATAGTGCCGCAGAAAATGCCTGGCAATCTTGGGAATGTCTTCCGGATGCTCCTGGAGCCCCGGTGAATCGATCCGCATGACGTTGATGCGGTAGAAAAGATCCTGACGGAACTTGCCTTCGGCCACCAGTTTGGCTAGGTCTCTGTGCGTGGCGAAAATCAGGCGTGCTCGCAATGGGATGAGTTTGTTGCTGCCCAGGCGGTTGAATTCCATCTGCTGCAAAACCCGCAGCAGCTTGACCTGTGTGAACACGCTCAGGTCCCCGATCTCATCCAGGAACAGCGTACCGTCGGCCGCCTGCTCAAAGTAGCCTTCGCGCGCCCCCACCGTACCCGTGAACGCGCCCTTTTCATGCCCGAACAACTCGGACTCGATCAATGTTTCAGGAATGGCGCCGCAGGATACAGCCACAAATGGGCGGTTGGAGCGGGATCCAAGATTGTGAATGGCGCGGGCGATCAGTTCTTTTCCGGTTCCACTCTCCCCGGTCACTAGCACAGATGCATTCAGATTCGTGACACGGTGCACAAGTTCATATACCCGCTGCATCTGCGGGCTCGATCCGATCAGCCGGTCGCAACTGCCGGGCTCCTCCAGCCGCTCCTGCACCGTCTGGAGTTGCTGCTTCAGCGAGGAATTCTCGTACGCCCTGCTGAGCATCGTCTTCAGATCGCGAATCGAGGGCGGTCTGCGGCAGTAGCCGAAGGCTCCCGACCGAACCAGTTCAAACGCGGTGGACCGAAGCCCATCGTCGGCCATCACCACCGAAGGAACATTCGCTGCAATCAAACTCCGGGTAAATCCAATGCGCTCCTGCAAAGAATCATGATTCGAGTTCAAATCCAGAATCATGACGTCGCAGCCCCCGGTAGACACCAGGCTGTTCATTCCCTCCTGGTCCGACTCCAAAAGGAGCTGGAATTCCTTGCCAAGGGCAGAGGAAAGAAGAGGGTGCAGCGTGCGGTCTTCCGAATAGAGTCCGATTTTAATCATGGTTGGGTGAACCTTGTCCCCGCATGCCGCCTGACACTATCAATTGAGAAGCTGGGAATCAATTGAGAAGCTGGAACCTTGTCATCATGATCTTGCTTCAGCGAATTGAATGCCAATGCCCGTTTAGTGGTAGAGCAATGACGCGATGGTACTGCTCTTTAACTGACACCAGGCCACATCTCCCGTTGGGGCTGGGGCCGCCTCCCTTGACCAGGCGCATTTCGCGATGACCAAGCCCGGATGGGAAAAGCCTCTCTGCCTCCACTTATCGGCGCTTTTGATCGCTGTAATGAGGCGAGTCACCGGCCAGATCCATTTCAACGCTCCTTTGGTAATAAGCATTGAAGCACCGGGTCCATGGAGGCTGTGGAGCGCACCGCAACGTGAATGGAACGCGAGGTTTCACCCATGCGTCAAGGAACCTGCGCACAAGTCCAAATTGTGGCAGGGCGCGGCTTTAAAGCCTCCCCTGAGCCTGTCGAAGGGGTGCCGCAGATGCAACTGCTTCCTAGTTCTTTGGCCGTATGAAAATGTTCCTTTTGGAAATGTAGCGCCTCCTGG
>PLFY01000044.1:0-7417 GCA_003138365.1 Acidobacteriaceae bacterium
GTGGGAGTCCGTAGAACTCCATGACAACGTCTTTTTTTTGAACTTGCATTTTTGTTTCTTTCTAGTCGTGCATTGGCTTCACCGACCCACGGGGAATGAAGCTGTGCCCCATCCATCGGACGTCTTTGCTTTTGTCCGATGGGTGGGAGTCCGTAGAACTCCATGGCGACGTCTTGTTCTGTTGAACCTGCGTTTTTGTTTCTTTGTAGTTTTTCCCTCTGCCATGGGCTGGCTGCCTGCCAGGTTGACATGGGCGGTTTACGCACTTCGGCGATCTTTGCCGTGAAACGCTCAGGTGCAAAGCGCTGTCGCCCAGACCGCAGTTGATAGCAGCAACCGCTCAGCACGGTCCCACAATCTTGAGCCACCCGCTGAGCCGCGCATTCCAGCACCACCGCCGCGCTTGATTGTGCAAATGGCTCCTGCGCAAGCACCAGAAGGGAACACCGTGTGCGGTCGGCAGCCTGGCGGAAGCGGAACCACGTGGCCAGAGGAATACGGCAGCCGTGCTCCGGTTCTGTATTGCCAAGGTCAAGCACCAGCGCCGCAAAGCCTCCCGCCTGCAGCAGCAGATCGGTCGCGCGCAGGGCCTGATCGAGCCGCGTCCAGGGCTTGTCTTTGCGGTCTGCGGAAAAATTCGTTCGGGCGCTAGGCCAGGTCGTTTGGGCGGTAGGCCAGGTCGCTCGGGCGGTAGGCCAGGGATTTATCCCTGGCACAAAGGCGCCAGAATCAACGCGGGCTTTAGCCCCTGAGGTATGTTCTTTGCCAATATTTTGCGAGACTTGGCCATTTTCCGCAGCCTGTTTAGCCGTGGGGGCAGTCCCTTGACAGCGCACCCAGAGCAACCGCTCCAGGTTTACGCCGCTGGCTGCCGCCGATTCCGCATCGAAGGCATCGTGAGCATCGATCCAGGCACAAACCTGGCCCTGCCGCGTTCGCTCGGCCACAAAGGCGAGCGCGAGGCTGGTCCGTCCTGACGATTCCGGCCCTGTCACTTCACTGATCGCGCCTACAGGCAATCCTCCGTCGAGAAAGCGATCCACCTCGGGTATGCCTGTGGATGCGGTTTCACGGATGGTCCGCGGCACAGGTGTCAGCGCCGCGGGGAAGCGGCGTTCGAGGCCGTGCTCGATCTGGATGCGAAGGGCAGAGGCGGAGGGCATGGTGTATTCGCCTTTTCTTCGCTATAGAATCGCTCTTAACCTGCCCTGTTGTCAAAGGGTGGGGATTAAATAAAGACATGTATATATCTATCAAATGCTTACGCTGGCAAAGCTGATGGTTCGCGGGAATGTGCCTGTGAGTCGTAGAACGCATAGGGTCGAGTATGCGGGTGAAGAGCCTACTGCGCATCCCGCACGCAGCGGAACCCAACACCGCCGGAGCGGTCGTAGCTCGGCGACATCAAGAGCACCTTGCTGTGCTCATCGTTGCGAAACGTCTCGGGGAAGTACCAGATTGACCCTTGAGGCTGATAGTACTCGCCACCACGCACGATGGCGGCGCGGGTGTGCTCGTCGGCGAAGCATTCGGCCCAATTTCTCCCTTGGTTTTGATCTGGCAATGGGGCAAACGACCCAAAATGTTACGCGTGTGCCAACAGAAAGGCATCCACCTCTGCTCTTGTGGGCATGGACGCCTGCGCCCCCGGCCGAGTGACAGAGATGGCTGCTGCCGCTGAAGCAAATCGCGCCGCGGCGAATGGGTCGTTGCCCTCGAGCAAGGCTGCGGCAAACGCGCCGTTGAAGCAGTCGCCGGCCCCGACGGTGTTGACGGCCTCGACGTGAAAAGCCCGCACCCACCCCGCTTCTCCGCCAGCCATGGCCACATACGCGCCCTCGGCGCCGCGCTTCAGCACTACGCCGCGCAGGCCTTTGGCCAATAACTGCTTGGCCGCTTCTTCCGGCTTCGATTCGTTTTGCAGGTAAAAAGCGGCTTCTGTCTCATTGGGAGTGAACCATGCGACCTGGCCCCAGGTTTGGTCGGGGAGCGGGGCGGCAGGAGCGGGATCGAGCATCACCGGAACGCCCGCATCCGCGCATAGGGCAAGCGTATGGCTGAGGGTTTCGATTGGAATTTCCAACTGGCAGAGCACCATGCCGGCGGACCGGATGAGAGCAGAGTGACGGTCGACGAATGCCGGGTCAACCTTGCCGTTTGCGCCGGGGACGACGATGATCGCGTTATCTCCGTTCTCTGCGAGGAAAATCGGCGCCAGGCCGGAGGGGCCGGCAACCGGTTCCATAGCTTCCGTTCCCACGCCGGCGTGGGCCAGATTTTCGAGCAAGGCCGGCCCGTAGACATCCTGGCCCACCATGCCCACCATCTTCACCGGGTAGCCCAGACGAGCCGCGGCGACTGCCTGGTTGGCGCCCTTGCCGCCGGGAGTGGTTTCGAAGCCTGTACCGATGACGGTCTGGCCGATAATCGGAATATGTTTGGCGCGCGTCACCATGTCCATGGTCACGCTGCCGACAACGACGATTGGCTTTTGCATGGTGCTCATGGTTGCATCTCAGAAAATCAGTAAAGGGGCGCCAGGGCCACAGCGGTGAGTCCCAGGGCGAAGAAAACAAACATGAAAAACAAGAGGCGCTTGGCCGAGCGTGGCGCCTGGGCAAACTCGTGCCAGACAAAGACGCCCCAGCATGCTGAGACCATCGTCGCGCCCTGCCCAATGGAATAGGAGACAGCCGGACCGACGAGATGGGCTCCGGAGGCGACAAAGTTGGCCACTCCGCCGGTACACCAGATGGCTCCGCCAAGAATGCCTGCGAGGTGCCAGCCAAGGGGCGCGTCAGTGTAGCCCGCGAACTTGGCGGGGGGCTTGCCGTCAAGTGGCTTTGCCATGAGGAGCAGGTTTGCGGGCACCGTGGAGATGAGAACGCCGAGGGCAAAGAAGTAGGCAACGGCATAGGGGCCAGGAGCGGGCTGCATGGGCGTGCCGGTCAGGGCGCGCGCAACAAAGGGATAAAACAGCCCCATCAGCACGCCAGCCACAAGGCTGAGAACGATGCCGCGGGTGGTGGCGGCCTTGGCCCCCGTGCCTGTCTTGCCCTCGCGCCTGCGATAGGCCGCGGCGTCGAATACGATGGCCACCATGACCAGCGCAACTCCGCCAAACAGCAGCAGCGGATTGCCGACCGGGCGGACCAGGTAGCTTGAGACGGCGCCCACAATAAGTGCCAGGCCGATTCCGACCGGGAACGCTACAGCCAGGCCCGCCACGTCGATCGCCGCAACCAGCAGCAGATTGGCGACATTGAACACTGCGCCTCCGCAGACGGCCAGAATGACGAGACTGAGGGGCGTTTGAGCCGCATCGCTCAGGAAATGCGTGCCTGTGTGGCCCATGCTGCCGGCGGTGAGTCCCCAGAAGATGGCAGCGCCTGCCAGACCCAGAGCGTAGTCCCAGTAGAAGAGCTGGAAGCGATAGCCTGGGCACATCTTCAGGGTGTTGGCCCACGATCCCCAGCACAACATGCTCAGGATCATGAGAAAGAGCGCGGCTTGATATGTTGCCGGAAGTAGCATCGTCGTTGCCCCCGTTCACGCGGCTTTGCTTGATCAACAAGGAAACATATCGTGTGAAGCCAGTGTGGTGCAAATGCCGCGTACCAAGACGTTTACTGCTTCGCCGCTTTCACCGCCGCGGTGAGTGCCGGGACCACTTCGAACAGGTCGCCGGCGATGCCGTAGTCGGCGACCTCAAAGATGGGCGCGTCGGGGTCCTTGTTGATGGCGACCACGCACTGCGAGCCTTTCATCCCGACCAGGTGCTGAATGGCTCCGGAGATTCCAATCGCAAGGTAGAGCTTGGGCGAAACGGTCTGCCCCGAGCTGCCCACCTGGCGCTCCATGGGCAGCCATCCGTTATCGCAGATGGGACGCGATGCCGCCAGTTCCGCGCCGAGTGCCGTGGCGAGCTCCTGGACGATAGGAATGTTCGCCGCGTCCTTGATGCCGCGGCCTACGCTGACGATCAGTTGCGCGGAACCCAGGTCAACGGTCTGCGACCCGCCGCGGAAAGGCTCGCTGGGGCGGGTGCGAATGTCACTGGGGGCGATCTCCGGCTGGAAGGTCAGGATGATCGTTTTGCCCGCTTGCGGTGGATCGGCGGGGAATGCGCCGGCCTGGATGGAGAGGAAACAGGGGCCGTCGCCCTGATGGCGGTAGGCGCCGGTCAGCTTTCCCTGAACAAGTTGGCGAATAAAGATGGGACCCGCCTCGATGCCGGTGATGTCGCTGATGAGCACCTGTCCGAAGCGAGTTGCCAGGCGGGGTACATAGTCGCGCGACTGGTACGTGTGCGGGAAGACGACATAAGAGGGCTCAAGCTTTCGAATCAACTGTTCGAAGGCAGGCACATAACCGTCGGATGTGTACTTTTCCAGAAGGGAGTGGCGCACCGCATGAGATGTTGGGATCGGCGGGCCGGAGGTTTCGACAAAAATCGTCTCGTTCGGATCGCCGACGGCGGCAGTTTCCACGGCCAGGCCGGTGAGTTCCGCGAGGCGGCGTCCAAATGCCAAAGCTTCGAAGGAAATGCGTTTACGGCCCGCTTCCTGGACAACCAATATCCCGCTCATAGGACCCGTACCTCGAACTTCAGCTTTTCAACCAGCGCTGTCGCGGCCTCCTGGGCATTGCCGGGGAGCATCTGTGTGGATTTCTTCCTTTGCGGCATCGAGACCTGCTCCAGCAGCACCACCGGCGCGGAGTCCACGCCAAGTTCCGCTGCGGTCAGTTGGCGAACCTCTTTGGTCTTTGCGCGTTTGATGCCCATCAGCGTGGCGTAGCGCAGCTTGTTGCCGCCGGATTGAATGGTGAGCACGGCTGGCGTAGGCAGCTCAATGGTCTGGAACCAGCCCTCCTCGAGTTCACGCTTTACCTTGATTTGAGCTTGAGTTCCTGCGCCGTCCAGGACTTCAACGTGCAAAATGAGCGTTGCGTGGGGCAGTCCGAGCAATTCGGCCACAATGACACCGGTCTGTCCCAGCCCCAGGTCTTCAGACTGCAAGCCGGTGAGGATGAGGTCGGGATTCTCAGTTTTTATAGCGGCGGCCAGCAGGCGTGAAACCCCAAGCGCATCGCGCGTGCCAAGATCGTCGCAGGCAATCTGAATGGCCCGGTCGGCGCCCTTGGCCAGCGCCTCGCGGATGGTTGTTCCCACACGCTCCGGCCCGGCGCTGACGACGATCACCTCGCCGCCGTGCTTTTCCTTCAGTTGCAGCGCCTCTTCGAGCGCGTAGGCGTCGGACTCGTTCAGTGCGAACTGGAGATCGGATTCTTCAATCCATTTGCCAGTTGCGTCAATGCGTACCTGCGCATCGGGTCCAGGAACTTGTTTGATGGCGACGATGATCTTCATGATGAAAGGCTCTCGTTCATCTTAGCTGCCGCCGCTTGCAGGCAATCCGCGCGCGGCCAGTTGGGCAATGTCCACGAGTTCAGGCGCGCCTTCGCCGGTGGCTGCGAGTGCATCCCGGAACATGGTATTGCAGAATGGGCAGGCGGCCGCGATAGTCTGCGCGCCGGTTGCGACCAGTTCCGCAGCTCGGTTGTGGCTGACGCGCTCACCGGTCTCTTCTCCAAGAAAAGCCAGCCCGCCGCCGGCTCCACAGCAGAAGCTGCGCTCGCGGTTGCGCGGAGCTTCGACCAGGTTGCCGGCCAAGGCAGCGACCGTGCGCGGCTGGTCGTAGACGTTGCGATACCGGCCCAGATAGCAGGGATCGTGGAAAACGATGTTTTCGTCGTTGATCTGTTTTGGAAGTCGATCCGCATAGCGGGCGAGAAACTCGCTGTGATGCTCAACTTCCGGCGGCGTGCCGTATTCCTTCCAGTCTTCCTGGATGGTGCGGACGCAGTGCGGGCAGATGGAGACGATCTTCTTCACCTTGTTCTGCGCCAGAGCTTCGAGGTTGGCCTCGGCCAGTTGCTGGAAGAGCAGATCGTTGCCCAGGCGGCGGACCGGATCGCCGGTGCATTTCTCTTTGCGCAGCACGCCGTAGCTTGTGCCCAGGTAATTCATCACGCGGGCGAAGTCAGCGACAATCTCGCGGCCCTTGGGGTCGTNNTAGCCGCCCATGCAGCCCAGCCATAAGCAATACTCCTGCGTTCCGTCGAACAGTGGCAGGGCCTGCTTTTCGATGAATTTGTCGCGCTCGGTGGGGCTCAGGCCCAGTGCGTTGCTGCCACGCTCCAAGGCAAGAAATAGCTTGGCTCCGTGCTGGTCTTCCCATACGCCGGTGTTGACCGCGCCCCGGCGCAAGCCAACGAGGATCGGAACGTGCTCAATGCCGACAGGGCACTGGAACTCGCAGGCGCCGCAAGTGGTGCACTGGAAGACGGCTTCCTGGGCGTTGTACTTGCCCAGCAGGGGTTCTTCGGAGGCTGGGCCAAGGTCATTCAGGTATCCGCGCAGGCCGAGGACGATTTCTTTCGGGTTGAGCAGCTTGCCGGTGTTGGCTGCGGGACAGTGCTCGGTGCAGCGGCCGCACTCCACGCAGGAGTAGGCCTGGAGGCTCACCAATCGAGTCAGGTCCGTGCCGGCAACGAGGCCGAAGTCTTCGTCGCCGGAGAGTGGCGGGATCTGGGCAAAGCCGCCACGCGACAGGAAGACTGTCGCCGGGCTGAGGACCAGGTGCAGGTGCTTGCTGTGGGGGATGAGCGGCAGGAAGCCGAGCAGAGCAAGAGTATGGAGCCACCACAGGGTTCTTGCGGTCAGACTGGCGTCGGTGACGAAGAACGAGGCCAGATAGGTGGCCATCAGGACGAAGATGAGCAGGGCAATCGCGCCGGACTGGTAGGAGAGCTTTTCGCCGAGCCACTTGGGGCGGATAAAAAAGCGCCGTACGAAGAGGCCGAGGATGCCGACGGCGCAGGACAGCGCGAAAGCTGCGACGAAGTAGAAATAGAACCGGGCAAACTGGCCTCGGGGCGAGAGAAAACCGATCCCCAGGACGACGGCGCAGTGGTTGAGAGTGACCAGGGCGAAGGCGCAGAAGGCCCAGAAGACAAAGGCGTGCGCAAGGCCGGGAAGCGGGCGCTCGCGGACGACTTTTGCTTGGCAGAGAACTTCCCAGAAAAACTCCCAGATGCGCTTGCCGAGGGGGAAGAGGCGAAAGCTGGGGTCTTTCTTCGACTGGAGGATTTTGTCGAGGATCTTCCCGAATTGTCGCCAGAAACCGTAGCCCGAGGCCACAGCCAGTCCGGCGAAGAGCAGCTTCTCAAAGAGGGAGAAGTGTTGTGGTTCGGCCAGGGTTGGGAGAACAAGAATCATGGGCGAAGAAAGAAAAGATACAGGGCAAAGATACAGGATTGGCCTGGGGACTGCTCGACAACGATCCGATTTGCAGGGCAATTGCATTTGAAATTTGAGCGAGAAATGAAGAGTACGGGCTTTCGATATCAGGCG
>PLFY01000044.1:7489-22822 GCA_003138365.1 Acidobacteriaceae bacterium
AGGCAATTCTGCAAGCGGCTAGGATGTATTGAAAATTCTCAAATCATCCCTCACGGGCTGAAGCCCATAAGTCCTCCGGCTGTTTTGCGGCACGGCTAAAGCCGTGCCCTTTCAAAACAGTCCAAATGCGATTGCCCTATGTTTTCCACAATTTCTTTTCTCCTGTGATGCAATCTCTTGACGAATGTCTTCCCATAACGCACACTGTCGGAGATTTCCTCAGTAGCGGCTTTTCGTTCTGAAGGGCAGGGACTTGCCCAGTCTGGTGCTTCATGGGCCCGAGGTCCCTGTCTTTTGCCTGACCCTTCCGTTTCTCCGCACGATTCCTCGCGTGAGCCCATTGCGCCGGCCAGTCCAGGCTTCATCGGGCGCTATTCCACGACATCCCTGCGCGATCTGTTGGGGGTGCTGGCGCGCCGCCGCCGCTTTGTTGGTTTCACGGTCGGGGGATTGCTGCTGCTATGTCTTCTGTATTGCTTCATCGTTCCCAAGAAGTACGAAGCCAGCGCCAAGGTAGCGCTGCGCCAGGCGCCTGCCTCCTCGCTCAGCATGGAGGGGGCTGAACCCATGGCTGCCGCATCGCTACTCTCCGCGCCGTTGCAGTTGGAGACGCTTGCCAATGTTTTTCGCAGCGATCGGCTAGCCTGGCGGGTGATCGCCGAGTTAAAGCTCTACCAGGCCCCCGGATTCATGGGCGGCTTTGCACGAAGGTTTCCCGGCTTTCATCCGGAGGCGCCCGGTGTAGATGCTCAGGCGTATCTGCTGGACAGGTTTCAAAAACAGCTCCGCGTACAGTCGGTGCCGCGCACGCTGCTGATCGAAATTCGCTTTCGCTCAAAGGATGCGGCTTTGTCGGCGGCCGTGGTGAACTCCCTGATTCGCGCCTATGGCCAGCAGGAAAGCGAATCGCGGATTGAGGCTACAGTTCAGGCTTCAGATTGGCTTGAGAGCCAGCTTAAGGATCTGAAGGCCCATATGGATCGGGAGCAGCAGCGGTTGACGGCGTTTCAGAGTGAGCACGGTATCCTCAGCACGCCGCAGACGTTGCCGAATGGAGAGGCGGGAGAGACGCAGCACAGTTCCACCTTGCTTGAGGTCGATGAGTTGGGCCGGCAGATGGTGGCAGTCACCGCCGATCGCATTCTTCGCGAAGCGGAGTACCGGGCCGCCTCGCAGGGTAATCCGGAGGTGGTGATCGCTTCCGATCCGAGCCTGCAAACCGAAGGCAGCAGCTTCGCGACTGCCCTTCTGCAACAGATTCACGCTAGCCAGAGCGGATTGCAACTGGAACAGGCCAGCTTGAGCGCTGAACACGGGCCGAATTTCCCCAGGGTGGTGGAGATTCGCCGCCAGTTGCAGGATCTCGACCGGCAGAAGCAGGCCCAGGACGCCAAACTGGTGGAGCTATTCAAGAGTGCCTGGCAGACTGCGGCTGACCGCGAGCAGTCGGTGCGCGAGAACCTGAAAGAGCGCACGGACGAGGGGTTGAAGCTGAACGGGGCCGCCACCCAGTACGCAGGCATGCGCGAGGAGGCTAACTTAAGCCATGAAGTCTACATGCGGACGCTGCAGAAGGTGGAGGAGGCGGGGTTATCGGCTGGCATCCATAGCTCAAATATTTCCGTGGTGGACTATGCGCGACAGCCCGTGAAGCCTGTGACTCCTGACCCTCTGCTTTACTTGGCAATCACGTTTTTCGTCGGACTCTGGCTCGCAGTGGGAGGCGCGCTCTTGATCGAATCACTTAGTCGCTCGGCAGCCCAAACAGTTGTGGTGCTGGCAGCGGTGCTCTTGGCCGGCGCAGTGGCACACGCGCAGGCGCCCACGCCGAATACCTCCGGCTTGCCTTCGGGCGTGGTGCGCATTCGCCCGGCGGAGGAGACTCAAAATCTGCCCAATTCCAGGGAGGCTACAACGGTATGGAATAGTCCAGCGAGCGCAAACCAGACCGGTTCACCGCTGGCAGCCCAGCAATCCGCCGTTCCCATGGCTGCTCCCATCGGTCCCGGCGACACGCTGGACATCAGTGAGTACCACACCCCGGAGTTTCACTCAGCAGTGCGTGTCTCGCAGAAGGGCACAGTAACCCTGCCCATGGTCTTGGAAATTGACGTCGGCGGAATGGACGAGCAGGGCGCCGCGCACGCCATAGAAGCGGCTCTGGTGGCCAAGGGTATGCTTCTCCATCCTGAGGTCTCCGTGGTGGTGACTGCCTATGCAGGCCAGGACGTGAGCGTGCTGGGTGAAGTCGCGCGCCCCGGAGTGTATCCCTACACCGTTCACCATCGGTTGCTGGATCTGCTCTCGGCCGCGTCCGGGTTGGCGGCCAGTGCCGGCCGGCTGGTGAACATCTTTGCCCGCAACGATCCCAAGACGCCGCATCCGGTGGTGCTGGATCCGAGTGGAACCGACACCGAGGCCGACCATAACCCCGAATTGAGTCCGGGAGACACCGTCCAGGTGAGCCGCGCCGGCCTGGTTTATGTGATTGGCGATGTGGTCCGTCCAGGGGGATTTCCAGTGGATCCGGCGCAAGGGTTGACAGTGGTCCAGGCGCTCTCACTGGCTTGGGGGCAGAGCCAAAACGCTTCCACCAGAGCTTTGCTGATCCGCGAGCAGAAAGGCGGCCGCACGCTGACTACTCTCAACCTGAGTCGCATGATTCACGGTCAGGATCCCGACCAGCCCATCCGCGACCGGGACATTCTCTTTGTTCCCGATTCGATGGCCAAGAACCTGTGGAACAAGAGCCTGGAAGCTGCCATCCAATCGGCTATCGGCGTCACCATCTACGCAGGATTGGTTTATTCGCAGAGGTTCTAGGTATGCGCCGCATTGCATGGGGACTGTTGATTGTATTCGCATTCGCGATTCCTTGGGAGTACTCCATGGATTTGGGCGAACCAGGGGGCAACATCGCACGGATTGCGGGCTTGCTGCTGATCCTGGTTGCAGTCCCGGCCGTTCTGCACGCAGGGCGATTGCGCACTCCGGGCCCTTTGCAGTGGGCGGTGCTGGCCTTCTACCTCTGGTTCTGCTGCTCCTATTTCTGGACCATCGCACCGTTGGCCACACTCGACAGGATGCGTGGGTACTTTCAGGAAATAATGATCGTCTGGCTGGTCTGGGAGTTTGCCGAAAGCCCCCGCGATTTGCGCTGGCTGCTGCGCGCCTATGTGGCCGGTTCGTGGGTGCTTGCGGCGCTCACCCTGGCCAACTTTGCCTCGATGGATGCGATCGCCGCGGGCCAGATTCGATATGTGGCGCAAGGACAGGACCCCAATGACGCCGCCCGCTATCTCGTTCTGGGGTTTCCGCTGGCGGCGCTGCTCTTTGACGGTGAATCCCGGTGGCCAGGCCGTTTGTTGGCGCTGGGTTTTCTTCCGCTAGGGCTGTTTGCCGTGCTGCTCACGGCTTCCCGCGGAGGCTTTCTGGCTGCCGTGCTGGCCCTCGTGGGCTGCGCGAGCCTGCTGGCTCGCGGCCACGGCCGCAGAGTGCTCGCGGGGGCCGTTGCACTGCCTGCGATTGCCGCGGCGCTCTGGATGATCGTGCCTTATGAGACCTTCGCGCGCTTGGCAACCATTTCAGAGCAAGCTCAAGGCGGCAATTTGAACGATCGGGTGAATATCTGGGCCGTCGGTTGGCGCGCATTTGCCCAGGCGCCGCTGTTGGGCTACGGAGCGGGCTCATTTGTAAGCGCCGCGGGCCTGGCTCCCATCGATACGCCTCACAACACGGCGCTTTCCATTCTCGTCAGCGGCGGCCTGTGTGCTTTGTTTCTGGCCGTAGCGATCGTGGCGCTGGCCACAGGTTCGATCCTCGAAACCCGGGGTCCGCTGCGAATTGCCCTTTCAACTACGCTGCTGGTCTGGGTGATGAGTTCTATGGCTTCTACGGTGGAGGAGAGTCGCACCACATGGCTGCTGCTGGCCCTCATTGCACTCGCCGGTCGTCTTGCCGTGGAACAACCGGAGGGCCTTGCCGCCTGTTTCCCCGATCCTCCGGTCCATTCGGAGTTTGCAATGGTCCATGAGCCTGGACGACTCACTGGTAGACTGACCGATTAATTGTCTCAATCCGAGCCGCCATGTTTCCCATCCCCCAAATCGCGCGAATGTTCAAGGGCGCCAGCACCAATCGCCGCATCTTCCGCGCTGCCGCATCGGTGACCGTTGCGGGGATTCTGGTGAAGGTGGTCGCAACCTTCAAGGAGATTGCCGTTGCCGGCGCCTATGGCCGCTCCGACGCCATGGATGCGTTCCTCGCGGCCGCATTGATCCCCGGCTTGCTGATCAACCTGATCTCCGAGTCGATGAACCAGGCGCTGGTGCCAACGCTGATCAGGGTGAGGGAACGCGAAGGGCACGAACGCGCCCAGGAACTGCTCTCCAGCTCCATGCTGTGGATGTGCGTGCTGCTGGGGGTAGCCACGGCCGGAATGGCTTTGACGGCGCGCGGCTTCTTCCCTCTCATTGCGTCCCATTTCTCGCCCGGCAAGCTGGACCTCTCGGTGCGGATCTTCTACGCTCTGCTTCCGGTGGTGCTGATCACCGGAATCGCCACCAACTGCACCGCGGTTCTGAACGCCTCTGACCGTTTTGCACTGCCCGCGCTGGCGGTGGTCGTTAACCCGGTGGCCATCATCCTGGGAGCGTTGCTTCTCAGCGCGCGCCTGGGCATCTGGGCCGTGGTCTGCGCCACCCTGGCCGGTGCGCTGGTTCATGCGGCTGTGGTGGCGGGGATGATGGAGTCCCACGGTTACAGGTTCCGTTTGCGCTGGCACGGGATGACCGAGGCCACGCGCGAGGTTGCCTATCAATACGGGCCTGTCTTGCTGAGTTCGCTGGTGGCTTCAGGGGGCCTGCTGGTGGACCAGTCGATGGCCGCCATGCTGCCGGCGGGGAGCGTCTCGGCGCTGGTGTATGCCAACCGCTTTGTCAGCGTGGTTCTCACCCTGTTGGCTGGAGCGGTTTCAACGGCGGTTACCCCCTACTTCTCGCGGATGATTGCGTTTGAGGACTGGGCCGGTTGCCGGCACACCTTGCGCACCTGGGTCCGCCTCACGGCATGGGTCTCCGCGCCCATCGCGGTCTTGCTCATCGCTGGTTCGCACCTGCTGATCCGGATCACATTTCAGCACGGCGCATTCGGGCCGCACGACACGGCTGCCGTCACGCCCGTGCTGGCCATGTACGCCATTCAGATTCCATTTTTTGTGGCCAGCCGGGTCTTCTATCGATTCCTGGTTGCCATGCGCCGTACCGATCTCATCTTCTACTGCGGCACCATCAATCTCATTCTCGACATTGGGCTCAATCTGATTTTGATGCGCTGGTTCGGCGTAGCCGGAATCGCGCTTGCCACCTCCCTCTGGACCGTGAGCACATTCTTGTTTCTTTGGTACTGGACCTGGAGGCTTCTCCCTCCGCCAGTTGCTCAAGAAGGTTAGAGCCGAACCCGATGCCGTTTTTAATCCGCGTGCCCCCAACGCGCCGGCCGGGGGTTGCGATGGAGCAGGTCGCCGTACAGCGCTTCCCACCGGTCAAGAACCGCATCGAGGCTGAATCGCTCCATCACGAGCTGTCGTGCGCGCTTGCCCATTGCGTGGCGCTCTTCGGGCGGGACCTGCATCATCCTGGTCATCGACTCTCCGAGGGCGCCGGAATCGCCAGTTGCGGTCAGCCAGCCGGTCTGCCCATCGACGAGGACCTCGGGAGTGCCCGGAACGTCGGTAGCCACGGCCGGCAAGCCACAGGCTCCAGCCTCCAGCAGACCCATCGGCAGTCCCTCACAGCGAGACGAGAGAACGAATCCATCCGCGGCCTGCATCCAGCGCTTGATATCCGGCTCGAAACCCAGAAAGCGGACCCGCCGTTCAAGCCCAAGCTGTGTGGAAAGCCGGACCAGCTCGCTTTGCAGAGGCCCGGCGCCGGCGATCGAGAGCCGGGCAGCTTCAGGAACCTTCACCATGGCTGCGAGGAGCGTGGGATAGTCCTTCACCGGATCTAGCCGGCCTGCGGCGAGCCAGAGGAATTCCTGATCGAGTCCAAGCTCCAGGCGCACCGCTTTCCGGGCCGAAGAATCGGGCCGCCAGATGCTCCCATCCACTCCGTTGGGCAGGACAGTAAGCTTGCTCGGCCCGACCATCGAGCAAGACAGGTGCGCAACCGCGGCGGCGTGGCTTACAGCAGTGACCCGATCCGCAAGCCAGCCGCTCCATCGATAACCCAACCTCCGGCCCAGGGTGCCTGTCGAGCAGCTGTGAAGCGTGTCGATCTCCACACGGAGAGGCGCAGCCAGCCGCGACCAGCGCGCAATCCATGCGGCATGGGGCAGATGAGCGTGAAGCACCTCCGGAGACTCGTGACGAAGCCAGCGATTGAGGCGAATCCATCCGCGCGGGTCGGCCAGGCCTTTGCGCATCCCCAGGGTCAGGAAGCCAACTCCCGCGGCGGTCAATTCCACCGCCGCATCGCCGCCAGTGCCTGAGAGCGCTACCACGCTGACCCTCCAGCCGCGCCGGCGCAGCCCTTTGGCCAGCAGGATGACCTGGCGCTCCGCACCGCCAATGCGGTCAACCCCGGGGATGACCAGGGCAACGTGGCTCAAGGTTGGCGCTCCTGAATGTTCAGGTCGAGGCTTGGCGTGTCGATTCTTGTGCCGATTAGAACCGTTTCGATCAGGCCCTCATAGGCGTCAATCGCGCGGGCCATCCTGAACTCCTCAATGAATGGGTGTGCAAAGCGATCACCCGGCCGCAAGACCTCCAGTGCCGCAAGCAGACTGGCGGCGAGCGCCTCGGAAGAGACTTCCGCTGCCAACCAGGCGCCCGGCTGATCGCGCAGCAGGTCGCACACGCCTTCGGAGGCCGGCAACGCCACGATGGGAACCCCGCCAGCGGCTGCCTCCAGCAAGGCGTTGGGCAACCCCTCGTGCCGGGACGAGAGCACGAATGCGGAAGCGTCCCGAAAGTAGGTTGCTGGCTGATCGACATGGCCCGCAAATCGCACATAGGACTCCAACCCCAGATCGCGGCACAGGGCTTTCAAGGGCGCTTCCTCCGGGCCGGAGCCTACGATCGCCAGATCGGCCAATGGAAACTGTTGGCGCACGACGGCCAGCGCCTGCAATAACAGGTCGAAGCCCTTTTCCCGCGAAAGTCGGCCAACCGCCAGCAGATGCGGGCCTGGAGCGCTCGATGGCGGCTCGGTCCACGGGGCCGGATTGTCTTTGACAGCAGCGCGGATTCCTTCTATATCCACGGGGTTGGGCAGAATCGCGAGCCGCCCCTCCGCAATCCCCAACCCGTCGGCAAGGTCTTTGGCCATCGCCTGGGTCTGGCAGATCACGCGGTCCGCTCGGCGGTAGAGCATCCGGTAGAGCAGGCGCGTATAGCCGGGCAGGTTTCCAAAGGCCAGCGCGGCGGAGACAGTTCCATTCTGTCGCACCAGAACGAATGTTCCTCGCGGAAAGAACGGACGCAGCAGCAGCACCAGAAAGTTCAGGTGGAACATGCCGGACAGAATCACATCCGGTTTGATGCGCCGGACCAATTGAAGCAGCTTGAAACCGCTGGAGCGCACACGCGAAGCTCCCATGGCATGGACTCGGACCCAGGAAGGCATAGCATCGGGCGCGGTACGAGCCTGTGTGGCCAGTCCCAGGTGCAACTCGTACTTCTCGGGGGAAAGGCCTCGCGCCAGCAGGGCAACGACCTGCTCGGCTCCGCCGCCGCCAAGATGTGGGATGAGCAGGAGGACTCTCGGACGTTCCGTCATGTGCATTCAGAGTGCCTTCTTGCGAGCAAGCCGAGTATAAGCCACGAATTCAATGACTTCGTGGTACTTAATACCTTCGTTTTGCCTTTGTCACTTTCCAAACTGTGCAGAACTGGTACAGTTTCTTTGCTCGCTTTAATTACCAGCACAAAGACTCCACGAGAATTTCCGAAGAGCATACTTTGGGGGCCAAGCCTCCGTTGATTTGCTTTGAACTTGTTTCATGGCCAAAGCCATGACGAACCTGCACCTGCGTTGAAAGCGGATTTCTAGTTATGTTCCCAGAACATGGCCTGAAATCGCAGAAGGTGCAGGCTGTCCCATGTTCATTTCCGAAGCGTCTTGCTTAGTCAATGAGTTGCACGTTCACTCCACGCAGCGCGCCCCCCACATCGTGGTGGGCATCACCCATCCACAGACCTGCTTGACTCTTACCGGACGCCTGCGTGCGCTGCGCGAAGCGGGCTTTCGCGTGACCCTCGTCTCAAGCCCCGGCGAATTGCTGGACCGCATAGCCGTGCGCGAGGGGATCGAGTCGATTGCCATCCCAATACAACGGGAGATCAGGCCGATTGCGGACATCGTGTCCCTGGTGCGGCTTTGGTGGCTGCTGCTCCGGCTCAGGCCGGACATGACGGAATTCAGCACGCCGAAGGCCGGACTGTTGGGCACACTGGCAGCCCTGCTTGCGGGAGTTCCAGAGCGCATTTACATGCTGCGTGGGCTCAAAGTCGAGGGCACCATCGGCTTCAAGCGTCGCATTTGTCTGGCCGCGGAACGGATGGCATCCCGGTGCGCTCAGGTTGTGTTGTGCAACAGCCAGAGCATGCGCGCCGAAGCAATTGCGCTTGGCCTGGCGCCCGCGGCCAAACTGAAACTGCTCGGAGCCGGCAGCAGCAACGGGGTCGATGTGGAGCGATTTTCGCCCGGTCCAAGTGACGTGCGAGGCCGGCTTGGACTTCCTCGGGAGGCTCCGGTCGTGGGCTTTGTGGGGCGATTGACTGCCGATAAGGGACTGCCTGAGTTGATGGAGGCCTTCGACACCATTCTGCAAGCGGAGCCGGAAGCGCACCTGTTACTGGTGGGTTGGTTCGATGCCGCGGAAGACGCGCTATGTGCCGAGCTGCGTTCCAGGATCGGAAGCCATCCCCGCGTTCATTGCACCGGGTTTGTGGCCGATACGGCGCCCTACTACCGCGCCATGGACCTGATGGTCCTGCCCACCTGGCGGGAAGGGTTTCCTAACGTCGTGTTGGAGGCCGCGGCTACCGGAATTCCAGTCGTCACGACCGTAGCCACGGGATCGCGCGACTCCGTGGTGCCAGAGGTGACCGGCCTGCTGATCCCGCCCGGCTACCCCGAGGCCATTAGCGAGGCGGTTCTTAAGCTGCTTCGCGATCCTGCGAGGCGGCGACGCATGGGTGAGGCAGCCCGGGCGTGGGTCGTTGAGCATTTTGCGAATGAACGCGTCCTGGGGCTCATCACGGCGTTCTACAAGAGCTTGCTTGCGTCTGCGGCGAAAGGGGAGCAGGCCAGGATCGCTAGGGATTTGGCTGCTGTGCCACGCTGAGCCCCGGAACGCCGCTTTGCACAGGTGGTGCTTGCAGGGTGTGCGCTCCTGCCTCGGCCGCACGCAGCACTGCGCCGGGCACGATGCCCAGAATCAGCGTGGCGGCAACCGCGAAAAACAGGGCCGCACCAACCGCCACGCCCACTTGCGGCGCGGGAGCCATTTCTTCGCCACTCTTGCCGGGGGTACGCTGCGCCGCAACCAGGGCCAGCCGCAGATAGTAGGCCGCCGCCAATCCCGAGTTCAGCAGACCAATGATGGCCAAAGCCACTGCGCCGCTGTCAACTGCGGCCGAGAAGGAATAAAACTTGCCGAAAAACCCGCCGGTGAAGGGAATTCCGACCAAGGATGCCAGGAAGAAGATCAGCAGGCCGCCAAGCAGTGGAGAACGGTAGATGAGGCCGCGAAAATCTTCGATCATAGGCAGCTTTTCGTCATATCCGCTCACCAGCGTAATAACGGCGAAGATGCCTACATTCATGGCTGCGTAGGCGGCGGCGTAGAAACTGGCGGCGGCAATGCCGCTGGTTCCAAGCCCGGCGAAGGCCGCCAGCAGGTAGCCGGCGTGGGCGATCGAGGAGTAGGCGAGCATCCGCTTGACGTTCTCCTGGCGCAGCGCGGCAAGATTGCCTACGGTCATCGAGAGCACGGCCACGATCCACAGGAGAGGCGACCACAGCCCGTGCAGGGTGGGGAACATCTCATAAACCACGCGCATCAGCAGCGCGAAGGCCGCGGCTTTGGGTGCGGTTGAGAGCAACGCGACCACGGGCGAGGGAGCGCCTTCGTACACGTCGGGCGTCCAGACGTGGAAGGGCGCGGCTGAAACTTTGAACAGGATGCCGACCAGCATCAGCGCCATTCCTGCCAGCACAAACGCATGATTCTGGGCGGAGGGAGCAAGATGGGCGATTTCGTAGATCTGGGTGGTGCCCGTAGCGCCAAAGATCAACGCCACGCCGTAGAGCAGGAAGGCGGTGGCAAAGGAACCGAGGAGAAAGTACTTGATGGCGGCTTCAGGCCCGCGGCCTGTGTTCTTGCGGTAGCCGGCCAGAATGTAGGTCGAGATGGATGAGATTTCCAGAGCGATGAAGACCACCAGAAGCTCGACCGCGCCAGTGAGCAGGCACATGCCCACGGCCCCGAAGACCACAAGCGCATAGAACTCGCCCTGATGATGGCTGTCCTCGGGCAGAGTGTCGAGCGAAAGCAACAGCGCCACCAGCACGATTCCGCAGATCAGCACATGGAAGAAGATAGTGAAGGCGCTGGTTTCGACCGTCGCGAAGAAGGCGGTTCCCTGGGGCAGGGAGAGCTGCCAAAGACTCGCCCAAAGAGCCAGCGTGGTCCCAATCGCGGCTACCCATCCCAGCGGCCGGCGCGGCCATCCCGAAGGCAGCGAGGCATCGATGAACATGACGGCAACGCCCGTCAGGGTCAGGATGAGCTCGGGAAGGATGCGGAAGATATCGGGAACAGGATTCACCGCTGGCCCTCCCCTTGGGATGAAATTGGCAGTATTGATCGAGGCAGGACGGACCCCTGGATCACCATGATTACCTTCGACCCTGGAGGATGTATGCCCGTTTCGATCGACGGCAGCCATATCGACGGCGCCAGGCCCATCACCAGCATCAGCACAGCCAGGGGCCATAACACGGCCAGCTCTCTGAAGTGGAGATCGTCAGCCGGCTTCGATGCAGTCAGTTCGCTCTCCGGCCCGTAGAAGAGGCGCTGCACCAGCCACAGCATGTAGGCTGCGCCCAGAATTACGCCGAGCGTAGCGGCAATCGCCCAGCCCCGGCTTACGCCGGTAAAAGTGCTGGAGAGGATCAGGAATTCGCCCACAAAGTTGTTCAGCATGGGCAATCCGATCATGGCCAGGGAGGCGATGACGAAGAGTGTAGCGGTGCGCGGCAGTTTGCTGGCAACTCCGCCATAAGCGGCGATCTGGCTGGTGGCATACCGATCGTAGAGAAATCCGAGCAGCACAAACAGCGCGCCATCGACAACGCCGTGATTGAGGATCTGGTAGACAGCGCCGGCCGACCCCGTAAACGTAAACCCATAAATGCCCAGCGTGATCAGGCTCAGGTGGCTCAGAGCGGCAAAGGCGAGCAACCGCCAGAAATCGCGCTGCACCAGCGCGAGGCACGCGCCATAGAGAATGCCGATCACCGCAAGGGCAATCAGATACGGCGCCGCGGCCCCCGCCTGCACTGGGAACAGCCCAATGTGAAAACGCAGCATCGAGTAGAGGCCCAGCTTGCCGGCCACCACCATGGCCAGGGCCACAGGCGCCTCGCTGAATGTGTCTGCAAGCCATCCGTGCAGCGGGAAGACCGGCACCTTGACGGCAAAGGCCAGCAGGAACGCCAAAGCAATCCAAAACAGCGGTCCGGCAGGGAAGTTGCCGTGGGCAATCAGTATCTGTAGCGTGACAAAGTCGAAGCTGCCGGTCTTGGCATAGAGCCACAGGATGGCAACCAGCAGCGGCGCGGAAGGAATGAAAGTGAAGAGGAAGAACTTGAGGGCAGCTTTGGGTCCATCCTTGCGCCCATACATGGCGATCAGAATGGCCATGGGCACCAGCGAAAGCTCCCAGAAGGCGTAATAGAGCATCAGATCGAGCGAGATGAAGACGCCGAACATCGCCGTCTGCTGGAGCAGGAAGAGTACGAAGAAAATCTTGCGGCGCTCGGTGATGGCGTTCCAACTGGCGATCACGCCCACGGGGGCCAGCAGCCCGGTAAGCACGACAAGCCAAAGACTCAGACCATCCACGCCCACGTGGTAGAAGATTGCGGGATTTTCGATCCAAGGGCGGTTGATCGCAAATTGGAAGCCGCCCTGGCCGAGAATAAAGTGCGCAGGCAAGTGGAGCGTAAGGCCGAAGCTGACCAGCGCGGTCAGCAGGGCGATCCAGTTAGGCAGCTTGGCGCGGTCAGGGGCCAGCGCAACCAGGACCGCTCCGGCCAACGGAACCAGAAGGATCAACGTGAGAATCGAGTTATTGATCGCGTTCATTCTCTAGTGCCCCGCCACGCCGAAGTGAATTGCCGAAAGACTGGCCAGGACCGTCGACCAGGGAACCACAACAAACAGCAGCACCGCCGCTGCGCCCGCTGCCAGCCATGCCGCATAGGAGCGAAGATTGCCGGACTGCCAGCGCTGCAACAGCGCCCCTGAAAATTTCGCAGTACCTCCGAGCAGCCATGCCGCACCGCCCAGCACCGCCGTGTCTACGAATCCGCCCAAAACATACCGGGAGCCGAACAGCAGCGGCTTGACGATCGTCGCTCCATAGAATTCATCGACGTAGTACTTGTTGGCCAGCACCCTGTAGGCAACTGGAAAATCGGCGGCCCGCTGCGCTGGACGCTCCGGTTTCTGCCGGTAGAATATGTCCGCGAGCCACCAGCCCAAGAGGGCAACGCCAACGGCTCCAAGGCTGATGATCAACTCAAGTGGCGCGCTTTCCTCTGCGGTAATTGGCCGCGCGCCAACCGAAGGCGTCAGGAATGCGGCGAAGCGTCCGATGCCGATCCATCCACCGCAAATCGAGAGCAGGCCAAGAATCACCAGCGGCACAAGCATTGACCATGGTGTGGAATGGTGAGGTTTATTTTCGCTGCGCGACTTGCCCAGAAAGGCCAGATACCAAAGCCGGAACATGTAGAAAGATGTCAGCAATGCGGTGACCAGGCCGACAAACCACAGGACCTTTCCGCTCGTGCCCTGCACATAGGCGGCGTAAAGAATCGCATCCTTTGAGAAGAATCCGGCGAAGGGAAAGAACCCGGCAATGGCCAGTACGCCCACCGTAGTCACCGCAAATGTGACGGGCAATTTCTTCCACAGTCCGCCCATCTTGCGCAGGTCCTGCTCGCCGCCGATGGCGTGGATCACCGAGCCCGCCGCAAGGAACAGCAACGCCTTGAAGAAAGCGTGAGTCATCAGGTGGAAGATGGAAGCCGAGTAGGCCGCAACGCCGCAGCCCAGGAACATGTAGCCAAGCTGCGAGATCGTGGAGTAGGCCAGCACGCGCTTGATGTCGTTCTGCACCAGAGCGATGGTCGCCGCAAACAGGGCAGTCGCCGCGCCCACGATGGCCACTACGCTCAGAGCGAACGGCGAGTGGTCGAATAAGACGTGAGTCCGGGCGATCATGTAGACGCCGGCTGTGACCATGGTGGCCGCGTGGATGAGCGCGGAGACGGGCGTGGGGCCCTCCATTGCGTCGGGCAGCCAGATGTAGAGCGGTAGTTGCGCGCTCTTGCCGGTGGCGCCGAGCAGCAGGCAGAGAGCGATGACCGTGAGAATGCCGCCCTGCCAGCCGGGATTCGCGGCGAGCTTTTCAGCAATCTCGCTGAAGGTGAGCGTGCCGAAATTGGCCAGCAGAAGAAACATGCCGATCAGGAATCCGAAGTCGCCGATGCGATTGACAATGAAGGCCTTCTTGCCCGCATCGGCCGCTGAAGTCTTCTGGAAATAGAAGCCGATCAGCAGATACGATGCCAGACCGACGCCTTCCCAGCCAATAAACATCAGCAGGGCATTGCCGGCCAGCACCAGCACCGTCATGAAGAACAGGAAGAGATTCAGGTAAGAGAAGTAGCGCCAGTAGCCTTCTTCGTGGGCCATGTAGCCGACGGAGTAGATGTGGATCAGGAAGCCGACGCCGGTGACGACCAGAAGCATGACCAGCGAGAGTTGGTCGAGGACGAAGCTGAAGTCGATGTGCAAAGTGCCGACGTTGATCCAGCTGATGGGGCAAGTCTCGAGGTAGGGCAGGGAACTAACTGCCGGGCCAAATCCGAACAAGCTCAAAGCAGCATTCAGCACCACGCCGAATGCTGCCAGTGGCGCAAGCAACGCAACCGTAGTCACGAGCCATTTCGGCAACCGGCGGCCGAGGAGTCCGTTAATCAGGAAACCAGCGAACGGCAACGCCGGGATCAACCAAAGATAGAGAGGTGCGTTCATAGTTTCATCAGGTCGATACGATCGACGGCCAGGGTAGCGCGAGCGCGGAAGACGGCAATAATGATGGCCAGTCCCACGGCAGCTTCCGCCGCGGCCACCATCATCACAAAGAAGACGAAGATTTGCCCCTTCACCTCATGCCACTGGTGGGCGAAGGTCACAAAGGAAAGATTGACGGCGTTGAGCATGAGCTCAATGGACATGAAAACGGTAATCAGGTTGCGCTTGATGAGGAAGCCGGCGATGCCGAGCGAAAACAACACCGCACTCAGCAGCAGATACCAGGAAAGCGGAACGTCTTGTGAGAGGAGCGAATTCACTTGGCCGTAGTCCTTTCTCGATTCCCGTCCTGGTCTCCATGACCGTGACGGGCCAGCGCAACCGCGCCCAGAATCGCAATGAGGATAAGCACCGAAGTGACTTCAAAGGGAAGGAGCAATTCGGTGAAGAGCACCCGGCTCAGCTCTTCAGTGGAGGTGATTCCGTCGCGCAGACCGGCAACGCCCAGGCCTTGCGCACTGAGAATCACGGTGGCGACGACGCCCAGGATTACGACGACTGCGGGAAAGCCCACGGCGCGCGCCACGCGGCTGCCCATGGTGCGCTCTTCGCGACCGGCGTTGAGCAGCATGACCACGAAGGTGAACAGGACCATGATGGCGCCGGCATAGACGATCACCTGCGCGGCGGCCAGAAACTCCGCGCCCAGCAGCAGGTAGAGCACGGCCAGCGAGGTCATCACCACAATCAGCGACAGGGCGCTGTTGATGGGATGGGTCTGGAGCAGAAGATTGACCGCTCCAGCCAGGCAGAATCCGGCAAACACAATAAACAGAATCAGGTGCATTGTTGGCGTCCTAGGTGGGCAAGCGACTGCCCGAACCGGCCGGTTGTGGGGAAGGAAAAGGGGAGCCGATCGCGCAAAAAGTGGAACCGATCGCTCAATCTCTTCAAAAATCCTCCCCGGTTTCCCTTCAGCGAAAAGCCAGCCAGAGGCTG
>PLFY01000036.1 GCA_003138365.1 Acidobacteriaceae bacterium
AGAACTAGGTCTCTGACCGGATGAAATGGTGCTATGAGGGGTGCGAGCGCGGGCTGGGAAGCCCGCGCTACAGCCGGCTAGGAGGCCGGCGCTACTTTCCGGCCATTCCACAATCATGCGGTCACAGTACGGGAGCCTGTTCGCAGCGCAGCCGGAACTCTCATTCAACTTCCCTGCGCCCTGGCCGATAACTCCCTTGTCGGAGTCTTCCGGCAGGGAGGGAACGCATGGCGCTTTTGACGTGGAACAGCAAGTATTCGGTTGGGGTCAAGCCCCTCGACAGTCAGCATACGGTACTGTTTGGACTCCTCAACGACCTTCACGCGGCGATGTTGAAAGGCCAGGCGCAAAGCTTGACCGGCCCTCTGCTGAAGAAGCTGGTGGCGTACACGCATACCCACTTCAAGGACGAAGAGGCGATGATGACGGCCGCAAAGTATCCAGGGTTGGCCGACCACAAGATCAAGCATCGGGATCTGATCAAACAGGTCGAGGATTTCGCCGCGCGCCACGAGCGCGGCGAAGTCACGGTGAACCTTCAACTGATGAACTTCCTGCGCGACTGGCTCACCAACCACATTCAGAAAACGGACCATGAGTATGGCCCCTGGCTGAATGAGCACGGGGTGCGCTGAAAGCAGCACTGCGCGCATCGATCCGCTTGCCGCTGCTGCACGCAGAGGCGGGACGGCTGCATGCAAGAATCGTTGCAATGCTTTTTCCCCTTCTGAACTCTGAATGCGGCGCCGGATAAAATTCTAAAGGAGGGCGGCATGGAACTAGCGACCGAATACGCTGAAACAAGTGTAGGCGTCAGACTGTTGGATTGCGATCACCGGCAACTGACGGATGCCATCAACGAACTTCAGGCAGCGGTGTTGGGCAATCAGGATCGAACCCGCAACGGGGAGCTTCTGCGCAAGCTGGCGGACTTCACGCTGACGCATTTCGCTCTCGAAGAGGGAATGATGGCGGCCACGCGGTACCCAGGCACAGCCCGGCACCGCCTCCATCACCAACATATGATGGAGCAATTGGAGTCGGTTCTCAACGACTGTAGAGAGGGCACCGTGACGCTGGACGGTCAATCACTGAGCTTCCTGAACGATTGGCACACCGATCACATTCAAGAGGACGACCTGAAGTATGGGCTGTGGCTGAATATGCATGGCGTGCGGTAGAGCAGATTCGGCCTTGCTAAATGGCGCAATTGTCCAATAACCTTCAGCAGGAGACGGCTATGGAATTGGCAGCAGCGGAATTGTTGAACTGGAGCGGCGAGTTGAGCGTCGGCGTTGAATCCATGGATCGTGAACACCGGGAGTTGGCGCTGGCCATCAACGAACTTCATGAAGCGGTGGTGATCGACAATCAGCAAGGCCTGACCGGCCCGCTTCTGCGCAAAGTGGTGGAGGTCACCCGCGCCCACTTCTCATCGGAAGAATCGCTGATGGCGGCCAACCAATACCCTGGGCTGGCTCTTCATGTTTTCAAGCACCAGTACCTGCTTGAGCAGTTGGAAGCGCTGCTGGCCCGTTTCAACCGGGGCGGCTTCAAGCTGAACGAGCACACGGTGATCTTCTTGCGCGATTGGTTCAAAACCCATATTCAGAAAGAAGACGCGCAATTTGCCGTCTGGCTGAACGAGAACGGGAAAAGGTAGGGACAGAGAACGCGCTGGTCCTAACCCTCGAAGGACAACTGCGCCGAGGCCCATGCGGGCGCAGGGGGTTTGGGCTCAGAAGCCAGCTCGTAGACCAGCCGCTCCAGCACCAGCCGCTTGTCCGGGGGGGACGAGCGCAATTCCAGATCGGCGCGGGCAATCAGCTTGAGCGCCCTGGTCAGGTCGCGGCGGCTCTTGTAGCGCCTTGCCTGGCGGATCAGGTCGTCGGCGGCAAACGGCGGCATGCGGAATCCCTGCCACAACGCCTGCCAGATGGCGCGCGAGTCGCGCACGTTCTTCTCCAGAATGACCAGCATCTGGCGGAAGGTCCGGGCGAGCATATAAAGATGACCGATGGCCGCGTCCTCGCCGGCCTCGGAACTGTTCAGCAGCCCGTGCAGCAGGGCCAGGGCACGGGCCCGGTCGCGGGCGCTGATGGCGTCAGTCAACTCATAAAGCGAGCGCTGCTTTGCGGCCAGCACCATGGTCTCCACGTCGCCCAGGGTGATCCGTCCGCGGCCCAGCGTATAGAGCAGCAGCTTTTCCAGCTCTGAGGAGATGAGCATCATATCCGCGCCCAGCGCATCCACCAGTTCGCGGGCCGCATCGGGGTCCACGCGGACGCCGGCCTGCTGCGCGGTGGTCACGCTCCAGCGCATCGCGTCTTCCTCGTTCACCCGCGCCAGCTCGACCATGCCGCAGTGGTCCCCCAAGGTCTCGGTCAGGCGCTCGAAACGATTTTTGTCGTCCAACTCCATGCGCCGCGCGTCGGAGGGGATACGCACAAAATCAGCCACAAAGATCAGCAGCGCCTGCGGGTTTGGCGAACGGAAGTAGCGATCCAGCGCGGCAAACTCGTCCTTCTTGGCGCCACGGGTGTAGAGCTGTTTCACGCCGCGCACAAAAATCACCTGGAAGGGCGCCATGAGCGAAGGCGTCTGCGCCCGGTCAAGGACCTCAAAGATCGAAGTCCCGGCCAGATCAAATTCCGACAGGCAAAAATCCCTGAGGTCAGCGGGCACGAAGCCCTTCAGCACGGCACTGCGGCAGCGATCCTGGAGAAATGCCTCGTCGCCCACCAGCACATAGCCCGGCCGAAGCGGGCCGCTGCCAGCTGCGGCAGCCTCAATCTCCGCCACAAAGCGGCCCACGGCGGCAAACCCCGCGCCCCAGCGCCCGGCCGTCAAAGGGGCAGACTCCGGGATATGAGTGCATTGACCATGCAGCTCCAGAATACCGTTCCATGGAAGGCGAGGCCAGACCAAAAGGGACGGAGCACGTGCAAAACCGGACCGGAACTACCGCAAATTCGCTCTGGCCGCGGGACCTTAGAACCCTTCCAGCACATCGGCCACCAGCGCGCGCGCAAAATCGCGGCTGAGCCGCTGCATGGCCGCCGGGTTCTCCTGAATGAAGTCCGCCAGGTCGGTGGTGGCCTGGTACTGCTGCCGAAAGACGTAGTCCTTGTTCTCGTAGAGGATCTTGCCGTCCCGCCCGGTCAGAGTGACTGAAACCTCCATGGTAATGAGGAAGCTGGACGACTGCTGCGTCGAGGAGTTGTAAGTCAGCGGCGCCGATGTCTCTTTGAGAATCGTCCCGTGGAGCACGGCGTCGGCGTCCGGGTTCGCGTCCGGCGTCACGCGGAACCGGGTGCGGGTGGCAAACTCGCGGATCACCGCATCGGTCAACACCGTCTCGGAGTGATACGCCTCAGTACGCGTGGTGAACACNNGTAGAATGACGGGCAAGCGCATAACTCATCTTAACGCGGAGGCGCAGCCGGGACGCCGATTGGTGGCTGTGTAGTTTCCGGTTGGCCAGTGAGATGCCGGAATCCCGAAATCTGCATCACAGAGGCTCGATTAAAGCTACGGCGATTATGCACCAACTGAGGCGAGCCCACGGGACTCCGCGTGATTCGTCAATTGCAATGATTCCGACATTCGCCTAGCCGAACCAGGCATAGGCTCTGCCGCGAAAGCATCTTAAGCCGGCGTAGCTAAAGAAGGTCCTGCAGCGTCACATCAATCTTCCGTATCTTGTCTCCGTGCTGGATAGTGAGGTGTACCACCGTTCCCACCGGCTGCAGAAAAGCAGGATCGTCTTGTTGAAGCGGATTGTCATTCGGCGCACGTCCGTCAATCCTCATGATGATATCGCCGACGACAACCCCGGCAATCTCGGCAGGACTCCCCGGAAGTACATTCATTACTTTTTGGTCTTGCTGGATCGAGTCAACGACAATGCCCGCCCGATTGAAGACTTCAGGCTTTCCCCAGTTGGAATTCTTTTCAAAATAGAGCACGCCGTGCGGGACATCAAATGTAATGTTGAACTGGCGAAGAATTCGAGTCCCGATATTGCCTGCGTTGTCATCCGATATAGCCTGCCCGTCGCAAAGGAAGGCAATCACGTGGTTCACTTCGGCCTCCCCGATGCGCAGTGTCTCCACGCGTCCGTAGTAGGACGTTGGCTCGGCGCCGCCTACGCCTGACCCGGAGTATCCGTGATAACGCGGCGACAGTTGCTTGACCAGATCGTGCTGGCTCACAAACCTCTGTTCCACGGTCAAGCTGTCCTCGGCGCCTGTGTCAATGCGAAAAACGCCGCTCGCTGCATTGATGCTCGCGCGGACTTGCATCAAGGGGAACGGCGGTTCCATCGGAACCTTCACGCCATGTCCGGAGTAGGTAAACGAAAGCGGCAGGCTGAACGAAAGGTGTTCGCGCTCATAATCTACCGTGACGACAAGTCTCTTCATCAGCTCGTAGCTAACTTCACCCACGGGCCCGGGACGGTCACCCCATGACAGGGGCAGGATAAGGAACGCCTGATCGTGCAGAACAAGATCGCCGATGCGTACTAAAGCGACATTGGCTGCTTGCGTTGCGGTCGAACCGCTGCCGGCGCCGGTAGCTTGGATGACAGGGCCCTCCGGGCGCAGTCCAAGCTGTTTTGCAATTGCGGGGCACAGAGCGTTCATCGACGCGCCTGAGTCGAAGATCAATCGGAATGGCCCCTGTCCGTTGAGCATGGCGTCAAATTCAACGCCGCCTTTCGCGGGAACCACGACCTTTCCCGAAGCCGGCATCTCAAAATCGACAGGCGGTGGAGTCGATGCCCCACAAATCGGGCGAGGCAATGCAAGGACTATAAACAGGGCTCTTAAGAATCTCATGGGCGATTGTGATCATCGTAGCTCATCTGGATCCAATGGGCTGCATTGATTGCAATTCACTTCTCTGGTGCTGTCGCCGGATGATATCTCGTGGCGGACAGCAGCCGACAACCGGGAACCGGTTTTGAGCTGACGCTAACAGGCCAACGCAGGTTTCGAGCCCCGATGCAGTCTGGCGCAGCGGGTTGCGGGCGTGTCGTCGCTCATTGGGAGAATGCACCATTCCCCCGAATTACACCCAGGCGGTGACCAGCATGGCCAGCTTCACGGGGGAGAGCTTCAGGCCGTCGGCGCGATTGTTGAAGTAGCGCTGGTTGAGTTGCTCGTAATCCAACTGCTCGATGCGGTGAAAGCCGGCGTTGCGGAGTTCGGCTTCCATCGATTCCGGCGTAAAGAACAGTTGGAACGGCTCTCCGGCGGCGGCGACACGGGCAGCCAGCGCGTCGAAGGCGGTGCGGCCGACGGGGCTGAGCGTCTGCGGCGAGAGGCCGTAGTCGAAGCCTACGGCGCTGCCCTGCGGGAGTTGGGCTATTGTGCTCAGGGTGGCGCGAAAGGCCGCGATCGTCAGGTAAGGCACTACTCCCAGCCAGCCGAAGAATGCGGGCTCTCGCGAATTGAAGCCCGCCTCGGCCAGCTCCCCGGCCAACGTGTGATGCTCAAAGTCCAGAGGCACGAAGGTGAGATTGGCGGGCAGCGCGATCTGGGCTTCGGCAAGCATGGACTGCTTCCACTGCTGGGTGGCGGGAAAATCGACTTCGAAGACGTGCAGCGTGGGAAATGGATTGCGATAGGCAAAGGTGTCGAGCCCGGCGCCGAGAACCACGTACTGGCTTACGCCCTGCGCTACTGCTTCGGCAAGTTGGTCTTCAACATAGCGGCTGCGCACGGCCATGAAGGCGCGAAAGTCGCGGGCGACGCGGTGACTGGCGCGCTCCATCTGGCGGGGATGGGCGGACCCGACCAGGCGGACTGCTATTGGATCGTCGAGGACCGGCGGATGGTCCATCAATTGATGCGCGGCGCGGCGAATGGCCACACCGAGAGCGGTCTTGCTGGCGCGGCCAGTCTGCATGAATTCAAGTTTAGAGGAGTACGGCCAGCGCACCAGCCGCGTACCATAATCCCCATGAGTTGGATTGGATGGGCACTGCTTTCCGCGGTCTTTGCCGCCGCTACCGCGCTATTGGCCAAGGTGGGCGTGGCGCATGTGGACTCGAACCTGGCCACCGCCCTGCGCACCAGCGTGGTGGTCGTCTTTGCCTGGGGCATTGCGCTGGCGCTGAGCAGGCCCGGCATGAGCCTGCTCGGCGAAATTCGCGCGCTCGACCGACGCACCTTGCTCTTTCTCACGCTGAGCGGCCTGGCCACGGGACTCTCCTGGCTGTGCTACTTCCGCGCCCTGCAGTTGGGACCAGCCTCGCGCGTGGCTCCGCTGGATAAGCTCAGCGTCCCGCTGGTCATCGTGTTTGCCTGGCTGCTGCTGGGAGAAAAGCTCACCCCGCCGGCCATTGCCGGCGGGGTGCTCATCACCGCAGGAGCGGTGGTGATTGCGCTGGGTTGATGCTTTGGCCTGACCGGTCGCAGGCTTGTAACTCCGCTTGCCTATACTGTTGGTAGATGAACATTGCAAGATCCGTCGTGGGCTTTACAGGCTGGAAAAAGGGCGGACTTGAAGCTAGGCGCTCGGGAGGCGTCCCTCAGGGGCTAAAGCCCGATCTTCATTTTGCAGCCATTTCGGCACGACTGAAGTCGTGCCCTGACACTTCTGCCAGCCCGACATGAGTTTTTCCGGAAGCTGTGAGTTTTTGCCCTGACACATGTATATGAGCGAACCGACCCAATTCGCCGCCGCAACCCGGCCACGACGCATCGTCCTCACAGGCTTCATGGGCTCGGGCAAAAGCACCGTCGGGCCGCTCGTCGCCCGCCGCCTGGGCTGGAGCTTTATCGATGTGGACGATGTCATCGAGGCTGAAGCTGGCGTTCCCATCGTCGAACTCTTCGCTCGCCACGGCGAAGCTGCATTTCGCGACCGCGAGCACGCGACAATCGCCCGCCTGCACGCGGCTGGCGATGCTCAGGTTCTGGCCCTGGGCGGAGGCGCAATCGAGCACCCAGCCACCCGGGAGCTGCTCCTCACCGCCCCCGGCACGATCCTCGTCCACCTTGAGGTCGAACTCGCCACCACTCTGGCCCGATGCAGCGGCACGGAACACATCCGGCCCATCCTCGCCGACCAGGCCAACCTGGCCAACCGCTACCAGCGCCGCCTCCCGCTCTATCGCACCGCTCATGTTTCGATTGCAGTCGATGCCCTCACGCCGGAGGAAGCCGTGGATGCGATCCTCCAGGCCGCCCGTCTGAGCTAACGGTAAGCGCCCAAGAATTCCAATCAGGTTGCAATCACGTGTAAAACGTGCTACACGTATTACACGTGTACGGGAGGCCGCTTCAATATGCCTACGCTTGCCAAGCCCTCACTCGACAAAAAGCAAAACATCACTCTGCGCCTGAGCCAGCAGACGATTCAGAAGGCGCGCGTGCTTGCCGCCCAGCGTTCCACCTCCATCAGCGGGCTGCTGACCAGCCAGCTAGAGCAGCTTGCCAACTCGGAGGATGATTACGAGCGGGATATGAAGGGAGCTTTGGCTCTGATGGAGGAAGGACTCCACCTGGGCGGAACTCATAAGCTGGACCGTGACTCGCTCCATGAACGCTAAGGTGTTCATCGATACAAATGTCCTGGTCTATGCCTACGACATCGATGCAGGAAGGAAGCAACAGACAGCGCAGCATGTCTTGCTAAACCTGTGGCAACAGCGCACTGGCGCCTTGAGCATGCAGGTCTTGCAGGAATTCTACGTTAATGTGACGCGAAAGTTGGCTTCTCCGCTGTCAAAGGAGAAAGCTCGATTGATTCTGGCGCGGTATGCGCGCTGGTGCGTTATTACAACCCCGGAGGAGATCAAACAGGCCTTTCGTATCGAGGATGAGGCCAGGATCGGCTTCTGGGACGCGCTGATTGTTGCCGCTGCGATCAAGGCCGGCGCGACGCGGATTCTCTCCGAAGATCTGAATCCAAGTCAACGCATAGCCGGAGTCCTAATCGAGAATCCATTCCTCTCGCAGCCGAAGAACGGACGGTGAGTCTCGCCGCTTGAGCCACGCCTAACTACCCCGCTTGCTATCATCAGTACAGCCTCCCGGCCGCCACTCGCTCCGGGTTCCTACCGAGGTTTTCATACTTACTAGATGACTCCCGTCTCCCAGGCCGCAGTTCCGGCAGACCTCGTAGCGCCTTCGGCTGAGAATGCCGGGCTGGGTCCGGGTTTGGCCCACGGTCATATCCACGCTCCCAGCCCCGGAGCAACCGCAACGCTCATTCACGACCTCCGCGAATTGTTCAAGGTCAAGGTGGTCGCCTTGGTGCTGGTCACCGGATGGGGCGGCTTTTATCTGGGGTCGATGTTGTCGGGAATCTCGAGCCTGCAACGCGGCTTGCTGGACACGCTGCTCGGCATCGGCCTGGTTTCCGCCGGAGCCGGCGCGCTCAACGAGGCCCTGGAGCGCAAGACCGACGCACGCATGATCCGTACCGCCAATCGGCCGCTGGCTGCCGGACGATTTTCCCTCACTCAGGGAATCGTGGCGGGCCTTGGCGCTCTCGGCCTGGGCGCCGTGTGGCTGGCGCTGCACACTAATTTGCTCACCGTAGCCCTGGCGCTGCTCACGGCCTTCACGTACGTGGCCATTTACACGCCGCTCAAGCGCTTCACCACCATGGCCACCTTCATC
>PLFY01000213.1 GCA_003138365.1 Acidobacteriaceae bacterium
GATCGATGGGTTGCCTGCTGTAATGCTCATTGTCGGAAGAAAAGAGCTTCGCTGGATTTCTGGCACGGGAGGAGATGGCGACGTATGGAACTGTCCAAATTGAAGCTGGAGCTTTACGATCTGGCTGCGATTATTCTGCCGGGATTCTTCCTGATCGGTGAGCTGCTCGCCCTAGTGAAGGGGCTCCCTCCGGTTTTCGTGTCTCTGCAATCCGTCAGCGGTGCAGAGCTGACTCTGCTCATCCATTGTTCATTCGCGCTGGGTAACTTGGTGCAAGAAGCTGGGGACAGACTCATCAAGCAACTCAAGTGGGACAATATTGTTGCCGTTGCGGCCATGCTGTTGAATGCTGTGGTTCTGAATGGTTCCAGAGTGCTTTGCCCAAGCACCATCGTGTTGACATTGGGAGTGCCGCCGACCGCGCCCTCGGAGTAGGCATGGAGATCGGACCCGCAGACGCCCACAGCCTCGATCCGGACCTGCACTTCGCCCGGTCCGGGATCTTCAATCGGCATGTCAGTGAGCCGGAATGTCAGGGGAGCGATGAGTTCCGCAACTCGCATCGAATGCTCTCCCTCAGAAACGATACCTCATCGGTGGGCGTGAACAAAAGGCAAGCGGACGGCTGCCCCAGCGGGGCGTTCCGGGTGTGTTGTCGCCGATCCTTAATCGATTCGGCCGCGGTGGCCCGAAACGGGGTTCTGTACGTGTAGCGGTGATTCGGCCGGAATCAGGTTCGGCTTCGTTTGAGAACCCGGCCTGGCATGTCGCTCGGCGGGAGTGGTAGGGTAACCAGATGGTTTTCAAAGGCGGCACCAGCCTCTCCAAGGCCTTCGGGCTGATTAACCGATTTTCCGAAGACATTGGCCTGATCCCTCGCCCCGACGATCTGGACAGGATTGAAGCGTTGCGGTGGCGAGATGCGGTTGATCATTCCGTATGAATCCGTCGACCGCGATGCGAAGTAAATCTGCAACCCTTGCTTGAAAGCACGAATCGAACGAAGAAGTCGAGAACCTTGCTGTCGAGAATGCTCGAGCCGGACGGACTGCGGACGGCCACAATCTACGCTTCCCCCACGCTGCATTGAGGCGCTTTTGTTGTTTGAAAGGTATTAGCGCCAGGCTTAGAATTGTTTTCGCGGGATTCCCCTGTTAATGAGTGTTACTCTATGTTTTTTCCCGGCGACTGTGGAAAGAATTGCCGCCGGCAAATGAAGTAAAGAACGGTCGCGGAAAGCGAATGGCGACTGGAGAAATCACAATGCCGAAACCTGGAGTGGGGTTCTTCAGCCTGTGCCCTGTGCTTCTTATCTCATGCCTCTTTCCCGCGGGCATAGGACAAGTGCATCCCCCTGTTGCGTCGCTGACGCTGGAGCAGCAGGGGAACGCGAATACCGTCCCAGGGAAACAGACAAACGCAGCCAGTCTTAGCTATCCGGAGCTTGTGGATATCACAGCCTCTACCGGCATCAACTTCGAACATTTTTCAAGTCCCGAACAGAAGTTCATTGTTGAGTCAATGAGCGGGGGCGTGGCGCTAATCGACTATGATCGCGACGGTTGGCCCGACATCTATTTTACGAATGCGCAGAGCGTGGAGATGGCGCTTCATGGCCAGAAGGCGCGGAGCGCTCTATACCACAATAATCATGATGGCACGTTCACCGATGTTACCGAAAAGGCCGGGGTGGGATACCCCTGCTGGGCGATGGGCGCATCGGTCGGAGACTATAACAACGATGGATGGCCCGACCTGCTGGTGACTTGTTTCGGTGGAGTTGTGCTTTATCGGAACAACGGCGACGGCACGTTTACCGATGTGACCCAAGAAGCCGGGCTGAGCGGCGACCACATGTGGGCCACGGGAGCAGCCTTTGGAGACTACGACGGCGATGGCTGGGCCGACCTCTTTGTTTCGCACTATTTGGATTTTCATCTGGACGATATGGCGGCATTCGGATCCAGCGATTCATGCAGATACATGGGCATCGATGTGCAATGCGGGCCGCGCGGCCTGAAGGGCTCTCCTGACAATCTCTACCACAACAACCGGGATGGAACTTTCACCGATGTTTCAAAGAAATCAGGGGTAGGGGATGAGGAGCACCGCTATGGCCTGACGGCAATCTGGTTGGATTTCCAAAATAGCGGCAAGCTCGATCTGTTTGTCACCAACGACGGCCAGCCGAACTATCTTTACCAGGGCGATGGGCGCGGTTCTTTTGAGGATGTCAGCTTCCCATCAGGCGTAGGCCTGAGCGAAAGTGGCGCAAGGCAGGCCAATATGGGTATTGCCTGGAGTGACTATACGCACACCGGACGCATGTCTCTCTTGATCTCTCACTTCGACAACGAATACGCCGCGTTTTATCGCAACGACGGCGGAATGAGCTTCACGGATGTTTCTGTGCCCTCGGGAATTGGAAGAGGTACACGAGGATATGTGGGGTGGGGCGACGCCTTTGTCGATTTCAACAACGATGGCTGGCAGGATATCTTCATCGTCAACGGGCACGTGTATCCACAGGTAGATGAGATGGGCTCGGGTCTCAAATACCTTGAGCCGAAGTTGCTGTTCTTGAATCAGCGCAATGGGACGTTCAAGGACATCAGTAAATTGGCAGGCGCCGCAATCCAGATTCCGCAGGTGAGCCGTGGAATGGCGATAGGTGATCTCTTCAACGACGGCAAACTCGAAGCGGTTGTCGAGAATCTCAAGGGCCAACCGATGATTTTGCGTCCGGAAGGCGGCCCGGAAAACCACTGGATCAGCTTTCAGTTAGAAGGTGTTAAAAGCAATCGCCTGGCATTGAATGCGCGCGTGCGCGCGACGGCTGGCGACTTGGTACAGCTTGGCGAAGTCATTAGCGGAGGGAGCTACCTGTCGCAGAGCGACCTTCGTATCCACTTTGGCCTCGGCGATCATCAGCGGGTGGATAAGGCCGAAGTCTTATGGCCGGATGGGAAGGTAGAAACGTTGACCAATCTGATTGCGGACCGTTTCTATTATGTGCGGGAAGGCGCGGGTGTAGTTTCATCCAACCCACCTGAGACCGGCAAGGCGAAGCAGTCTGGACTATCGAGGGGAACCAATGATGACGTGTCCGTGAAGTCGCCATGAAGCGGTGCAAATGGTGACTTTTCGGCCCGGGCGGAAGCCCCGCAGGGCTCGCCCACGCCTTTGTCTTTGGAGCGGATGCAAGAAAGATCGCAAACGAAGACCCATGGAGATACATTAGTCCGCAGCTGAAAGGCAGAATGGAAATCCTATTTTAATAGAATGAAACAGAGGATGATTTGAGCGCAAAAACCGGCGATTGCAGTGAGCGACCACGCGGAGGATCGTGTAGGATTGTTACCGGAGAATCGGGTGGTAGTTGCAATGAGGTGAATGATATAGGTATGTCGTACAGTATCCGTCTGTTGTTGTTTCTTTCCTTGCCGGCCCTTGCTTTCGGGCTGCAAGTCGCCGTTCCAGCGGGAACTGCGACGCAGTATGAAACGGCGTCCGCGGCTCAGGCATCGCCGCCCGACGTGGTGGAAGGCCGCATCAAGCTCGATGTTATGGTGACCGACAAGTCGGGAAAGCCCGTTTCCGGCCTCGATCTCAAGGACTTCACGCTTCTCGATAACAGCCTGCCTGCCAAGATTCTCTCCTTTCAAGCCATCGACGGAACCGTCCGACCGGCAGGAGCCGGTCAAGCGGCCGACCATCGGGTCGAGGTCATTTTGCTGCTGGATACAGTCAATGTCGATTTCCAGCAGGTCGCCGCCGAGCGCCAGGAGATCGGGAGGTTTCTCCGCCTGAAGAGCAGCCATCTTGCTCAGCCGATGTCCATCTATCTCTTTACCAAGGACGGTGTGCAATTCCAGTCCGATCTTTCAGCCGATGGGAGCGCGGTGGCCGCGGCTCTCAATCAGGTCGACGGTCAGTTGCGTACCATCGACCGCGCGCAAGGTGCGTGGGGCGACCTAGATCGTGTTCTCCTTTCGGTTCGGAATCTCGACTCAATTGCGCAGACTGAAGAGAATAATCCCGGGTTGAAGATACTGATCTGGGTTGGCCCAGGGTGGCCGATGCTCGATTCGTCGAGGTTTCAATCGTCATCGTCCAAGGGTCAGGAGCAGCTCTTCGATTCTATCGTCGAGCTTTCAAGCAGTCTCCGCGAAGCGCACATCGCGCTCTACAGCATCTCAGCGGGACAATCCGGCTCGGGCACGTTCCTTTATGAAGACTTCCTGAAGGGCGTTAAGTCAGCCCAGAAGGCAAGCCCCTCCAACCTGGGCTTGAAAGTGCTTGCCGTACAAAGCGGGGGACGCGTCCTGCCTCCCAGCAACGACCTGGCCTCGGAGATCGACAGTTGTATCCAGGATGCAAACGCCTTTTATACGATCTCGTTCGATCCTCCACGCGCGGATAAGA